>NZ_CAXAPL010000034.1:0-70468 GCF_963970845.1 Pseudomonas sp. RA_105y_Pfl2_P56
ACCTTGAAGTCGTGACGGATCGCAGGAATCTGCAACGAGAAATGCGCCGCATTGGCCGGCCGGAACATACGCTTATCCTTAAGCAAAGAGGAAAAGAGCGCGATGTCGAAACCGTCCCTGGTTTGTGTTCGCGAAGACTGGCGGGCACGGTAACAAGGGCAGAAAAAAATCTATGTAGGAAGACTCGCTGAAGAATGCGGGAACATTCCTCAATACGATTTCAGTTTCAACAGGAACGGTGTAGCTGCCTACTGAGTACTTGGGTTGTATGCAGTTTTGCGTTTCGGCACATGACAATTTCAGTCAAGGCATAGGTCGTCGGACAATTTCGTGCTTAACTTCGGCCTCTTGCATGCTCAACAACAACGTTCAGAAGGACTAAGTCATGGCTCAAGTCACCCTTAAAGGCAATCCGGTTCAAGTCAACGGCCAGTTGCCACAAGCCGGTTCCAAGGCGCCAGCCTTTTCCCTGGTTGCCGGCAATCTGTCGGATGTCACCCTGAAAGACTTCGCCGGCAAGCGCAAAGTGCTGAACATCTTCCCAAGCGTCGACACACCGACCTGCGCCACCTCCGTGCGCAAGTTCAACGCTCAGGCCAACGACATCAGCAACACCGTGGTGTTGTGCATCTCGGCTGACCTGCCGTTCGCTCAGGCTCGCTTCTGCGGCGCTGAAGGTCTGGAAAATGTCCAGAACCTGTCGACCTTGCGCGGTGTCGAGTTCATCGAGAACTACGGTGTGGCCATCGCTGACGGCCCACTCAAAGGCCTGACCGCTCGTGCCGTGGTGGTTCTGGACGAAAACGACAACGTTCTGCACAGCGAACTGGTCAAGGAAATCGCTGAAGAGCCTAATTACGAAGCGGCCCTGGCCGTCTTGAAATAAATGTTCTGAAACAAGCGCTTTACAATTGTTAACGGCCTGGCACTGTCCAGGCCGTTTTCATTTGTGTATCAGTGTTTTGCCTCACACCTTGAAACGTAAGTTGAAGGTAAATTGCCGGTAAAGCTGCTTTGCTAAATCCCCACCAGTGCTTATCGTTCAGCCTCCCGTAAAAGAAGCCCACGCGCCCAATGGTTAATCACTCCATGCAATCGTCCCCACGCAACGCCCGTCGCTGGCTGATCAGCCTGCTTGTCTTGTTGGTTATCGCCGTCCTGTGCTGGAAATTCTGGCCTGCCGGTTCAGCCCACAAGGAGGGCGACGAGAAAGCGGCGGCCGGTCATACCGGGCGTTCCGGGATGATGCGACCGGGCTTCGGCGGTGGCACGGGGCCTGTTCCGGTGCGGGTGGCGCCGGTCGTCACGGGCGACTTCCCGCTGTATTACAAGGCTTTGGGCACGGTGACCGCGCTCAACACCATCAACGTGCGCAGCCGGGTGGGTGGCGAACTGGTCAAGATCAATTTTGAAGAAGGCCAGATGGTCAAGGCTGGCGACTTGCTGGCCGAGATCGATCCGCGTCCGTACCAGAACGCCTTGCTCCAGGCCGAGGGCACCTTGCTGCAAAATCAGGCGCAACTGAAAAACGCGAAGGTCGATGTCGAGCGTTATCGTGGGTTGTACAAAGAAGACAGCATCGCCAAGCAGACCCTGGACACCGCCGAGGCGCTGGTCGGCCAGTATCTGGGCACGGTCAAGACCAATCAGGCGGCAGTCAACGACGCCAGACTCAATCTCGAATTCACCAAGATCCGTGCGCCAATTACCGGTCGTGTCGGCTTGCGTCAGGTAGACGTCGGTAATCTGGTGACCGCCAACGACACCACGTCCCTCGCGGTAATCACCCAGACGCAACCGATCAGCGTCGCCTTCACGCTGCCGGAAAACAGCCTCGAAACCGTGCTTGCCCGTTACCGCAGCGGCGCCAAACTGCCGGCTGAGGCCTGGGATCGCGGCGATACCAAACTGCAAGCCAGCGGCGTACTGCAAAGCCTCGACAACCAGATCGACGTGGCCACCGGCACTCTGAAATTCAAGGCCCGCTACGATAACCGTGATCAGGCGCTGTTTCCCAACCAGTTCGTCAACGTTCACTTGCTGGCCGACACCCTTAAAGGTGTGGTGCTGGTACCGTCCGCCGCCGTTCAATTCGGCACTAACGGCACCTTCGCTTACGCGCTTGATGGCGACAAGAACGTCACTATTCGCCAATTGAAGGTCGGCGCCAGTGACGGCGAAAACACCGTTGTCACCGAAGGCCTCGCCGCTGGTGATCGTGTGGTGCTCGAAGGCACCGACCGTCTGAAAGAGGGCAGTGAGGTCGAGGTGGTCAACGACAGCAATCAGGTGCCCACCACCCCGACCTTGCACTTGCAAGGCCAATCCGCTGCCACGCCTGCTGACGCCGCTGCCACCGACAAGGCCAAGAAGGGCGCATGAACATTTCGCGGCTGTTCATCCTCCGTCCGGTAGCCACCACCCTGAGCATGCTGGCCATTGTTTTGGCCGGCCTGATCGCTTACCGCTTGCTGCCCGTGTCGGCGCTGCCCCAGGTCGACTACCCGACCATCCGCGTCATGACCCTCTATCCCGGTGCCAGCCCGGACGTGATGACCAGTGCCGTCACTGCGCCGCTTGAACGTCAGTTCGGGCAAATGCCGGGCCTCACTCAAATGGCTTCAACCAGTTCCGGCGGCGCCTCAGTGCTGACCCTGCGCTTCAGCCTCGACATCAACATGGACGTCGCCGAACAGCAGGTGCAAGCCGCGATCAACGCCGCGACCAATCTGTTGCCAAGCGACTTGCCGGCGCCACCGGTTTACAACAAGGTCAACCCGGCGGACACCCCGGTGCTGACCCTGGCGATTACCTCGAAAACCATGCTCCTGCCCAAACTCAATGATCTGGTCGATACGCGCATGGCGCAGAAAATCGCCCAGATCAGCGGGGTCGGTATGGTCAGTATTGCCGGTGGTCAACGTCAGGCCGTGCGGATCAAGGTCAACCCGCAGGCTCTGGCTGCCAACAGCTTGAACCTGTCGGACGTGCGCACCCTGATCGCCGCCTCCAACGTCAACCAGCCCAAAGGCAACTTCGACGGCCCGACGCGGGTGTCGATGCTCGACGCCAACGATCAACTGACCTCGCCGAAGGACTACGCCAACCTGATCCTCGCCTACAAGAACGGCGCGCCGTTACGGCTCAAGGATGTCGCGCAAATCGTCGACGGCGCAGAAAACGAACGTCTGGCGGCGTGGGCCAACCTTAATCAGGCGGTTTTGCTGAACATCCAGCGTCAACCGGGCGCCAACGTGATCGAGGTGGTCGACCGGATCAAGACGCTGCTGCCGAGCATCACCGACAACCTGCCGGCCGGGCTCGATGTAACGGTACTGACTGACCGCACCCAAACCATTCGTGCCTCGGTTACCGACGTGCAGCACGAACTGCTGATCGCCATCGCGCTGGTGGTGATGGTGACGTTTCTGTTCCTGCGCCGTGCCAGTGCGACGATCATTCCATCGGTGGCCGTGCCGCTGTCGCTGATCGGTACGTTCGGCGTGATGTACCTCGCCGGGTTCTCGGTCAACAACCTGACCTTGATGGCCCTGACCATCGCCACCGGTTTTGTGGTCGACGATGCGATCGTGATGCTGGAAAACATCGCGCGTTTCATCGAGGAGGGCGATAGCCCCCTGCAAGCTGCGCTCAAGGGCGCCAAGCAGATCGGGTTCACCCTGATCTCTCTGACGTTGTCGCTGATCGCGGTGCTGATTCCGCTGTTGTTCATGGCGGACGTGGTTGGGCGACTGTTCCGCGAATTCGCTATCACCCTCGCCGTGGCGATCCTGATTTCGCTTGTTGTCTCGCTCACGCTGACGCCGATGATGTGCGCACGCTTGCTCAAACGTGAACCCGAGCCCCATGAACAGGGGCGTTTTTATCGAGCCAGCGGCGCGTGCATCGACTGGATGATTGCGGCCTACGGGCGCAAATTGCAGTGGGTGCTCAAGCATCAGCCGCTGACGCTGATGGTAGCCATCGGCACGTTGGCGCTCACTGTGTTCCTTTATTTGGTCGTGCCCAAGGGTTTCTTTCCGGTGCAGGACACCGGGGTGATTCAGGGCATTTCCGAGGCGCCGCAATCGATTTCCTTCGCCGCCATGAGTGAGCGTCAGCAGGAACTGGCGAAGGTGATTCTTGAAGATCCGGCGGTACAAAGCCTGTCGTCCTACATAGGTGTCGACGGCGATAACGCCACGCTGAACAGCGGTCGCTTGCTGATCAATCTCAAGCCTCACGGCGAGCGCGATCTGTCGGCTACCGAAGTGATCGCACGGCTGCAACCGCCACTCGCCAAACTGGTCGGTATCCGCCTGTATATGCAGCCGGTGCAAGACCTGACCATCGAGGACCGGGTCAGCCGCACCCAGTACCAGTTCAGCATGTCATCGCCGGACTCCGAACTGCTGAGCCTGTGGAGCGGGCGTCTGGTCGAGGCACTGGCGCAGCGTCCGGAACTGACCGATGTTGCCAGCGATTTGCAGGACAAAGGTTTGCAGGTCTACCTGGTGATCGACCGTGATGCGGCCTCGCGGCTCGGCGTTTCGGTGGCAAACATCACTGATGCCCTGTACGACGCCTTCGGCCAGCGGCAGATTTCGACCATTTACACCCAGGCGAGCCAATACCGCGTGGTCCTGCAAGCCCAGGCCGGAGAGAAGATCGGCCCGCAGGCGCTGGATCAGATTCACGTTAAAACCACCGATGGCGCGCAGGTGCGGTTGTCGAGTCTGGCCCATGTCGAACAGCGTCAGGCACAACTGGCGATCACTCACATCGGCCAGTTCCCGGCGGTGATGATGTCGTTCAACCTCGCGCCGGGTGTGGCGCTGGGGCATGCGGTTGATGTCATCGAACAGGTGCAGAAAGACATCGGCATGCCGGTTGGCGTGCAGACACAATTCCAGGGCGCAGCCGAAGCGTTCCAGGCCTCGCTGTCGAGCACCTTGCTGCTGATTCTGGCGGCGGTTGTGACCATGTACATCGTGCTGGGCGTGCTTTACGAGAGCTACATTCACCCGATCACCATTCTCTCGACTCTGCCGTCAGCGGCGGTTGGCGCCTTGCTGGCGTTGCTGCTGAGCGGCAATGACCTGGGCATGATCGCGATCATCGGCATCATCTTGCTGATCGGTATCGTCAAGAAAAACGCGATCATGATGATCGACTTCGCCCTCGACGCCGAGCGCAATCAGGGCATGGCGCCGCAGGAGGCGATCTATCAGGCGGCGCTGTTGCGTTTCCGGCCGATCCTGATGACCACGCTGGCCGCATTGTTCGGCGCGGTACCGTTGATGCTCGCCACCGGTTCCGGCGCTGAGCTGCGCCAACCGCTGGGTCTGGTGATGGTTGGCGGCTTGCTGGTGAGCCAGGTGCTGACGTTGTTCACCACGCCGGTGATCTACCTGTATTTCGACCGTCTCGGTCGTCGCTGGGGGCGGGCGCCTTCGGCCGTGGAGCCGGTAGAGCAGCCATGAACCTCTCCGGCCCTTTCATCAAACGCCCGGTCGCGACCATGCTGCTGAGCCTGGCGATCATGCTGTTGGGTGGTGTCAGCTTCGGTCTGCTGCCGGTATCGCCGCTGCCGCAAATGGACTTCCCGGTAATCGTTGTGCAGGCGAGCCTGCCCGGTGCCAGTCCGGAAGTCATGGCGTCTACGGTGGCGACGCCACTGGAGCGCTCGTTCGGCGCGATTTCTGGCGTCAACACCATGAGCAGCCGTTCCAGCCAGGGTTCGACCCGGGTCATTCTGCAATTTGACCTCGACCGCGACATCAATGGTGCCGCGCGGGAAGTGCAGGCCGCGATCAACGCTTCGCGCAACTTGTTGCCGAGCGGGATGCGCAGCATGCCGACCTACAAGAAGGTCAACCCGTCGCAGGCGCCGATCATGGTGCTGTCGCTGACCTCGGATGTGCTGGAAAAGGGGCAGCTCTACGATTTGGCCTCGACCATTCTGTCCCAGAGTCTGTCGCAGGTGCAGGGCGTGGGTGAGGTGCAGATCGGCGGCAGCTCCCTGCCGGCAGTACGCATCGAACTCGAACCGCAGGCACTGAACCAGTACGGCGTGGCACTCGACGATGTGCGCAAGACCATTGCCGACGCCAACGTGCGCCGACCCAAAGGTTCGGTCGAGGACGGGCAGCGGTCATGGCAGATCCAGGCCAACGACCAGTTGGAGAAAGCCAAGGATTACGAATCGCTGATCATCCACTACGCTGACGGTGCGGCGTTGCGTCTCAAGGACGTGGCCAAGGTCAGCGACGGCGTCGAAGATCGCTACAACAGCGGTTTCTTCAACGATGACGCGGCGGTGTTGCTGGTGATCAACCGGCAGGCCGGTGCCAACATCATCGAAACGGTCAAGGAGATCAAAGCGCAATTGCCCGCGCTGCAAGCGGTGCTGCCGGCCAGCGTGAAGCTGAACCTGGCCATGGATCGCTCCCCCGTGATCAAGGCGACACTGCACGAAGCGGAAATGACCCTGCTGATCGCTGTGGCACTGGTGATTCTGGTGGTGTTCCTGTTTCTCGGTAATTTCCGTGCATCCCTGATTCCGACGCTGGCAGTGCCGGTGTCGCTGGTCGGCACCTTCGCGGTGATGTACCTCTATGGTTTCTCGCTGAACAACCTGTCGCTGATGGCGTTGATTCTGGCCACCGGGCTGGTGGTGGACGACGCCATCGTGGTGCTGGAGAACATTTCCCGGCACATCGACGACGGCGTCAAACCGATGCAGGCCGCGTATCTCGGGGCCAAGGAAGTCGGTTTTACCTTGCTGTCGATGAACGTGTCGCTGGTGGCGGTGTTCTTGTCGATTCTGTTCATGGGCGGGATCATCGAGAGTCTGTTCCGCGAATTCTCCATCACGTTGGCAGCGGCCATTGTCGTCTCGCTGGTGGTCTCGCTGACGCTGACCCCGATGCTCTGCGCCCGCTGGCTCAAGCCGCACACGCCCGGGCAGGAAAACCGCCTGCAACGCTGGAGCCGCAAGACCAACGACTGGATGGTCGCCAGGTACGCCACCAGCCTCGACTGGGTGTTGCGCCATCGTCGTCTGACCTTGCTCAGTTTGCTGGTGACCGTTGGCGTCAACGTCGCCCTGTATGTGGTGGTGCCGAAAACCTTCATGCCGCAGCAGGACACCGGTCAGTTGATCGGTTTCGTTCGCGGTGACGACGGTCTGTCATTCAACGTGATGCAGCCGAAAATGGAAATGTTCCGTCGCGCTGTGCTCAAGGACGAAGCGGTTGAAAGCGTCGCCGGTTTCATTGGCGGCAACAACGGCACCAACAACGCCTTCATGCTGGTGCGCCTGAAACCGATCAAGGAGCGCAACCTGTCGGCACAGAAAGTCATCGAGCGCCTGCGCAAGGAAATGCCGCAAGTGCCTGGCGCGCGATTGATGTTGATGGCCGATCAGGACCTGCAATTTGGCGGTGGCCGCGAACAGACCACTTCGCAGTACAGCTACATCTTGCAAAGCGGTGATCTGGGCGAGCTGCGCCAGTGGTATCCGAAAGTGGTGGCTGCTTTGCGCGCACTGCCGGAGCTGACCGCAATTGATGCCCGTGAAGGCAAGGGCGCGCAGCAAATAACATTGATCGTCGACCGCGATCAGGCTAAACGCTTGGGTGTGGACATGGACATGGTCACCTCGGTGCTCAATAACGCGTACAGCCAGCGGCAGATCTCGACGATCTACGACAGCCTCAACCAGTACCAGGTGGTGATGGAGGTCAATCCGAAGTACGCTCAGGACCCGGTGACGCTCAAGCAGGTGCAAGTGATCACGGCTGACGGTGCGCGGATCCCGCTATCGACCATCGCTCACTACGAGAGCAGCCTGGAAGACGACCGGGTCAGCCATGAAGGGCAGTTTGCTTCGGAAGACATTTCCTTCGACATGGCCGAAGGCGTGACGGTAGAGCAGGGCAGTGCCGCCATCGAACGAGCGATTGCCAAACTCGGTTTGCCGGAAGACGTGATTGCGAAAATGGCCGGTACCGCCGACGCGTTCGCCGCGACCCAGAAGAGCCAGCCGTTCATGATTCTCGGTGCGTTGCTGGCGGTGTATCTGGTGTTGGGTGTGCTGTACGAAAGTTACATCCACCCGCTGACGATTCTGTCGACGCTGCCGTCTGCCGGAGTCGGCGCGCTGTTGTCGATCTATGCGCTGGGCGGCGAGTTCAGCCTGATTTCACTGCTCGGGCTGTTTCTGTTGATCGGTGTGGTGAAGAAAAACGCCATCCTGATGATCGACCTGGCGCTGCAACTGGAACGGCATCAAGGCATGACGCCGCAGGAATCGATCCGCAGTGCCTGCTTGCAACGTCTGCGACCTATTCTGATGACCACACTGGCAGCGATCCTCGGTGCCTTGCCGTTGCTGCTCAGCCGGGCCGAAGGCGCGGAAATGCGCCAGCCGTTGGGCCTGACCATCATCGGCGGGCTGATTTTCAGCCAAGTGCTGACGCTTTACACCACGCCTGTGGTTTACCTCTATCTCGACAAGCTGCGCCATCGCTTCAATAAATGGCGTGGCGTGCGTACTGACGCCGCTCTGGAAACTCCGCTATGACTGACCGTTCGCTTATCAATCTGGCCACTGTTCGCGGCTCGCGTCTGTTGAGCCTTTCGCTGTGCGTGGCGATGCTCAGTGCTTGCGCTGTCGGCCCGGACTATCAGCGCCCGCAGACGGCTGAAATCGCGCAATACAAGGAAGCCGAAGGCTGGCGTCAGGCCAACCCGAGCGATTCGCTGGCCCGTGGCGCTTGGTGGGAGCTGTATGGCGATCAGCAACTCAACGGGCTGATCGAGAAGCTCAACAGTTCCAACCAGACGGTTGCGCAATCGCAAGCCCAGTACCGACAGGCCCAAGCCTTGGTGCGCAGTGCGCGTGGCGCTTTTTATCCAAGTGTCGACTTGAGTCTGGGCAAGACCCGCTCGAGTCAGGGCACCGGCAGTAGCAGTTCGAGTCTGAGCAGTTCCGCCAGCGGTATTCGCGACACCTACAACGCGCAACTGGGCGTCAGTTGGGAGGCGGATATCTGGGGCAAATTGCGCCGAGGGCTAGAATCTGACAAGGCCAGTGCCCAGGCGAGCTTCGCCGATCTGGCGGCAATGCGCCTGAGCCAGCAATCGGAATTGGTGCAGAACTACCTGCAATTGCGGGTCATCGATCAACAGAAACGTCTGCTCGAAGCCACTGTTGCGGCGTATGAGCGTTCGCTGAAAATGACCCAGAACCAATACCGCGCCGGTGTTTCCGGGCGTGATGCGGTGGCTCAGGCACAGACACAGCTCAAAAGTACCCAGGCCGATCTGGTCGACCTGATCTGGCAGCGCGCGCAGTTCGAAAACGCCATCGCCGTACTGACCGGGCAAGCGCCAGCGGATTTCAGCATCGCGCAAACCCAAACCATTCCCGATCTGCCGCAAGTGCCTTTGAGCCTGCCATCGCAGTTGCTGGAGCGCCGTCCGGACATCGCCTCGGCCGAACGCTCGGTGATTGCCGCCAACGCCAAAATAGGTGTGGCGAAAGCGGCGTACTACCCGGATCTGTCCCTGAGCCTGAGTGGCGGCTACAGCAGCAGTAAGTCCCAAGACCTGATCAGCTTGCCGAACCGCTTTTGGTCGGTAGGGCCGAAACTGGACTTGCCGCTGTTTGACGGCGGCATACGCTCGGCTGAAGTCGACCGCACCGAGGCGGTCTACGACCAGACCGTTGCCAAGTACCGGCAGACCGTACTCGATGGCTTGCGTGAAGTGGAAAACTATCTGGTGCAGCTAAAAGTGTATGAGGACGAAGCGGCTGTGCGTCAGGAAGCACTCGATGCGGCGCGCGATTCGCTGCGCCTGACGGAAAACCAGTACAAGGCCGGGTTGATTGCCTACATCGACGTGGTCGTGGTGCAAGCCACTGCACTGAGCAACGAGCGCAGCGTGCTGAGCCTATTGCAGAGTCGATTGATCGCCAGTGTGCAGTTGATTGCCGCGCTGGGCGGTGGTTGGGATGGGCAACTCGATGTCAGCGACAGCCGTTAGACCGGTAGGTTTGCTCGCGAAAGCGTCGCAACTTTTGGCATTTCACTGCCTGAAACACTGTTTTCGCGAGCAAGCCCGCAGCAAACGAGCGTCGACCCAGAGCCTTTCAGAACGATCGAACAAGCGTTTCATTGACTTGATGGCAATTTGGTTACTTTGTCAGTGCGTTCTTCTGCGCAATCAGTACAATCGCTGATTTTGCCCGACCGAGAATCGATGCAGTCCGGTTAGGGAGACGACGAGAATCCCTATGCTCATTGGTAGCTATTCCTCCACTTTGGTTTTCATTTCGTTGTGTGTGGCGATCCTCGCGTCGTACACCGCGCTCGATCTCACCGGACGCATCGCCACTGCCAAAGGCCGTTCCGTGCATTTCTGGACCGCTGGTGGTGCATTGGCCATGGGCGTTGGCGTGTGGTCGATGCACTTCATCGGCATGCTCGCCTTCAGGCTACCGATCGATCTGGGCTACGACATCAACATCACGGCGCTGTCGCTGCTGATCGCCGTGCTGTCCTGCGGTTTCGCCTTGTGGCTGGTCAGTCAGCCGAAACTACCGATTGCTCAGTTAGCGTTCGGTGCGCTGATCATGGGCGCCGGCATCAGCGCCATGCATTACACCGGCATGGCGGCGATGCGAATGACGCCGGGGATCGATTACGATCCTGCGTTGTTCGGTGCGTCCCTGTTGATCGCTGTCGGTGCCTCAGCGGCGGCGTTGTGGATCGCTTTCCGCCTGCGCCAGCATTCGCCCCATGTTCGTCTGATTCGCGGTGGTGCCGCGGTGATCATGGGCATCGCCATCGTCGGCATGCATTACACCGGCATGGCCGCCGCGCAATTCCCTGACGGCAGTTTTTGCGGCGCGACGCTCAATGGCCTGAAGGGCAACGGGCTCGACAGTCTGGTGCTGATCACCACGTTGGCGGTGCTGTCGATTGCCTTGCTGACCTCGATTCTCGACGCTCGGCTTGAAACGCGCACCGCCGGGCTGGCGCATTCGTTGACCGTGGCCAACCGCGAACTCACGCAACTGGCGCTGCACGACACCTTGACCGGTCTGCCTAACCGCATGTTGCTTGACGACCGGATCAATCAGGCGATGAAAAAGGTCGATGAACAGGGCGGCTGTTTTGCCTTGATGTTCATCGATCTGGATGGGTTCAAACCCGTCAACGATGCATTCGGCCATCACATGGGCGATCAGTTGTTGCGCGAAGTTGGTGTGCGCCTGCGGGAAGACTTGCGCAGCCAGGACACGCTGGCGCGGATCGGCGGCGATGAGTTTGTGCTGCTGGTGCGCCTGACCGAACCCAACGACGCAGTGGGGCTGGCGGCACGTCAGGTCGGGTTGGTTGCGCAGTCGTTTCGCGTTGCCGAGCATGACTTGCAGATTTCCGCCAGTGTTGGCATCGCCCTGTACCCCGGCAATGGCCGGACCGCTCAGGAACTGCTGATGAACGCCGATGCGGCGATGTATCACGCCAAGGGTGCCGGCAAGAACGGTTACAGCTTCTTTGACGCGTCGATGAACAGCAACGCACGCAAGCAGTTGCAGTTACTGCAGGACTTGCGTGCGGCCCTGGAGCACAGCCAGTTCACCCTGCATTACCAGCCCAAGTTCGACGCTGCCAATGGGCGCCCGGTCGGTGCCGAAGCACTGCTGCGTTGGCAACACCCGATCCACGGTTTGCTGATGCCGGACAAATTCATCGATCTGGCCGAGAAAACCGGCGTGATCATTCCGATCGGAGAGTGGGTGCTTAACGAGGCCTGCCGTCAGATGCGCGAGTGGTATGTGCTTGGCTATACCGACTGGCGTATCGCGGTCAACCTGTCGGCCTTGCAGTTCTGTCATGCCGGCCTGGTGCAAAGCGTCGCCAAGGCGCTGGCGACGCACCATTTGCCGGCGAACAGCCTGACCCTGGAGATCACCGAAACCACGGCCATGAGCGATGCCGATGCGAGCATGACGGTGTTGCAGGAGTTGTCGGACATGGGCGTTGACCTGTCGATCGACGACTTCGGCACCGGCTATTCGAGCCTGATGTACCTCAAGCGTCTGCCCGCCAATGAGTTGAAGATCGACCGTGGGTTTGTGCGGGATCTGGAGCACGACAGCGACGATGCGGCGATTGTCTCGGCAATTGTTGCGCTGGGACAGGCGCTGGGGCTGCGGATTGTGGCTGAGGGTGTGGAGACCGGTGTGCAGCAGGACTTCCTGACAAAACTGGGCTGTGATTCGTTGCAGGGCTATCTGCTGGGGTATCCGATGCCGGCAGACAAATTCATGCAGGACATTGCCCGGGGCGAGAAGCAGGCGGCCGTCTGAGTTAACCCTCACAAGAACATCTTCAGCCTCGCCATTGCTGTGGTCGCAGACCTAGCCTTTGACACGGCTCATGCAAAACCTGCCAATGGCGGTTATTCTTCTCCCCGACTGTTACGTGTGAATTTGGGGGAAAGGCCGGCATGGATAAAGTCATTGTGATTACCGGTGGCGGGCGCGGGATTGGCGCCGCTACGGCTTTGTTGGCTGCCGGGAAGGGCTATCGGATCTGCATCAACTACCAGTCAGACGAACAGGCCGCGCAAAGCGTGCTGGAGCAAGTCAGAGCGCTTGGCGCAACAGCCATCGCGGTGCGCGCCGACGTCAGCATTGAAGACGAAGTGGTCGCGCTGTTTCATCGGGTCGATACCGAACTGGGACGGGTCACCGCACTGGTCAACAATGCCGGCACCGTCGGGCATAAATCGCGGGTCGACGAAATGTCCGAATTCCGCATTCTCAAAACCATGAAAACCAATGTCCTGGCGCCGATTCTCTGTGCCAAGCACGCGATCCTGCGCATGTCGCCCAAACACGGCGGGCAGGGCGGCAGTATCGTCAACGTGTCGTCGGTCGCATCGCGCCTGGGGTCGCCTAACGAATACGTGGATTACGCCGCGTCCAAAGGCGCACTTGATTCGTTCACCATCGGTTTGTCCAAGGAAGTGGCGGGCGAGGGGATTCGGGTCAACGCGGTGCGTCCGGGCTTCATCTACACCGATTTCCATGCGCTGAGCGGCGATCCGGATCGGGTCAGCAAGCTTGAGTCGGCTATTCCGATGGCTCGAGGCGGGCGGCCGGACGAAGTGGCTGAGGCGATTGTCTGGTTGCTGTCGGACAAAGCTTCTTATGCCACCGGGACCTTTGTTGATCTCGGCGGCGGGCGTTGAATTCAGGGACTCAAGCGTCTGGGCGGGTTCCATCGCTGGCAAGCCTGCGATGGAACCCGTTCAATCAACATAAAAAACTCAGAACGACCGGACAATCCGCCCCAACGTCTCCATCGCTTTCTCCGAGTCCTCAGTCCAGGGGCTGCCGTAATTCAAGCGAATGCAGTTCCTGAAGCGTTGGGTCGGTGAAAAAATCGGCCCCGGCGCGATGCTGATGCCTTGCGCCAGCGCCATCTGAAACAACTTCAACGAATCCATCTGCGGTGGCAATTCCAGCCACAGGAAGTAGCCGCCGGCCGGCTGGCTGACGCGTGTCTGTGCCGGGAAATAACGGGCAATCGCGGCGAGCATCGCACTTTGCTGTTCCTCCAGCGCATACCGCAGTTTGCGCAAGTGCCGGTCGTAGCCGCCGTGTTGCAGATAGTCGGCAATTGCTGCCTGCGCCGGCATCGAGGCGCACAGCGAGGTCATCAGTTTCAGCCGTTCGATTTTCTGCGCGTAACGTCCGGCAGCGACCCAGCCGATGCGGTAGCCGGGGGCCAGGCTTTTGGCGAACGAACCGCAATGCATCACCAGCCCTTCGGTGTCGAAGGCCTTGGCCGGTTTCGGCGCTTGTTGGCCGTAATAGAGTTCGGCGTAGACGTCGTCCTCGATCAGCGGCACCTGGTGGCGGCGCAGCAGTTCGACCAGTTCCTGTTTCTTCGCCTCGGGCATGGTCGCGCCCATCGGGTTCTGGAAGCTGGTCATGCACCAGCAGGCTTTGATCGGGTGACGTTCGAGGGTCTGCGCAAGTACACCCAGATCGATGCCGTCACGCGGATGCACGGGGATTTCCACGGCTTTGAGTTTCAGGCGTTCCAGCACTTGCAGGCTGGCGTAGAACGCCGGGGCTTCGATGGCCACCAGATCACCCGGTTCGGTCACGGCTTGCAGGCACAGGTTCAGCGCTTCGAGGGCACCGTTGGTGATCAGCAGTTCTTCCATCGGCAGCATCAGCCCGCCGACCATGTAGCGCAGGGCAATCTGCCGGCGCAGTTGCGGGTTGCCCGGCGACATGTCGGTGACGACCATGCGCGGGTCCATCTCCCGCGCCGCACTGGCCAGGGAACGCGACAGGCGTTGCAGCGGGAACAACGTCGGGCTGGGGAACGCTGAGCCAAAAGGTACTGTGCTCGGATCCTTGATCGAGTCCAGCACCGAGAACACCAGTTCGCTGACATCGACCTCGGTGGAGTCGTTGACGTGACTGCTGATCACCGGCTCCGAGAACGGACTCGGCGCGTGGGTATTGACGAAGTAGCCGGAACGCGGGCGGGCGCGGATCAGACCGCGGCGTTCGAGCAGGTAATAGGCTTGAAACACAGTGGACGGGCTGACGCCGTAAGTCTGGCTGGCATAGCGCACCGAGGGCACGCGCTGACCGGGGCCAAGGACGCCGGAGCGGATCAGTTCAGCGATGTCGTCGGCGAATTTTTCGTAGCGTTTCATCTTGGGTCCGGATTGATTTCATTCTGGAAGACCGCGTTGCTTACATTCGCGAGCAAGCCCGCTCCCACAGAGGAATGCATTCCAAATGTGAGGGCGGGCTTGCTCGCCAATGGCCGCGCCGCAGTTTAAGGGATCAGCGATTCATCGGCGCCACAAACCTGCTCTTCGACACGCTGTAAACCTCAGGTTCATCGCTGTCGGCAATCTTGAAACTCAGGGCCTGTGAACTGCTGCTCGGACGTTCCGTGGTCATGGCCACCGACACCGGCACATCGACAATCTCGCCGGGGGCCAGGCTCAGTTCGGTCTTGCCTTGCAACTGGAAGCCGTCGCCGTCCACCAGGCTCAGGTTGTAGTCCTGGCGCTGTTGAGTCTTGTTGATGACTTTGAGGGTGTAGATGTTCTCGATCTGGCCCAGACCGTTTTCGCGGAACAGGCCGCGATCCTTGGTCACGTCCAGCGACACCATCGGCCGCTCGACCAGCGCCAGGGCCAGCGCTCCGATCATCAGCAGTAACACGACGGTGTAGCCGATCAGCCGTGGCCGCAGCAGGTGGGTCTTGCCACCCTGCAATTCGCGCTCGGAACTGTAACGGATCAATCCGCGTGGGTAGTTCATTTTGTCCATGATCGAATCACAGGCGTCGATACACGCCGCGCAACCGATGCATTCCATCTGTAAACCGTCGCGAATGTCGATGCCGGTCGGGCAGACCTGCACGCACAACTGGCAATCGATGCAATCGCCCAGCCCGGCCTCGGCCGGTTTCACGTCGCGTTTGCGCGGGCCACGGTTCTCACCACGGGCCACGTCGTAGGAAATGGCCAGGGTGTCCTTGTCGAACATCACACTCTGGAACCGCGCATAAGGGCACATGTGCATGCACACCGCTTCGCGCAGCCAGCCGGCGTTGATGTAGGTGGCGGCGGTGAAGAACAGTACCCAGAACAGACTGACGCCACCGATTTGCAGGGTCAGCAACTCCTCGGCCAACGGTCGGATCGGGGTGAAGTAGCCGACGAATGTCAGGCCTGTCATCACGCTGATCGCCAGCCATAGCGTGTGTTTGGCGGCGCGGCGGGCGAGTTTGTTCAGCCCCCACGGCGCGGCTTGCAACTTGATCCGCTGGTTACGTTCGCCTTCGGTGATCTTCTCGCACCACATGAAGATCCAGGTCCACGAACTCTGCGGGCAGGTGTAACCGCACCAGACGCGGCCGGCGAACACTGTGATGGCGAACAGGCCGAACGCGGCAATGATCAGCAGGGCAGACAGCAGGATGAAATCCTGCGGCCAAAAGGTCGCGCCAAAGATGTGGAACTTGCTTTCGCCAAGGTCCCAGAGAACCGCCTGACGCCCACCCCAGTTCAGCCACACGGTGCCGAAAAACAGCAAAAACAGGAACCCCGCGCCACTCATGCGCAGGGTTCGAAACAGGCCGGTGAAGCTGCGGGTGTGGATCTGGTTATCGCTGGACTTGTTTCTCGCCTTCATTGGGCGACCCGGCACACTTTTTATGTGGGGTGGTTCAACTTCTACGGTTCGGACGGGGATTTGTTCGCTCATGGTCGTTCGCTCATCAGCCTCCATCAGGCCGATGCACTATGAGCGCCGATCTGTTTGCATAACAGACTCAGCTATTTCAATAAAAAGCGTATCAGATGGTGTTTGCCGGCCTGCCTGCGACAACTTGAAGCAGCCCGCAGGCGCAGGCGCAAACCCCTATCTCAAGGGTTTGCGCGCTGTGTTGATCAAGGTCAGTCAAATCACCGAATCACTCTCGTCAGCCTTCAAATGCTTGCGTCCGTCCTTGGCGCCTGCAACGGTCAATGCGTCGGCTTCTGCTTCGGTGAGGTAAAGGCGCTGGCCTTCGATCTCCACGGCCGACATGGCTTTCTCGCTGTCGGTGATCACGGTCAAGTCGCCGCACAGGCGGATTTCTTCGCCGTTTTCAGTGGTGAAAAAACAGGTCTGGTTTTCGATTCGAACGGGCATGGGACGGTCCTTTTTCAGAGTTGCCTGAAAGGTTAGGGCGCAGGCTTTGCTGGTCGTTCTGCGCAACCGATTAATGGTCGCCTGCTCATGGCGGCGCTCTTCAACGTGATGCCACGCATCGCAAAACCCTTTGATAGGGATCACCGATGACGGACCGTCATCAATCAGGCGCAACAATCACTGGCGGCATGGTCGTTGGCGGTTCCTCCCTGGGCGGTGGCGTCGTGCCCGGCGGTTCCTGATCGGGAATCGGCTGCGGCTCGGTCTCGGGCAAAGTGGGTTTATCGATGTTCGGATCAGGCGTTTCGGCCGGAATCGGGATACTCATCTGATGACCTCCGTGTGGCACATGGCGTGAGAAGTGCTTAAGTGAGTTGACCACCTCGCAGCGGATTCGATCCGCTTTTTTGCTCAGGCAAATCCCTGTGAACTTTTCCCGGCGCCGGTCGCTCGGAACTTAAGTGAGTTCATATCGGGGCAGGTGCCTCGTTGTGAACACTGATCCGGCACAAGAGCGTCCTTGGGGCGTTAAGGAGAGATGCTCAATGACTGCTGAAAAACCTTCTGAACTGAACTACAACCCGCACATGCCGCTGTCGCAAGCTTTGCTGCTGCCGCGCATCGTCATTGAAAACACCATGCCGACTCTCGATGGCGGTCAATTTGCCGTCAAATCCATTGTCGGGCGCGATGTGGAGGTCACCAGCAAGGTATTCGCCGACGGTCACGACAAGTTGGCGGTGCGCATTCGCTGGCGCGAGGAAGGCAAAGAGACGTGGCAAAGCGAGGTCATGTCGGAGCTGGGCAACAACGGCTGGCAAGGCCGCTTCCGCCCGGAAGATCAGGGCCGTTATGTGTATTGCATCGAAGCGTGGATCGACCATTTCGCCAGTTTTCAGTATGAACTGGAGAAGAAACACAACGCGGCGGTGCCCGTCTCACTTGAGCTGCAAGAGGGCCGCAGCATGGTGCAACAGGCTGCCGGACGCAGTGAAGGTGCGCTCAGCGAACAACTCGCGGCGCTGCACCATGAACTGTCCGGCCTGCTCGAAACCGAGCAGGTTGCGCTGTTTCTGCACTCACGCAGTGCGCATTTGATGGCCCAGGCCGATCACCGCGCCTATTTGAGCGTGAGCGCCGAATTTCCCATGGATGTCGAGCGCGAACTGGCCGAGTTTGCCAGTTGGTATGAGTTGTTTCCGCGCTCGATCACCGATGATCCCGACCGTCACGGCACCTTTAATGACGTGCATGCGCGGTTGCCGATGATTCAGGACATGGGCTTCGACGTCCTCTATTTCACACCGATCCACCCGATCGGTCGCGCCCATCGCAAGGGCCGCAACAATTCCCTGAGCGCCGGGCCGCAGGATCCTGGCAGCCCTTACGCGATTGGCAGCGAAGAGGGGGGGCACGAGGCCATTCACTCGCAACTGGGCACCCGCGAAGACTTCCGTCGGCTGGTGGTGGCTGCCGCCGATCATGGGCTGGAGATCGCCCTCGATTTTGCCATCCAGTGCTCCCAGGATCACCCTTGGCTCAAACAGCATCCGGGCTGGTTCAACTGGCGGCCGGACGGCACGATCAAATACGCGGAAAACCCACCGAAAAAATATCAAGACATCGTCAACGTTGATTTTTACGCGCCCGACGCGCTACCGAGCCTCTGGGTTGAGCTGCGTGACATCATCGTCGGTTGGGTCGAGGAGGGCGTGAAGATCTTCCGTGTCGACAACCCGCACACCAAGCCGCTGCCGTTCTGGCAATGGCTGATTGCTGATGTGCGCGCGCTGCATCCGGAGGTGATCTTCCTCGCGGAAGCGTTCACCACGCCGGCGATGATGGCGCGGTTGGGCAAGGTCGGTTACACCCAGAGCTACACCTATTTCACTTGGCGCAACTCCAAGGCAGAACTGGCGGCTTACTTCACCGAACTCAATGAGTCGCCGTGGCGCGAATGCTACCGGCCGAACTTTTTCGTCAACACGCCGGATATCAACCCGGCGTTCCTGCATGACTCGGGCCGGCCTGGGTTCTTGATTCGCGCCGCGCTGGCGACCATGGGCTCGGGCCTTTGGGGCATGTATTCGGGGTACGAGCTGTGCGAAGCGGCGCCGGTACCGGGCAAAGAGGAGTATCTGGATTCGGAGAAGTACGAGATCCGTGTCCGCGATTTCAACGCCCCCGGCAACATCATTGCCGAGATCGCCCAGCTCAACCGCATCCGCCGGCAAAACCCGGCGTTGCACACCCACCTGGGCCTGAAGGTCTACAACGCCTGGAACGACAACATCCTGTATTTCGGCAAACGCAGCGCGGACGGCCGCAACTTCATTCTGGTGGCGGTCAGCCTTGACCCGCACAACGTGCAGGAAGCGAATTTCGAGCTGCCGCTTTGGGAGATGGGCCTGCCGGACGACGCGACCACCCATGGCGAAGACTTGATGAGCGGGCATCGCTGGGAGTGGTACGGCAAGTACCAGTTCATGCGGATTGACCCCGCGTACCAGCCGTTCGGGATTTGGCGGATAACCGCCTCCTGAGGTTGGCGAAGATCAGATGTGGGCGCTGCTTTGCCGGCTTCCACAGTGACCAGTTTCTACAGGGAATAATTTGTTTTCCTGAATCGAACAGGAGTTTCACATGGCGAAGAAACCCAAGGCTGCCACCTTTATCAAAGACCCGCTCTGGTACAAGGACGCGGTGATTTATCAAGTTCACGTCAAATCGTTTTTCGACTCCAACAACGACGGTATCGGCGACTTTCCCGGCCTGATCGCCAAACTCGATTACATCGCCGAACTCGGCGTCAACACCATATGGCTGTTGCCGTTCTATCCATCGCCGCGTCGCGATGACGGCTACGACATCGCCGAATACCGTGGCGTGCACAGCGATTACGGGACCATGGCCGACGCCAAGCGCTTTATCGCCGAGGCGCACAAGCGTGGCTTGCGGGTGATCACCGAACTGGTCATCAACCACACCTCCGACCAGCATCCGTGGTTTCAACGGGCGCGCAAAGCCAAACCGGGCTCGGCCGCACGGGACTTTTACGTATGGTCGGATGACGACCAGAAATACGACGGCACGCGGATCATCTTTCTCGACACCGAAAAGTCCAACTGGACCTGGGACCCGGTCGCCGGCCAATACTTCTGGCACCGTTTTTATTCCCATCAGCCGGATCTGAACTTCGATAATCCGCAAGTGATGAAAGCCGTGCTGTCAGTGATGCGCTACTGGCTGGACATGGGCATCGACGGCCTGCGCCTCGACGCGATTCCGTACCTGATCGAGCGTGATGGCACCAATAACGAAAACCTGCCGGAAACCCACGACGTCCTCAAGCAGATCCGCGCCGAGATCGACGCCAATTACCCCGACCGCATGCTGCTGGCCGAAGCCAACCAATGGCCGGAAGACACCCAGTTGTATTTTGGCGATACCGACGCGCACGGCTTGAATGGCGACGAATGCCACATGGCCTTTCACTTCCCGCTGATGCCGCGCATGTACATGGCGCTGGCTCAGGAAGATCGCTTCCCGATCACCGATATTTTGCGCCAGACCCCGGAAATCCCCGCCAACTGCCAATGGGCGATTTTCCTGCGCAACCACGATGAGCTGACGCTGGAGATGGTCACCGACAAGGAGCGCGATTACCTGTGGAACTACTACGCCGCTGATCGCCGGGCGCGGATCAACCTCGGCATTCGTCGGCGGCTGGCGCCGTTGATGGAGCGTGACCGTCGCCGCGTCGAGTTGCTCAACAGTCTGCTGCTGTCGATGCCGGGCACGCCGACCCTGTATTACGGCGATGAAATCGGCATGGGCGACAACATCTATCTTGGCGACCGCGACGGTGTGCGCACGCCCATGCAGTGGTCCATCGACCGCAACGGCGGATTCTCCCGCGCCGACCCGGCCAGCCTGGTGTTGCCGCCGATCATGGACCCGCAATACGGCTATCTGTCGGTCAACGTCGAAACTCAGGCCGGCGACCCGCATTCGTTGCTCAACTGGACGCGGCGCATGCTCGCCGTGCGCAAGCAATCCAAAGCGTTTGGCCGTGGCACGTTGAAAATGCTCTCGCCGAGCAACCGACGGATTCTGGCTTATACCCGCGAATTCACCGACGCCGATGGCAAACACGAAATCATTCTCTGCGTGGCCAACGTGTCGCGCAGCGCCCAGGCGGCGGAACTCGACTTGTCGGCCTACGTCGGCATGGTCCCGGTGGAGATGCTCGGCGGTAACGCCTTCCCACCCATCGGTCAGTTGAATTTCCTCCTGACCCTGGCACCGTACGGTTTTTACTGGTTCGCCCTCGCGGCGGAAAACCAGATGCCGAGCTGGCATGTGGAACCGGCGCAGAGCCTGCCGGATTTCACCACCCTGGTGTTGAAAAAACGCATGGAGGAACTGCTCGAGGCGCCAGCCCGCGCGACCCTGGAGCAGGGCATTCTGCCGAGCTGGCTGCAAAACCGCCGTTGGTTCGCCGGCAAGGATGCTGCCACCGACAAGGTGCATCTGGCCTACGGCGTGCGGTTCGGCGACGCCGAGCATCCGGTGCTGCTCAGCGAGATCGAAGTCACCAGCGGCGGCCAGACCCACCGTTATCAACTGCCGTTTGGCTTTATCTCAGAGGATCAGGTCGGCGCGGCGCTGCCTCAGCAACTGGCATTGGCCCGCGTGCGTCGGGTGCGTCAGGTCGGTTTGATTACAGACGCATTCAGTCTCGAAGCGTTTATCCGCGCGGTATTGCAGGGTATGCAGAACAACACGGTGCTCGAATCGGCGGACGGTCAAATCCGTTTCGCGCCAACGCCGCTGTTGGAGAAACTGGGGTTGGGCAGTGAGTCCGAGGTGCGTTATCTGTCGGCCGAGCAATCAAACAGTTCGGTGGTCGTTGGCAACAGCGTAGTCCTTAAGCTGATCCGCAAAGTCGCTTCTGGCGTACACCCGGAACTGGAGATGAGCGCTTACCTGACCGCTGCCGGATTTGCCAATATCTCCCCGCTGCTGGGCTCGGTGATCCGCCATGATGCGCAGGGCGAAGACAATCTGTTGATGATCGCCCAAGGCTATCTGAGCAATCAGGGCGATGCGTGGGAATGGACGCAAAACAACCTCGAACGAGCATTGCGCGATGAGCTGGCCGATGCCATGTCCGAGCAGGAACAGCATTACAACGCCTTGGGGGAGTTGAAGGATTTTGCCGGGATGCTCGGTCAGCGCCTGGGCGAAATGCATCAGGTGCTGGCGGCGCCGACCGACAATCCCGACTTTGCACCGCAAATCAGTACGGCCAAGGACATGCAGGCCACCGGCAAGGACGTCGCCGCTCAGGTCGAACAGGCGCTGAAACTGCTCAAACAGCATCAGGGCGAACTCAGCGCGGCGGATCAGAAGCGGGTTAAACGACTGATCGACGAGAAAAAAACCATCCTTGCCCATGTGCAGGATCTGGCGAAAAAAGCTGTCGGCGGTTTGCGGATCCGTGTCCACGGTGACCTGCATTTGGGTCAGGTGCTGGTGATCAAGGGCGATGCCTTTCTGATCGACTTCGAGGGCGAACCTGCACGGCCATTGAGCGAACGTCGCGGCAAACACAGCCCGTACAAGGATGTCAGCGGTGTGCTGCGTTCTTTCGATTACGCGGCAGCCATGACCATCAACGTGCACAACGTCGACCACAGCGCCGAATCCGAAGCCTCACGTCATCGTGTGGCGGATCGCTATTTGCAGGAGGCGCGAGAGGCATTTGTTCAGGCATATCGCCGGGCGGCAGCTAGTCTTGATCATGCTTGGCAAGATCCTGAAGGCGCCGACGCCGCACTGGCGTTGTTCGGCCTGGAGAAGGCGGCCTATGAAGTGGCCTATGAAGCCGAAAATCGCCCCGCGTGGCTGCCCGTGCCGTTGCACGGTTTGTATGGGTTATTGACGGGGCTTAAACCCTTTTCCGATCTTGGTGGAGAGCAGTCATGAGTTTCTCGAACAAGGAACAGGGTCAAGTCAAAGACGCATTGCTGCCCACGGCGAAGGACATCGACGCCCTGGTCCGTGCTGAGCATCACGATCCGTTTTCCATTCTTGGCCCGCACGGCGATGGCGCCGGCGGACAATTCATTCGCGCTTTTCTGCCCGGTGCGTTGAATGTTTCGGTGCTGGACAAAGAGACCGGGCAAGAGCGCGGCGCGCTTGAGCAGACTGAAACGCCGGGGCTGTTTGTCGGCCACTTCGATCAGGCGCGGTCGTATCAATTGCGTACCCGTTGGGCCGGTGGCGAGCAGGTGGCGGAAGACCCCTACAGCTTCGGTCAGTTGCTGGGCGAAATGGATTTGTATCTGTTTGCCGAAGGCAATCACCGCGACCTCAGTTCGTGCCTCGGCGCGCAACTGACCACCGTGGATGGCGTCGACGGCGTGCGGTTTGCCGTGTGGGCGCCGAATGCCCGACGGGTCTCGGTTGTCGGTGACTTCAACGTCTGGGACGGGCGCCGGCACCCGATGCGCCTGCGTCATCCGTCCGGGGTATGGGAGTTATTCATCCCGCGCCTACAAGCGGGGGAGTTGTACAAATACGAAATTCTTGGCACTCACGGGATTCTGCCGCTCAAGGCTGACCCGATGGCGCTCGCCACCAGCCTGCCGCCGGATACCGCGTCGAAAGTCGCCGCGCCGCTGCACGTCGACTGGCAGGATCAGGACTGGATGAGCAGCCGTCGCGAGCGGCAGCAACATTCGGCGCCGCTGTCTATTTATGAACTGCACGCCGGTTCCTGGCAGTGTGAACTGGACGATCTGGGTGAAGTAGCGCGCCAGTACACCTGGCCGGAATTGGCAGAGCGATTGATTCCGTATGTGAAGGAACTGGGTTTCACCCACATTGAGTTGATGCCGATCATGGAGCACCCGTTCGGTGGTTCCTGGGGGTATCAGTTGTTGTCGCAATTTGCGCCGAGCGCCCGTTACGGCACGCCGGAGCAATTCGCCGAGTTCATCAACGCCTGCCACCAAGCCGATATCGGCGTGATTCTCGATTGGGTACCGGCGCATTTCCCCACCGATACCCACGGCCTGGCGCAATTTGACGGCACCGCGCTGTACGAGTACGGCAATCCGCTGGAGGGTTTCCATCAGGATTGGGACACGTTGATCTACAACCTCGGGCGCACCGAAGTACACGGTTACATGCTGGCGTCGGCGCTGCATTGGTTGAAGCATTTCCACATCGATGGCCTGCGAGTCGATGCGGTGGCTTCGATGCTCTATCGCGACTATTCGCGCAAGGCCGGCGAATGGGTGCCGAACCGGCATGGCGGGCGGGAAAACCTTGAAGCCATCGATTTTCTGCGGCACTTGAACGACGTGGTCGACCTGGAGGCCCCGGGTGCACTGGTAATCGCCGAGGAATCCACGGCGTGGCCGGGCGTCAGTCAGAGCACGCAGCAGGGCGGTCTGGGCTTTGCCTACAAATGGAACATGGGCTGGATGCACGATTCGCTGCATTACATTCAGCAGGACCCGGTGTACCGCGCCCATCACCACAATGAGTTGAGTTTCGGCCTGGTCTACGCCTGGTCCGAGCGTTTCATTCTGCCGATCTCCCACGATGAAGTGGTCCACGGCAAACACTCGTTGATCGACAAGATGCCCGGCGATCGCTGGCAGAAATTCGCCAACCTGCGGGCTTATCTGAGTTTCATGTGGACCCATCCTGGCAAGAAGTTGCTGTTCATGGGCTGCGAGTTCGGCCAGTGGCGCGAGTGGAATCACGACCAACAGCTTGATTGGTATCTGTTGCAGTATTCCGAGCACAAAGGCGTGCAGAAACTGGTGGGCGACCTCAACCGTCTCTATCGCGAAGAGCCGGCATTGCACGATCAGGATGACGCGCCGCAGGGTTTCCAGTGGTTGATTGGCGACGATGCGATCAACAGCGTTTATGCCTGGCTGCGTTGGAGCAAGGACGGTAAGCCCGTGCTGGTGGTGGCCAACTTCACCCCCGTGCCGCGTCATTCCTATCGTGTGGGTGTGCCGTTCGCCGGGCGTTGGAGCGAGTTGCTCAACAGCGACGCTGATACCTATGCCGGTTCCAACTATGGCAACGGTGGCGGGGCGTTTACCGAAGAAGTACCGAGCCATGGCCAGGCGTTGTCGCTGGAGCTGAATTTGCCGCCGCTGGCGGTGTTGATCCTCAAGCCTGAGGGTTGATCCCACACCGAGTCGCTGCCTTCGCGAGCAAGCCCGCTCCCACAGAGGAATGCATTCCAGATGTGGGAGCGGGCTTGCTCGCGAAGGTGTCAGCTCAGACGCCGGGAAACCGAAGCCTCACCAAAGCATCCGTACGCCGAGGCTGCCAATCAAGCCATTCAAATCATTGTCATCGACATCACTGCTGTAATCGGCACTCACATACAGGCTCACCGCCGGCGTCACCCGAGCCACCAGCCCCAGTCCCAACTCGACGGTCGATGATTTGCGGCTGCTGCTGATCTTGTCGACCTTATCCAGAGTCACCGTGCTGCCGGTATAGACCGTGTGCCAGAGATTGGTGCGCAGGTACGGCTCGACCGGCAGACCACTCAAGTGATAGCTACCTTTCAAGCGTGCTCCGACGCGGCCGCTCCAGGCTGAGAGGTCTTTGGACGTTGCGTGGCCTGAGCCAGCGTTGGGGGTGTCGAGGGTGATGCGCTGGTTGACCAATTGCGCCTGGGGTTCGATCACCCAGTTTTCATTCAAACCAATCGGGAAACCGCCTTCGACCGAGAACGTCATGGCGCTGCCTTCTGTGGCCTGCCGAGCACCTCGTTGATCGCGGCTGAATCCGCTGACTCGTCCACCGCTGGCCGACAAGTCGACGTGCCATCCCCGTGCACCGATCAGGCTGTAATAGGCCCCCAGGCGTTGGCCTTGCAGGTTGAGGGTGTCGGTGGTCGGGTCGGCCAGGGCGCGGCTGATGATTTGCCCATTGCCATTGGCTTGAATCTGGTTCGGACCGCCCATCAGGCCGATTTTCTGCGTAGGGCCGCCGCCGCTTTGCAGAGTCAGTACGGCGGGGCCCTTCCAGTCAGAGCCGCCGGGCATCGCGAAACCCGAAGACACCACATCGGTTTGCGCCTTTCGGGCACTTTGTCCGTAGAGCAGGTCCCAGGCGCCTGGCGCGAGTTCTTCGGTGATCAGCCTCGCAATTTGCCGATCAGATAGGGGATTGAACCGTTGCCGGTCCGGGGTGATGACCGTCGCAGGCAATGTGATGACGGGGACGTTCTCTCGATACCACGGTGTCGCTTCATCCGCCGCAGGGGCTGCCTGCGCCTCCATGGATGAGCACAGCAAGAGAAAACTCGAGACTGTGCAGAAAGTAATTTTGATCTCGCGTGGGGTGATTGAAGTTCTCATGGAGGCCTACCTTGCAAGCGCATGCGGCATCTCGATGTGGCGTCTCTCCTACCCCGAACGAGGGGCGACCGAATGGAGCGGGCAGATCCATGGCCGCTCGATTTCGCGAGTGTCCGATGGTTCGGCCCGGAGGGTTATTCCGGGGGTAGTAAGGTTGAGATAAGAAGAACCACAGGCATGCGTCAAGAAATTGATCGATGAGTGGTCGGTGTTATTTAGGTTTTGTAACTGTTTGTTTATTTGAATATAACCAAGTGGTTGTTTGTGTGGGTCGCGGCAGTGAAAACCCCGATGCAGAGGGAATGTATTGTTGACGGACGGTTTTTCGGTTGATCCAGGTTCCGACATTGCCGAACGCACCGCATAAGCCGTTGCTGTCAATATTTCGAATATTAGCCGGATACCAAGGGCGTGAGTTACGACAATCGCCCGGAGCGAAACGTCCAGGTGAGTCATCACGCAGAGCCGAAAAGCAGGCTTGTCCGTTCGGCAGCTACAGATGCACTTCAACGGCCAGCGGCAAGTGATCCGACAGGTGCGTCCACGGCTTGTTGCCGAGGATCTGCGGGTCATGGCTGCTGGCGTTGCGCAGGTAGATCCGGTCCAGTCGCAGCAATGGAAAACGCGCCGGATAGGTTTTGGCAGGGCGGCCATGATGGCGCTCGAAGGCTTCGTGCAAATAGTCGCGCCGGGCGAGGGCGACGTTGCCGTGAAGCTGCCAGTCGTTGAAGTCTCCGGCGATGATCACCGGCGCGTCATCAGGCAAGGATTCAAGCAACTGGCAGAGCAGTTGCAACTGCAATTGGCGATGGCTTTCCAGGAGACTCAAATGCACGCAGACCGCATGGACTTCGGCATGCCCCGGCACATCCAGCACGCAGTGCAACAAGCCACGGCGCTCGGGGCCGGTGATCGACACGTCGAGGTTGCGGTACTCGCGGATCGGGTATTTGGACAGCAGCGCATTGCCGTGATGGCCATCGGGATAAACCGCGTTGCGCCCATAGGCGAAATCGCTCCACATGCTGTCGGCGAGAAATTCGTATTGCGAGGTTTGCGGCCATTCGTTGTAGCGGTTCGAATGCCGTTCGTGTTCACCCACCACTTCCTGCAAAAACACCAGATCGGCCGAAGTACTGCGTACGGCTTCACGCAACTCCGGAAGAATGAAACGTCGGTTGAGTGCGGTGAAACCCTTGTGGGTATTGACCGTCAGCACGCGCAGGCGATGGATGACTGAATCGTCGACGACGTGACGATTGGGGGCGCTGGACACGGTGACTCCTGTGAATCCTGAGTGCGTATTCATGCGACTGGTGGGTGGGGGTGGCGGTTCCTTCTGAATAATCTTCGATTCACGCCCGCTCCCACAAGGTGGGCGGTGTTACATGGCTCCGATAAAAACATCGCACTGCACGAAACCATGGGATTGAGGATTGCGTCGTTTGATTGGGTAGTTTCGTCATCATTTCGCGTTCTCTGGCACCAATGCATAGACGCGTATTCGATCCAGAGGAGCCCAATTAGGCAGACCGAGATCATACTTGAATGCAAGACTCACATCGTCCTTAAACCCGAAGCCCAGTCCTGCTACAGGGAAGTTGCCATAGAAGTCGTGCGTCGCCACCATACGGTACTTGTCCCGTCCATTGGAGGGGTTGAGCGGAACGAGCTGTTGATAGTTGGTAAAGTTCGCAATGAATGCTGGTAAAGCAGCATTAGTCCCAATGACAGGGTTCGGATAGTTGATCGCGCCTACAGAGTTTAGCCAAGCCTTTGCTTCGTTAGCGCTTAGGTATGCATCGTTTTTGACCACTCGATAGATATTTGAGACATGTACCGGGTAAGCGATTGAACCGCCTCCTGCAGCATTGCTCACGATGATTCGAGTCTCACCATTTTTAATTCCTTTGACTAACCCCTTGTTATCAACGGTTGCAACCTCCGGATTCTCTGAGGTGTAGGTGTGAGGACCAATTCCCCCGACTGGATAGCGACTGTCCGAGTTGCCGGTTACGTCTCGTGAAGTCCAACCAAATGATTGCACAAGCTTGACACCATTCAAAACCATCGGTGAGGGGTCGATTGAAAGCGGTTCGACAACGATCAGCATCCGGGTTGCCGACGTCGCACCATCGCCATACAACGCCTTGGCGGTAAAACTGTGCGCCGCTACGCTCAGGCCTGTAACGGTTAATGTCCAGATCCCTGTTGCTTGATCCGTGTCGGGTTGACCTTTGGACGTGATCCCATCGAGGATATCGACTTTTTGGCCCTTGGCGGCACTGCCGGTCAGAGTCACGGCTGTTTCCGCGGTGGTGCCGCCGGGTGGGATTTCCACGCCGCTCGGCGAGCCTTTGACCGAGGTGATCGTCGGTGCGGTGGCGGCTATAACGGTCAGTAACCGAACATTCGAATACACCGGGCTTACGGCATACAGTGCCTTTGCATACAACCGGCGACTACCCTCTGGTACGGCGATGGTTTTCTCCCATTCGCCTGTTGTTTCATGGGCGGGCGCAGTCCCTTTGGACACGGCAGACGCACCGTTGCCATCAAAAATCTCGACGGTCTGGCCTTTGCTGGCCTTGCCTTTGAGTTTCAGCGTGGTGCTGATGGTGGACGTGCCCTCCGGCACTTCTTTATTGCTCGCATCCAGCACATTCACCAGCGTCGGCACCACTAGCTCTATCGACTTGATGCTGTAAGTTCGATCCGGAAACACCGTGGCCGTTGCCGGGTTGTCGCTCTTGTCCATCGACACCTTGTACTTGATTTTCAGCGTGGTGCCGTGCCCGAGTTCTTTGAGGTAACTGTTGGCCAGTGCTGCGGGCCAGAAGCCCTGGCTGACCCACGTCGCATTGACATTGGCGTCTCCGCCGTTCCAGATTGTCAGGTTGTGAGGGCTGGCGTCGGCCTTCTGACCTTCCAGGCTCATCCAGACCTGTTGGCCCGCCTCGATCAGTGTGTGGAGCAACCCGTGAAGGGTCGCGTTTTTGCTGCCCAACGCGTTCACGTCCAGGACGTTGTTGGCATCGGCCTCGACGATCTTCGGCGGGATCAGCGCCGTCGCCGGTAGCGTCAGGATGTTCAGAGACAGCGGCAGGGAATTACTGGAGGCGCCATTATGTTCGATGACATAGATGACGGTCACCGGTTTGCCAAGGCTGTAAGCCAGGACTGATCGCGGCACCGCGATTTCCAGACCGGCGCTGACAAGCCGTTGAGGGCTGGTGTAGGTGCCCGCAGCCGGTGTCTCGGCTGCGCCTTGCCAGATTACGTTCAGCTTATCGTCAGGCAGCAGCGAACCCTGCGGCACCAGCACCCGGACTTCCGGTTGGGTCGGGCTGAAGTTGTTGCCGGTCTGGCCCTTGACGGTTGGGGCGGGCAACGTGAGGCGATTCAAATGCACGTCCACCGTCACTACATCCGACCAGGTCGGAGGGCCGGACGGATTGGTCAGATAGTCGACCACGCGGAATTTGAATTCGAAGTCGGAATCGTCGCCGCCTTGTTCCAGCTTCTCTTTAGGGATCGGGATCACCACGCTTTGCGGAACCGGCGGTAGGGGAGACGTGCTGTCTGGTGTCAATGTGTGGGTGACACGCGCGCCATTACAATAAATAGAAATCGTGTCGTACCAATTCATGTTCTTGTAGTTGACCGTGACCGAAACCTTGTTCGCTTGCTCGGGGCCGATGCTGGAGTGGCTGACGCTGAGGTTCAGGACCGGGGGCGTGTCGCCGGGTGGCGAGGTGCGGTGAAGCAGGATGAGTTCATCGGTGAAATCGCAGTTGCCGGAAGTACGTTTGACGCTGAACTTGATTTTGTTCAGGCCTTTTTGAAACCATTCCGGCGGAATGTAAAGTGGCGTGTTGTCACGCTCCTTGCCTTTGGCAATGGTGGTGTCATCCGCCTTTTCATCGTTCAACCAAAGCGTGATTTTGTCGTTTTCTGATTGGTTGTCATACGCCAGCATGAGTATCTGAAATCCCTCTTCCTCACTCGCGTCGTCGAAGGCAACGCCACCGTGGACTCCCTCACTGGCAGGGACGAGGGGGATCATCTTGGGTGCTTTCGGAAGGGGCAGTGCAAAGGGGTCAATCGTGCGGGTGCTGGTCATCGCCAACTCCAGGCTGAATAGGAAAATGCCATGGCGACAGGTGACGCTAATCAGCAATGTTTGTCACCTGTCAGATCTGACAGGTGCGCGCGGTTTCCGGACGAATGGTTACGCGGTCGGGAAGGGGAAAATCTTCCCTCAGACACACGGGTTAGCCCCTAGGGGAGCGGGCTTGCCAGCGATGAGGGTACGCAACTCAGCATCTGATTGGCTGACCCACCGCGATCGCTGGCAAGCCCGCCCACGAAAGATGTTGGCGAAGGTGCTACCTGTGGCCTTCAGACGAAAACGATTTCATAGGGCAAACGCATCCGTTCCAGAATCACCGGCGGCAGCATCGGCGCGATGCCAATCGCCGGTTCGCCCTTGAGCTGGCTGGCGTAGGCGTGGGTGGCGTGGCTTTTGCGCGCCACGGTCCAGGTGTCGAGGCGCAGTTTGCGTGCGCGATCCCAGGGGATCAGTTTTTGATCGCGCTCAGGCCAGTGCCACGCCCAGACCGGCACATCGTGGAAGGTCGCCCCGGCCAGTTCGGCGGCTTCGGCGGCAGCACGTCCGACCGCCTCATGATCGTCGTTGCCATCGCCGCGCCAGGTGCTGAATACCACGTCGCCGGGGCGCAGGTAACGGCCGATGAACCCGGCCAATTGGCTGTGCTGATCGCTCAGTGCGTTGTCGGTGAAACCGCCGCGTACCCATTTCAGGCTGTGCATGGGTAAGCCGAGGCGGCGCAGGGCTTCGACGCTTTCCTGCGGGCGGAACACGCTCAGGCGTTTTTCCGACCATTGTCGTGAACCGGGATGGCTGGCGCTGCCGTCGGTGATCGAGAGCAGTTGCAGCGGATGACCGAGGCTTGAGAGTAATTGCAGCAGGCCACCGCACGTCACCACCTCATCGCCGGGATGAGGGGCGATCACCACGGCGCGGGCACCGGGTGGCACCAGGCTGCGGGTGTTGATGACGGGAATGTTGTGCAGTTGCGGGGCGCTGTTCCAGATTTGCGCCGACGGGCTGTTTTCGATGAGCGATAACGGTTTCATGGGTGCGACGTCCTTGTGTTGTTTCGCCCTCAATCGTGCCCACAGCCATAAACCTGTGACGCGGCCGACCCGTGAAGGCTGGTTGATTGCCATACGACGCTCCGAACCCTGGATTGCCGCGCAGCACAGTATTGCTCATGAAGTGACGTTCGTCGCGCCACAGATCAATCTGATACGGTTTTTTTTATTACATCTGTGCCAGGTTTCGCAAGTAGTCGCCAAATCCACCCCGGGCCCGGCTGTCGAAACGAGCGCTGGTGTGGACTTGCGGACGATGGCTCCAGGCGATGTTCGCACCGGTCAGTTCCAGATCCCGCACCAGGTGCACATCTTCGTCGCACGCCAGCGGTTTAAAGCCTCCGGCCCACCGATAGGCATCGGCGCTGACGCCCAGATTGGCGCCATGAATATGCCGATGGCCCTCACTGGCCCGATAGTGCCGGTGATAGCGAATTTGCGCCGCTTCATCGAATGATTCATGCCAGTGCTCGACGGTGACCGTGCCACACACCGCATCCGCGCCCAGCCCGATTTGCGCCACCAGCCAGTCGTCGGCGACGCGACTGTCGGCGTCGGAGCAGGAGATCCAGCGTGCCCCGCGCTCCAGCAGCACCTGAGCGCCGACGGCGCGGGCCTGACCGACATTGCGTGCGTCGATATTCAGGCTCAGCACCGGATAACCGCTGACAATCTGCGCCGAGCGGTCGGTACAACTGTCGAGCACCACCAACACTTCGACCCGCTCACCGGCGAGCAAACCGTGCCGGCTGGCGCGCATGGCCGCGCTCAGGCATTCGTCGAGCAGGTCTTCTTCGTTGTGCGCCGGGATCAAAATGCCAATCATCGCAAACCCTCCAACGCCGCCACCGAGCGCGGCTCGCGGCTCCATACTTCAAGAATGAAATCAGCCTCCTGATGCAGTGCCACGCGTGGCAGATTCAACTGCTCATGGATCAGGTCGTGAACCTGTCGGGCGTTTAGCGGACAGCCGTCGATGGGCGGGCGCCAGTGACAGGCGAGGAGTTGGCCGTCGGCGGTCAGGGAATCACTGATCCGGCGAATCACTTCTGTCAGATCCTTGCCGTCGAGGTAGTAGCCGATTTCGCTAAATACAATCAGGTCGAATTTTTCTTCCGGCCAGTCACCGGGCAGACGGTTTTGACGCACTTGGGCGTGGTCAAAAAGACTTAAACGGGTTCGCGCCAGTGTCACTGCCGCGCTGGCGGTGTCGCAACACAACAGTCGATCACAGCGCGCCGCCAGTTCGGCGCTCAGTTCGCCGTTCGCACAGCCCGGTTCGAAGATCGCCCGATAGTGCGCACGAGGCAGTGCGGCGAGGGTGATCGCCCGTTTGCGCTGTTCGTACCAGCGCTGACGAAATGCCCACGGGTCGTCGTTGCCGGCGAACAAGCCTTCGAAATAACGATCTTCAACGCTCATAGGAATACCACCTCGAAAGGTTGCAGTAAGCGGTCAAGCACATAGGGCGCCAGTACCGGCGCGAGCCCTGCCTCGGGATCACCCTCCAATTGGCTGGCAAAGGCATGGACGGCGTGGCGTTTGCGGGCGATTTGAACCGGTGACAGGAGAATCTTGCGCGCCCGCTGCCAGGGCACCAGCGCGTCTTCGGGCGTTGCCCAGTGCCACGTCCATACGGGCAGTTCGTGGCACGTCGCGCCGACTCTGCGCGCCGCTTCAGCGCTGGCGCGGCCGACGGCTTCGTGGTCGCAATGACCGTCCTCGATCCACGTGGTAAAAATGACGTCATCGGGGCGCAGATGGTGTTCGATAAACGCGCTCAGCTCGGATTCTCGCGCCGCCACCTGCGTGTCGCTGAAACCGCCGCGCAGCCATTTCAAACGATGCATCGGCAGACCGAGGCGCCGCAGCGCTTCAGCGGACTCCTGTGGCCGGATCACGCTCAGGCGCTCCACCGGCCAGCGCGTGGAACCGGGGTGGCTGGCGCTGCCGTCGGTGACCGAGATCAGTTGTAACGAGCGGCCGGCAGCGGCGAGCACTTGCAGCAGGCCGCCGCAGCCCAGCACTTCATCGTCCGGGTGCGGCGCGACAATCACCGCGCGAGCACCCGGAGGCACCAGACTGAGGATATTGATGCTTTGCATGTCCGCCAGATGCTGTGAACTCTGCCATTGCTGCAAGGACGTGCCTTGGCCGACGATGGGATTGGTTTTCATAGCGCCCATGCTCCGTCAGGTTGCGCGGCAATCATTTGGCCGAGGGCGGCGAGGTCCCGTTCGGCGTGGCTTTGGCGCAGGAACACCGGCAAATCGGCGATCAACCGGGCGAAGTGCCGATCCTTGCAATATGGCCCGGCCCCCAAGGCGCGGCCGACTTCGCGGATCACCTGTTCGACAGACTGTTCAACCACGGCCCGGGCACGCCGGGCCAGCAACTGAGTATCGGCTTGCGGATGCGCGTCGATCTGCAGGGCGCTGAAACGCAAGACATCGGCGGCTGCCTGCAAGGCGCTATCGACCGCGCCCAGATGGGCGAGGGCATGCGGCTCCTGCCGTTGCGCACATGGCTGGCGCAGGCGTTCGGCAATCTGCCGCGCGGCGCCGTACCAGCAGGCAGCAATGCCGATCCCGCCTTGCCAGAAACCTGGCCGTTGCAGGTAATCGCCGGGATTGCCGATGGCTTGAGCTTCGGCGCCGTCGAACAGCACCTCGACACTGCCCGTGGCGCCCATGCCCACCGCCTGCCAGCCTTGATCGGTGATGGTCACGCCGGGTTGATCGAGGGCCACGGCAACCAGTTGCTGCTGATCATCAGCGTCCCACGCGGTGAGCAGCGCATGGCTGAGTACCGCGGCGCCGGAACACCAGGCCTTGCGGCCGTTCAGTTCCACCATATGCCCGGCGGGTCGCACCTGCACCCGCGCTTGCGGCGGTTCTGCCGCCCACATGCCCCACGTGCTGCCGGGCGTTGGCGCGCCTGCCAGTTGCTCGATGATCGCTAACGCGTCGGTGTGGCCCTCGTAAAGTTTGCACAAACCCAGATCATGCCCACCAACATCGGCCAGACGCTGAAATCGCTCCAGCGTGCTGCCGCTGCCGGGTAACGGCAATCGGTCCAGCCCGGCCTCGACCATCGCCCGCAGGCACAGGCCGAGCGAGGCTGTGTCTGCGTAGTCCGGCGGACGGCGAGCGAGATAGCTTTGCAAGTCCATGTCAGTCTTCTTCTTCGCGTTGCAATTCAAACAGCAGCAGTGAACGGCCAGTGACCGAGTATTCATGACCGAACTCGAAGCGTTCCTGGCCACGAATCGACGGTTGATTGGTATCAACCATGCACGTCCAGAAACTGCCCTCAGGAACCTCCGGCAAGGTGAAGTTGACGATGTCGTGGTGCGCGTTGACCACCAATAGCAGCGTCGCATCAGCACCTTTGCGACGGATGCCGGTTTCCTGTGCGCGGCCATCGAGCAGCATGCCCAGGCAGCGGTTGTGCGCGTCGTGCCAATGCTCGGTGGTCATCTCGGTGGCGTCCGGCGCGAGCCAGGTCACGTCTTTGACGCCGATGTCCTCGTTGTACTCGCCGACCAGAAAACGTCCACGGCGCAGGATCGGATACGCCAGACGCAGCTTGATCAGACGTTTGACGAATTTGAGCAACGCCTGGCCGTCTTCGCTCAGGTCCCAGTTGACCCAGCCGATCTCGCTGTCCTGGCAATAGGCGTTGTTATTGCCGTCCTGGGTTCGGGCGAATTCGTCACCGGCAACGATCATCGGCGTGCCTTGGGCCAGCAGCAGGGTGGCGAAGAAGTTGCGCATCTGCCGGTGGCGCAGGGCGTTGATGTCAGGGTCGTCAGTCGGGCCTTCGACGCCGTGGTTCCACGACAGATTATTGTTGCTGCCGTCCTGATTATTCTCGTCGTTGGCTTCGTTGTGTTTGTCGTTGTACGACACCAGATCGTTGAGGGTGAAACCGTCGTGAGCGGTGATGAAGTTCACCGACGAATACGGCCGTCGTCCGCGCTGGTTGAACATCTCGCCCGAAGCGGTCATGCGGCTGGCAAAGTCGGCCACCTGGCCGTCGTCACCTTTCCAGAACGCACGCACGGTGTCGCGGAACTTGTCGTTCCACTCCACCCACCCCGGCGGGAAGTTGCCGACCTGATAGCCTCCGGGGCCACAGTCCCAGGGCTCGGCGATCATTTTTACCTGACGCAGCACCGGATCCTGGCGGCAGGCAACAAGGAAGCTGTGACGCTCGTCGAACCCGTCGTGGTAGCGGCCCAGAATGGTCGCCAGATCGAAGCGGAAACCGTCGACATGCATTTCGCTGGCCCAGTAGCGCAGCGAGTCGGTGACCATTTGCAGCACGCACGGGTGGCTCAGATCCAGCGTGTTGCCGGTGCCGGAATCGTTGATGTAGAAGCGTTTGTCATCCGGCATCAAGCGGTAGTAGGAGGCGTTGTCGATGCCGCGCATCGACAGGGTCGGGCCTTGTTCGTTGCCCTCGGCGGTGTGGTTGTAGACCACGTCAAGGATCACTTCGAGGTTGGCTTCGTGCAGGTGCGCGACCATCTCCTTGAATTCGGCGATCTTGCCGCTGGCCAGATAGCGCGGGTCGGGGGCGAAAAACGCGATGCTGTTGTAGCCCCAGTAATTGGTCATGCCCTTGTGCAGCAGGTGCTGGTCATTGACGAACGCGTGGATTGGCAAAAGCTCAACGCTCGAAACCCCGACACTGCGAATGTGCTTGAGCACATCGTCGTTCATCAGCCCGGCGAAAGTGCCGCGTACGTTTTCCGCAACCGAGGGGTGCCGCATGCTGATGCCGCGCACGTGGGTCTCATAAATAATGGTCTTGTCCCACGGCACGCTGACGCGCTGGTCGTTGCCCCAGGTGTGCGCCGGGTCGATGACTTTGCACTTGGGCACGAAGGGGGCGCTGTCGCGTTCGTCGAAGCTGAGGTCGGCGTCGGGGTGGCCGATGGTGTAGCCAAATAGCGCCTCCGACCACTTGAGTTCACCGACCAGCTGTTTGGCGTACGGGTCGATGAGCAACTTGTTGTGGTTGAAGCGGTGGCCGTTGGCCGGGTCATACGCGCCGTAGACACGGTAGCCGTAGATCAGCCCCGGATGTGCGTCGGGCAGGTAGCCGTGGTAGATCTCGTCGGTGTATTCCGGCAGTTCGATGCGTTCGAGCTCGACTTCACCGGCATCATCGAAAATGCACAGTTCAACTTTGGTGGCGTTGGCGGAGAACAGGGCAAAGTTCACCCCCAAACCATCCCAGGTCGCGCCGAGCGGGAAGGGCAGGCCTTCGCGGATTCTCGAGGGTTCGGCGTGCTGTGTGGGCTCGGCTTTCTTTGGATGGGTCATGATTGCTCCTGCAAAACGGATGAATTCTGGGCTGACACGCGGGGTTGTGCATGTTTCTTGAGGGCGAGCGCCCCCTCTGTGGCGAGCAAGCCCGCCGCAGGATCATTGAGTTCAATAATCGCGAGAGTGTCAGTTCGCCGGAGGCTTGCGTGGTGCGCGCGGCTTTTTCTCGGCGGTTTTTTCGCCCGGCGGGACGACTTTTGCGGCGCTCGCTGGCTTGGCTTTGGCCGGGGCTTTGGGCTTGGCTGCCGGCGCTTTCACCTCGGCGGTCTCGGCAGCAGTCTTGCTGCCGGCAGCCTTCGGCGATTTCTTCGGTGCCAGCGCTTCAGCCTCGGCCAATTTACGCGCCATCTCCCAGTGACGCGCTTCATGACCTTCGGGTTTACCTTCGGATTCCCAGATCTGATAGGCGAATTCGCGGATGCGTTTATCGTCGGTGCTCATCGTAATGCTCCTGAACTGAACTCGTGCTTACGTTAAGTGTTGGATAAAGAGATTCACCGGGACATCCCCCAGCGCGTCGCTGACATTCAGCTCCCTGTTTTTTGTGACTGCGCTGCTTGAAAAAAGTCCCTTCAGGTTTGCGTCAGAGGCGGCGAACGGTAAAACCACCCGAGTGTCGCCCCAGCGCAGCGCATCGACCTGAGGTACAGCACTGTTTTCCAGCAGTGTTGCGCAACGGATCGGCACGATCACGATGGCCTGCAGGCCATCGTGATCGCGGGCAAACGCGAGTACGTTGTGCGCCTGGCTGCCCAGTACCTCAAGGGCCTGGTACGCGCCACGCCGAAACAGCTCCGCGTGTTCAGCGCGCAGGTTCAGCACTTGAGCGATCAAGGCTTGCTTGATACGCCCGTCACGCCAATCGGTCAGCAGCGCCGAGGTCGGCGCGGGTGCCGGCAAGGCCTGCTCGCGAGCGGCGTAATCCACCGGCCGGCGGTTGTCCGGATCAACCAGGCTGAAGTCCCAGAACTCGTTGCCTTGATACAGATCCGGCACCCCCGGTACCGTCATGTGCAGCAAGGTTTGCGCCAAGCCGTTGAGCGCGCCGGCAGCAGCAGCGATGCTGTTGACGGTCTTGCTCAGTGCAGCGCGCAGCAACTCACCTTCATCGCCGGTCAGCAGTTTTTCGGTGAACGCCTGCGTGGCGTTTTCATAGGCTTCGTTGGGCGCGCTCCAACTGCTTTGCAGCTTGGCCTCGCGCAGGGCTTTCTGTTGCCACTGCCAGATGCGTTTGGCGTAGTCGGCGAAACCGGCCTGATCGTCATCCTGTAAATCCAGCGGCCAGCTACCGATCAGCGCCTGGTAGAGGATCAGTTCGTCGCCGGTCGACGGCATTTGATCATCAAGGCGCACCGGGCGGGCGAGGGCGCGCCACAACTCGATCTGTTCGGCGTACCAGTGGCTGCGCTCGCTCAGCACCGCGAGGCGTGCGCGGGTGTCTTCGCCGCGTTTGTGATCGTGGGTGGCGGTGGCCAGCAGGTTGTCGGGAAACTCGGTCAGGCGTTGCTGATTGATCGCATGGAAATCACTGACCGGTGCGCTGAACTGTTCGGTGTTGTAGCCCACATCATTGCGCGACAGCAGCACGGCTGAGCGGTACAGCGCAGTGTCTTCCACGGCTTTGGCGGCCGCCGGTGACGTCAGTTGCTGAAAGCGTACGCAGGCATGCTTTAGGATTTTGCGCGAGCGCCCGCGGGGCTTGCGTCGCCACGGCGTGCCACCGAGCCAGGCCGCCACGCAGTCGAGCACCGGCCAGTCGCCTTCGCCCAGCGTCTGCCGGGCACCGTCCATGGCATGCTGGAAAATTTCATCGTCTTGCGCCGAACGACCCATCGCGCTGATGTAGGTGCGATACACCGGGAAATGCACGATCAACGCCTGCAAGACCCGGCGGATTGCGCCGAGGGTCAAGTCGCGGGTCATCAGGTCATCGCGGGCCACTTGCAGCAACGCCTGAGCGACGCTTTCGCAATCGCTGGCCAGCGAACCGTTGAGGATCTGCTGACGGGCAAGCTGCGCCTCTTCGATAAACGCAGCCGGGCGTTCGGTGCGCCGCTGCCACAGCTCACCGAGCACGTGTTCGCCATCCGGATCGTGTTGCAGCAGGGACAACTGATTCATGAACTCATAACCGGTGGTGCCGTCCACTGCCCAGTCGCGGCGCAGGGTTTCGCCGGCGCCCAGGATTTTCTCGACGTAGATTGGCAAATGCCTTCCCGGCGCCAACCGATCCAGACGTCGGCGCAGCTTGCGGCAATAACCGCGTGGGTCGGCGAGGCCGTCGATGTGGTCGATGCGCAAGCCGTCGACCAACCCCTCGGCGACCAACTGGAAGATTTTGCCGTGGGTGGCCTCGAACACGGCCGGCCGTTCGACACGCAAACCACCGAGCTCGTTGATGTCGAAAAAACGCCGCCAGTTGATGTCATCCGCGGCGGTGCGCCAACTGGCCAGGCGATAACTCTGGCGCTCCAGCAACTCATGCAGCTTGTGAAAGCCTTCTTCGGTGGTGGAGTCGTAATGCGCCAGATGGCTGTGGATCGCTGCCAGTGTCCGCGGATCACTCGCTCGCTGTTGCAACTCTTCCTTGAGTGGAGCCGCCAGCGAATGGGCGTCGGTTTGATAGCTGAGGGCACTGAAACGATCCGCGAGGGTTTTCAGTGTTTCATCAGGCTTGAGCAGCTCGCCGTAATCATTCGGGCAGATCGGGAAGTGATGGTCGTAATGCTCGACGTGGAAGCTGCCGGTTTGTGCGTTGAAATGCAGCTTCAGGGTGCCTTCCTGCAACGCGACGCCGTAATCACTGCCCAGAAACGGCAGCAGCAACTGGCCTTCCATCAGCGGGTCAGGCGAGTGCCATTGAATGTCGAAAAATTCCCCATAGGGACTCAATCGCCCCCATTCCAGCAGGTCGAGCCACCACGGGTTGTCGCTGCCACCGACGGCCATGTGATTGGACACGATGTCGAGGATCAAGCCCATCTTGTGTTCACGCAAGGTGCTGACCAGGTGCCGCAGGGCTGGTTCGCCGCCCAGTTCCGGGTTCACTTGAGTCGGGTCGACCACGTCGTAACCGTGCATGGAGCCTGCCCGCGCGGCGAGCAGCGGCGAAGCGTAAATATGGCTGATGCCGAGCCGGGCGAAATACGGCACCAGGGGCACCGCTTGTTCAAGGGTAAAACCTTTGTGAAATTGCAGTCGCAGGGTGGCGCGTAGCGGTTGGATGAGCGTTTGATTCATTGGTCACGCTCGGCAGCCTGAAGACGTGCACACGCCAGGAGTTCCAGACGTCGCGCGGCATCTGCGCCATCGAGCAACGTTTCGCTGTTGCCCGGCAAGCGCCGCGACCAGTTGGGGTGGGTATCGATCGTGCCGGGCAAGTTCGCCTGCTCATTGATGCCCAGCGCATCTTCCAGAGGCAGCAACACCAGCGGTGCGCGGGTATGGCCGAGGAAACGCACACTGGCATCGATCACTTGGTCGGCCTCGTGGGACTCCTCTCGAAAATTCTGCGGGTCCTGGCTCAACGCGCTGCGCAGGCCTTCGCGTTCACGTTGACGGTGATGACGCCATTCGATTTCGCCATTGGCATCGACAAAACCCAATCGCGCATTCCAGTCGATGTCGCGACCATGCCACCAGCCATTGAGTGTCGGCAGGTCATGGGTGCTGGTAGTGGCCAGCGCATTGTCCGGCCAGTCGAGGATCGGTTTGAAACGGGTGTTGTCCTGTTCGAACAGCAGCACGCGCATGCCCAGAATGGAGCGAGCAATGAGTTTTTCCTGAAGCCCCTCCGGTACGGTGCCGAGGTCTTCACCGAGCACGATGGCTTGATGGCGATGGGATTCGAGGGTTAGCAGGCGCAGCAGGTCGTCGACTGGGTAATACAGGTACGCGCCGTCGGCCGGCGCCGCGCCGTTGGGGATGACCCAAAGACGTTGCAGGCCCATGACATGATCGATGCGCAGGCCGCCAGCGTGGGCAAAGTTGGTGCGCAGCATTTCGATGAACGCACGAAAACCATTGCGGATCAGGCCTTCGGGGGAAAACGCGGAAATCCCCCAGCCTTGTCCTGCGCGATTGAGGATATCGGGCGGCGCACCCACGGTCAGTGAAGCGAGCAGTTCATCCTGAAAACTCCAGGCTTGGCTGCCGGCGCCGTCGGCACCCACCGCAAGGTCAGCGATCAGGCCAATGCCCATACCGGCGCTGCGGGCGGCGCTTTGTGCGCGCTCAAGCGAGCGGTGGATCAGCCATTGGCAGAAGGCGAAGTAGGCGATGCGTTCGGCGTATTCCTCGGCAAAGGCTTCCAGGGCAGCGCCACGCGGGTCGTGCCAGTGCTCGGGCCATTCGCGCCAGTCGAGGCTTTCGCCACGGGCGGCGCGCATTTCCTGGATCGCTTCAAAGCGGCAGTGGTTTTCCAGCGCTTCGCCACCGGCATGACGGAAACTGGCAAAGTCCGGATGCAAGGGGTGCTCGCCGGCGACAAAGCCTTCGTACAGCGCTTGCAGCAATTGCTGTTTGGCGTCGGCGGCGGCTGGCCAGTCGATCAGTTTCAGGTCTTGCAGTTGCGTAAATTGCTCTGCCAGACCCGCGGCGTCGATGGCATCACGCACGGCGCGCTCGCCGAGAATCGCCCCCGGTGCGGCGTACAGGGCGTTAAGGAACAGGCGACTGGATGGCGAATAAGGACTGTAGCGTCCGGTGTCGGCGCTGAACATCGCGTGCAGCGGGCTGATCGCCAAGGCTTCGGCGCCCCGTTCACCGGCTACGCGAGCGAGTGCTTCCAAGGCTTGCGTGTCGCCGAAGCCGCCGTCACCTGGGCGGCGCAACGAATACAGTTGCACGCTCAGGCCCCACACACGCGGGATCGGGTTGTCCACCGCATCGCCGACGCTGAAGCAGCGTTCGGGGGCGACGGCCAGCGTGAAATATTGATCGCCGATGTGCACTTGCTGATAACCGACCGGAATCAGCCCGGGCAGTATCGCTTGCGCATCCAGTTTCAGGTTCAGTCGCGAACCGTCTTCGAGGTGAATCTCACAAGGCGTTAAAGGTGCGAAATAGCGCGCCAGATCAACGCCAGCGCCGACATCGCTGGTCAGCAACGGGGGCAGGTGACGGTCTTGCTGGACTTGTTGCAGTTCAAGCAGGCTGGCGTCGATTTCCTGCGTCGTACTGGCAGGGTGGCCGAGCCCGATCAGGACATTGCGCAACACCGCCGGAGCGACTTTTTGCGGGCGGCCGTTGGCGTCGATCCAGTCGACGGCAAGGCCGGCGCGGCTTGCAAGAATTTCCAGTTGCGCATCGCTCATAGGCGCTCTCCATCCAGAGGTTGCAAAGGGGTTGCGGCCGTGAGGCTGACGAGCGCGCAATACGGGGGCAACAGGCCCTCATCCGATAACTCGACGGCACCGGGCTGTTGAAACAGCCACACTGCGTCGGTTCGTGGAGGGTTGACCACCGCCGTATTGCTGAGGTTCAGGTCAATTCGCAGTTCGCTGCCATTGCCCAGGCGCCAGCGTGCGCTGACGGCGCCGTGGCCGAGCAGGTGCGCGCCCAACGCTTGCGTCCCGGGAAGGTGGGGAATGATGTGCTGATGGCGCAATTGCAGGAGTTGCCGATACAGCGCGAGGGTTTCCTGCTGTTTGGCAGTACCGTTGCCTGTCAAACGTGGCTGTGAAGCGTGGAAGGTTTGCAAGGCGTTGGGATCGGGAATTTGCTCGCGCTTGTGTGGGTCGGTGAAGGCGCTGAACGCGGCAAACTCGTTGCGCCGGCCTTCGCGCACCAACTGCGCGAGTTCGTCGTGATGGCTGGTAAAGAACAGGAACGGCTGCTCGGCGGCAAACTCGTCGCCCATGAACATCAGTGGAATCATCGGTGACAACAGCAGCAACACCGTTGCCGCTTGCAGCGCGCGTGGATCAGCAAGCTGATGCAGGCGTTCGCCGAAGGCGCGGTTGCCGATCTGGTCGTGGTTCTGCAAAAACAGCACGAATGCGGTGGAAGGCAAATGTTCGCTCGGCTCACCCCGGGGTTCGCCGTGGCGAGTGATATGCCCCTGGAACACGAAACCCTGGCTCAGACAACGCACCAGTTGCTCGGTGGGTTGTTGGGCGTAGTCGGCATAATAGGCGTCGGTTTCGCCGGTCAGCAGCACATGCAGGGCGTTATGGCCGTCGTCATTCCACTGCGCATCGTAATTTTCTTCCAGCAGGCTGGACTGATTCAGCTCGTTTTCGACGGTCAGCCAGACATGGCGACTCGGGTCGATTTGCTGGCGTACCTGCTGGGCCAGTTCGGGGAGGAAATCCGGACTGTCTATGGCGTGTACCGCGTCCAGACGCAAGCCGTCGAAACGGTATTCGAGCAGCCACATCAAGGCGTTTTCGATAAAGAAATCACGGACCTCGGAACGGCGAAAGTCGATCGCTGCGCCCCATGGCGTGTGTTTGTCTTCGCGAAAGAATCCTTTGGCGTAGCGGTGCAGGTAATTGCCGTCAGGGCCAAAGTGGTTGTAAACCACATCCAGAATCACAGCCAAGCCATGGCCGTGAGCGCTGTCGATCAAATGTTTGAGTTGTTCCGGGGTGCCGTAGGAGGCTTGCGGCGCGTAGGGCAGGACACCGTCATACCCCCAGTTTCGCGCACCGGGGAATTGCGCCAGCGGCATCAGTTCAATGGCCGTGATGCCCAGCGCGGCGAGGCGCTCCAGATGTTGCTCGACTTCAGCGAAACCCCCGAGCGCACCGACGTGCAACTCGTAGATCACCGCCTCGCTCCAGGGCCGGCCGTGCCAGGTACTGTGTTGCCATGGGTAGGCGAGGGGGTCGACTACCACGCTCTGGCGATCAAGGTCGCCATCCTGCGCTCTGGAGGCCGGGTCCGGCACCTCCAGTTCGCCATCGATGTTGTAGCGGTAACGGCTGCCTGCCGGGCAGTGGGTCTGGATCACAAACCAGCCATCGGCCTGAGGCAGCATCGGCACAGAACGTCCGTCTTCGAGTTCGACACTGACGTAAAACGCATCCGGCGCCCATAGCGCGAACTGCGTGTGTTCGGCATCCAGCATGATTGCGCCGTGGGGCCAGGTTTCTTGGGTCCGTAACGGCATTGTTGAAACTCCCTGATTATTTGTGGACGGCTTTACCCAGCGCCTTGGCGACCAGTTGTTCATACAGTTCAGCGTAGGGTTCAACCGCTTTGCACCAGTTGAAAGGCGCGGCCATGGCTCGGCAACGCATGGCGTTGAGCAGCTCCGGAAAGGCGAACACCTTGAACGCGCGGCTCAGGGCCTCGCGATAGCTGTCTGGTGTGGATTCGTCGAAGAGGAAACCGGTGACGCCGTTCTCGATGGTGTCGGCCAGTCCGCCAGTGTTGCGCGCCACCGGCAGCGAGCCGAAGCGTTGGGCGTACATCTGGCTCAGGCCGCACGGTTCGTACCGTGATGGCATCAGCAGGAAATCACTGCCGGCAAACATCCGGCGGGCGTCGGTTTCGTTAAAGCCGATCCGCACGCCGATCTGGCCGGGAAAGCGCAGTGCCAGTTCGCGCATGGCTTGTTCTTCCTCCGGTTCGCCACGACCGATGATCGCGATCTGGCCGCCGTTCTGCACGATGAACTCCGAGACGGCTTCGGTCAGGTCCAGACCTTTCTGGTAAACCAGGCGCGATACGACCGCGAACAGCGGCCCTTCGGAGTGGTCCAGACCGAACAGCTCGCGAACATGCGCGGCATTGACCGCTTTGCCTTCCCAATCGCCAATGGCGAAAGGTGCAAACAGGTGCGGATCGGTGGCCGCATCCCAGCTCTCGTCAATGCCGTTGGGGATGCCGCTGAGCAAACCTTGCTGGGTCTTGGCGGCAAGAAATCCGTCGAGACCGCAACCGAAATCCGGGGTGGTGATTTCCTGCGCGTAAGTGGCGCTGACCGTGGTGATGTGGCTCGAATACGCCATACCGGCCTTGAGGAACGACATCTTGCCGTAGAACTCCATGCCTTCCTGTTGCAGGGCATGGTTGGGAATGCCCAGTTCCGGGCAGGAACCCAGGCTGGTTACGCCTTGGTAGGCAAGGTTGTGAATGGTGAACAGCGTCGGCGTGCGTTGCCCGCGCCAATGCATATAAGCGGGTGCCAGTCCGGCCGGCCAGTCATGGGCGTGCACCAGATCCGGGCGCCAGTGGATTTGCGCGAGGTTGGCGGCGATGTCCGCAGCGGCCAGACCCAAGCGGGCGAAGCGAATGTGGTTGTCCGGCCAGTCGCGGCCGTTGTTGGCGCCGTAAGGCGAACCTTCGCGCTCGTAAAGTTCGGGGCAGATCAACACATAGATCACCAGCCCGTCAGGCATGTCCATGCGACCGATCTTGCACGGTGGCAGTGCGGCATGGCCACCCAGTTCGCCAATGATGTGAATCGGGTTTTCGCTGTGCATCACTTGCGGGTAGCCGGGGATCAGCACGCGCACATCGTGCAGATGTGCCATGGCGCGGGGCAGGGCGGCGGAAACGTCACCCAGACCGCCGGTCTTCACCAGGTCGGCGATTTCCGAGGTCACGAACAACACTTTTTTCTTGTTGGGATTCTGACTCGCTACCGGAGCCAGCGTCTTGGTGCCGGGGGCGTTGATCGATCGGCTGCCGGGAACGCTGACGGTGCTCGATTCACCTATCGATTGCTGAGCACGTTCTCCCTGAATATCCAATGCCGCACTGATCATATGAAACTCCCGTTTTGTTGATCTGATTCTTGTCTTTAGCAGGCGATGTCCATGGCCAACGTCCTGTGGCCGGGCGCAAACGCACCACGCATCGCTGAGCAAACGCTACCCGACACGCGCAAGCAGAATGGGTGAAGAGGCCATTGCAAGGAATGAACCAGCCGCGTTCCCCTGCCTTTCAGATGACCCACCGCCGTCAGCAAAAGTTTCGATTATTTTGCGGGTGTGTGACCGGCAGGTTTTGACCCGCGAAAACCAGTCTAGGCCAGATCCTAGAGCGGGCCACAACAAATGGCTAAATTGTTCGACAATCGGTTTCCTTTAATGAAAACCGTGATCAGGCAGGGTAAACGCACCGACGAAGTGCAGGTTTTTTTGCGGGGAAGAGCCAAAGCAGTGACTGGTCGGTCACGAATGTGTGCTAGCGGAAAGGCGGGACGCACTGTTGTGGTGCGGGCAATTTGTAGCAGGGGCTTTCATGGCCCCTTCGCGAGCAAGCGCTCCACTGGTGATCAGTCGGACACGCATCATTGTGGGCGCAGGCTTGCTCGCGAAGACGCAGGCTGGAGCAACGCAGCCCTCGGACTCAATTCAGTAATCGAAGGGGCGCTCCTGCCGCCCAGCCCTGAATATCCTCGATCATCTGTGAAAAAAACCGCTCATAGTTCTGCCGACTGACATACCCCACATGGGGCGTGGCGAGCACATTGTCCAGCGTGCGAAACGGGTGCAACGCCGGTAACGGTTCTTGCTCGAACACATCCAGCGCGGCCCCGGCGATCTGTCGCTTGTGCAAGGCTTTGATCAACGCTGACTCGTCGACGATCGGCCCGCGTGCGGTGTTCACCAACAGTGCTGTCGGTTTCATCCACGCCAACGCTTGCGCATCGACCAGCCCGCGACTGCGGTCGCTGAGCACCAGGTGCACCGACAGCACATCGGCCTGTTCGAACAGTTGCTGCTTGCTGACATACGTCACGCCCGCCTGTTCGGCGCGCTCGGCGGTGAGGTTTTCGCTCCAGGCGATGACCCGCATGCCAAACACCTGGCCGAACTGCGCCACACGCAGGCCGATGCTGCCCAGGCCGAGAATGCCCAGGGTCTTGCCATGCAGATCGCCACCCAGCCCTTTTTGCCAGGTGCCGGCGCGCAACGAGTTCGCCTCGTTCACCAGGTTACGGGTCGCCGCCATGATCAGCGCCCAGGTCAGTTCCGGTGCCGCGTGTTTATAGCTGTCGGTGCCACAAACCTTGATACCCAGTTTTGCTGCCGCCTGCATGTCCAGCGCCGCGTTGCGCAGGCCGCCAGTGACCAGCAACTTGAGCTTGGGCAATCGCTTGAGCAAGTCTTCGTCGAACCGGGTGCGTTCGCGCATCACGCAAATCACCTGGTACTTGCCCAGACGTTCGGCCAGCGTGGCGTTGTCCGCCGGATACTCATGCTCGAACGTCACCTCACCGACGCTATCGAGGGCGGACCAGTCGACCACGTCTCGGGCTACGTCCTGCCAGTCATCGATCACTGCAATCTGCACCGCCATCAGCCTTACCTCATCAACGAACGGGATTGTTTTTGCCCAGCCAGCTCAACAGCGCTTTGTGAAACTGCGCGGGTTCTTCCATTTGCGGCGCGTGGCCCATGCCGGGAAACTCCACCAGCGTCGACTGCGGGATCAGCTTGGCCACCTGTTTGCCGAGCACGTCATAGTGGCCGATTTTCGCTTTCACTTCGGGCGGCGCGATGTCCTTGCCAATGGCGGTGGTGTCGCTGGTGCCGATCAGCAACAGGGTCGGCATCTTCAGGTTTTTGAATTCGTAGTACACCGGCTGGGTGAAAATCATGTCGTAGATCAGCGCCGAGTTCCACGCCACTTGGGTTTTGCCCGGGCCTTTGTTCAGACCGGCGAGCATGTCCACCCAACGGTCGAACTCGGGTTTCCAGCGACCCTCGTAATAGGTCTTGCGTTCGTACTCGCGGATGCCTTGGGCACTGACGTTCAGTTCGCGCTGGTACCACTGATCTACAGTGCGATAGGGCACGCCGAGGGCTTTCCAGTCTTCCAGGCCAATCGGGTTGACCAGCGCCAGTTGATCGACCTGTTCCGGGAACTGCAGCGCATAACGGGTGGCGAGCATGCCGCCGGTGGAATGGCCAAGCAGGGTGGCTTTCTGGATGCCCAGCGCTTTGAGCAATTGGTGAGTGTTGGTCGCCAGTTGCTGGAAACTGTACTGATAGTTGTCGGGTTTGCTGGACGTGCAGAAACCGATCTGATCCGGCGCGACCACCCGATAACCCGCCTCGCTCAAAGCCTTGATCGAGCTATCCCAGGTGGCGCCGCAAAAATTCTTGCCGTGCATCAACACCACGGTGCGACCGTTGGCCTTGCCGTGGGCGGCGACGTCCATATATCCCATCTGCAGGGATTTACCTTGGGACTGGAAGGCGAAGTGTTTAAGCGTGTAAGGGTATTCGAAGCCTTCCAGTTGCGGGCCGTATTCGGGGCCTTCTGGCGCAGGTGCTGTTTCGGCCTGGGCGAGCAGTGGCAGCGCAGCGCTCAAAAGCAGGCTGGGCAGCCAGCGGGAAAACGTAACGGACATGGGTGCAAACTCCAGTGAAAATCGGCTGATGCTGGAACGACCGGATTAGGGCGATGTTAAACACAGGCAATGCCCAGGCCCGAACGTTCAACCGAGCCAGCCCAGTGTCAGCATTGCCAGCACGGCATAGCGGGCGCCCTTGGCGAGGCTGACGATCACCAGAAACCGCCCCAGAGGCTCGCGCATCACGCCGGCAATCAGGGTCAACGGATCACCGATGATCGGCAGCCAACTGAGCAACAGCGACCAATGCCCGTAACGTTCGTAGTGCTTGCGCGCCGTGGCCATGTGTTTGGGGCTGACCGCAAACCAGCGCCGATGCTCAAACCGTTCAAGTCGACATCCCAACCACCAGTTGACCAGTGAACCGAGGACGTTGCCCAGCGTGGCGACCGCCAGCAACCCCCAGAGCCAATGACGATCGCTGACGATCAGGCCAACCAGTAACGCCTCTGACTGCAACGGCAGCAATGTTGCGGCGCCGAATGCGGCGAAGAACAGCCCGATATACGCCGCGCCCATCAATGGGCCGGGTAGTCTGCCACCACCACGTCAGCGCCGTCCTTGTTCAGGCCGATGATTTGATAAGCATCGCTCATGCCGTCCATTTCCATGCCCGGCGAGCCCATCGGCATGCCCGGCGCAGCGACACCGAGCAAGTCGTCACGCTTGCTCAGAGCCAGCACTTGTTCGGCCGGCACATGGCCCTCGACGAACTTGCCGTTGATGATCGCGGTGTGACACGACGCCAGACGCGGCGGCACGCCATGCTGTTGCTTGAAACTGCTCATGTCGCTTTCGACGTGATCTTCTACCTTGAAGCCGTTGGCTTCCAGGTGGCTGATCCATTTTTTGCAGCAGCCACAGTTGGCGTCGCGATGGACTTCGATCGGGATCAGGTCGCCAGCCTGGGCGAGGGAGGAGATGAACAGGGCGCTCAGGGCGACCAGACGCAAAGGGGTTCGCATGATGGCTTCTCGACTCGGATTGACGGTCAAAAAAGAACGCATTTTGACCGGTTTTTCCTGGCAGGCATCAACGGATTGTTTCCAGTTGCTACGAGGCAGACCGTCAGCATGATCGTAGATCAAGGCTGACAGCCCGATGAGCGAGAGATTACAAATCTGTCAGTTGAGCCGCCGGGCAAGGGCGGTAGACACCCGAGGTGGCGAGGCCGCAATCGCCCTCGCCACAGGCCTGTCAGCGCACCTTGAACCGCCCCATGATCGCACTCACCTGGCTGTTGGCTTCCAGCAACTGACGGGTGTTGAGTTCGCTGGCCTGGCCGCTTTTCACCAGTTCATCGACCATGTGACGGATCTGCACCATGCTGCGGTTGATCTCTTCGGTCACTGCGCTTTGCTGTTCGGCGGCAGTGGCGATCTGAGTGCTGAGGCCGTTGATGTGGCTGACCGAGCCAGCCATTTCGTCCAGCCCGGAGTTGACCCGCGCCGTAGCGTCAGCGGCGGACTGGCAACTGGCCTGAGTGTTTTCCATCGCGCTGACCGATGAGCTCACCCCTTGGGTCAGACGGGTCAACATTTCGTTGATTTCCGAGGTACTGGCTTGGGTACGGGCGGCGAGGGCGCGTACCTCGTCAGCGACCACTGCAAAACCACGACCCTGCTCGCCGGCGCGGGCCGCTTCAATCGCGGCGTTTAGCGCCAGCAGGTTGGTCTGACCGGCAATCGCTCCGATGACCCCGAGAATCTCGGTGATGCGTTGAGCATCCTGCTGCATGTTTTCAACTTTGTGTGTGGCACTGGCCACTTCGTCAATCAGTGCAACCACGCTGTTGGTCGCTTCGCCCACCACTACGCGAGAGCGATCGGCGTTTTCGTTGGCACGCTGTGTAAACGCTGCGGTTTCGGCGGCATTTTGCGCCACGCTTTCCGCGGTGGAACTCATCTCGGTGATAGCAGTGACGGTTTGATCGGTTTCCGAGGCATGGCGCAGCAGGATCTGGCTGGTATGCGCCGAGGTACGTTGCAGGTTGTCGAGGCTTGAGGCCATGGCCCCTGTGGCCTGCGTGACTTCCCCGATCATGTTTTGCAGATAGGCAATGAAGGTGTTGACCGAGTGGCCGATGGCACCCAGTTCGTCTTCGGCGCGGATGGTGATGCGGCGAGTCAGGTCGGCATCGCCGCTGGACAGCAAGTCGATGTTGGCTTTCAACGCCTTCAAGCGCGAAACCAGTTGGCGGATGGCATAAACCTGCAAGAGCACCAGCAGCAGCACCAGCGGAATCTGCAGCAGGCTCAGTGTGCTGAGTACGTCATCACGCTGGGCGGTCAGCATTTTGGTCGGCAGGGCGGTGGCGAGGAACCAAGGGGTGCCTTCGATCGGCCGCATGAAGAAGGTGCTGTCCTGACCGTTGTTGTCGAACTCGACGCTCTGCGCCTGATCGCGGTTTTGCAGGCCAGCCTTGACCTGGCTGGCGAAGGTCGAACTGGCGGCCAGTTCACTGATGTTTTTCAGCACGATCGGCCCGCTGATGCGCGAGCTGTTGCTGATGATCTTGCCGTCGGCCTCAACGATGAGCATCTCGGCGTTGAGGTCTTTTTCCTTGCGGGCGACCAGATCATTGAAGAAGCCGAGGGTCACGTCGATGGTCGACACGCCCCAGGCACTGCCGTTTTTCTGGATGGCCATGGCGCAGTTGGTGCGCGGTTCGGCGCTGGCATCGTCTTTATAGGCCGCGGCCCAGGCGCACTGACCGCGCGGGGTCTGCATGCCGCCCTTGTACCAGCTCTGGTCGTAATAGTTGGGCGCGGCGTCGCTGTTCCAGAAGGTGTTGACCGCCAGTTTGCCCGAGGCATCGCGGTGCCAGAAGGTGCTGAATTTGTTGCGCGCGGCCTCACGCAGCCCCGGCAGCGGCCAGATCCCGCCGCCGAAGACTTTCGGCTCGCCGTATTGATCCACCAGGCCTGGCAATACCGTATCGATGGCAGCGCTGTCGAGCAACGGGATGGTTTGGGTGATGCTGCGCTGTTGCGCCTGAACCTTGTTCAACTCGCCCTGAATCTGCTCGGCGACTTCGGCGATACGGTTGAGCACAACCTGTTCTTCGGTATGACGCAGTTTGGGGGCGACCAGTTGACTGATGCCGACCACGGTCAGTATCGATAACGCCAGAATGAATAGAACCAGAAACAGTGTGTAGCGGGCCTGAATAGTGCGCAATGCGGGCATGGAGACCGGTCCTTGAGCTGCGTTTCTTGTTGTGGGGGCGGAAAAGTGGCGGGGCTATTCCAGCGTATCGTCGGCGAGTTGCGAAGCTTTAGGTACTTTCGTGCAAGAAAAACCTGAATCGACCAGCGGCAAGTATCAGGTGAGATACAAAGAAGCTGGCGAACCTAATAATTCGAGCAAAAAACCATTCGCCAAGATTCGACGTACGTAGCCAAGTCAAATCGCTGTAGGCCTATTCCGGGTTGTATCGAAAATGTACATAAATTGTAAGTGCATGGATTTAAAAGCTTGGTGCCATTAGTTGTCAGGCGGATACTTGCTCCACTCAAATCGTTCAACAGGGACATTTCATGGTCATTTTGCAGGGAGTTTTCTCATGACAATCGGGTTTGCCGGCGGCTGGGAAAGTAAGGCTGGGGTTCTGGTACGCAATACGGGCGCAAAAAAGCAGGTGTCCCAGAGCGTCAAGGTGCAGCAGATGTTGACCATGGTCGGCAACGATCCGAACGCGCTGAACACGGCTGAAATGGACAAGCAGAATCTGCGTAAGCAGATCAAGGGCTTCGACCCTGCAAACGTTTCGGCGAAGCAGTTGGGCAACCTGAGCGCTTTCTTGCGCGGTCGAGGATTGATCTCCGAGATCACGTCCTTCACGCTGATGAATGCCGGTGACAAGTTCGATCGTTTTGGCGTGACAAACGACGTTGATGCCAAATTCAACGCACTGGAGTACTTCGCCACTCAACTCGACGCCATTCAGAATAACGGCCTCAATGGCAACGCTTACGGCAAGAATTTGATCCCTGAATATAAAAAAGCCATTTACGTTCTTCAGAATCTGAAGACTTACGGCGAAGGTAACGCGCCGATTGCGAACGACGGCGCTTTCCAGACCAAGGCTTGATGAGAGGCGGATATAGAGGCCCGCTACACAGTCGAGCGGGCCACATTCGTTTGTCGCACGGGATTGAGTGTTGCACTCAGTCAACGCTCATGTTGTTGAGCCTGATCATGCAGCCGCTGCATGTGTGGGCAGTGCAATGTCAGCTTGCGCGGGCGGTAACCCCGATGAAACAGCGCCACCCATCCTTCGCATCGGTCATCCGGGGCAATGCCGGTGAAGACGAACCCCATCGTCGACAAATCCTGCATCGCGCTCGCAAGACCTTGAGCCAGCCTGAGCTTGAGTGAAATCATCCAGTGTCGCGGCAATTGGCGCAGCTGTCTTACCAGTTGCCTGTCGAGTTTCTCAAGAACCACGTCATAACGTCCCATCACGTGTTCAAAACGTAGCGCTGGGCCAATCCAGCGAACTTCCTTTTCCTGGGTTCCGAAAATACTGCACAAATGCTGCATGAAGACGCGGTTGCTCTCTGGCCATTCCAGAGCCGGAAGTGGCCGATGGTAGTCATTGATGGGGGTATAGCCGATGATGATCGACTCGGGCAGTGGTTCGCCAAAAGGTGAAGGCACATAGTCAAGCAACACACCGGTGCTACAGAAACCAAGCGTGTCTGCCATGCGCTGAGTGTAGGGGTGTTGCGTGACTTGCTTGATTGTCACACCTCGGCAACCCAGTGCCTGCGCATGAATCAGCAAATGCCTGCCCAGTCGTGTAGCGACGTTCTGTCCTCGGGTCGTCGGATGAACCACGCTCAACGCCAACTCGGCGGTGTCTGCTCCCGCACTCCTGAACAGTGTCGCATGCCCTACCAGTTTTTTACCCGACACGGCTACCAGCGAGTGCCAGCGGCCGTCGTGATGATTCTGGCTGATCATCAGCGGCAGATACACGTGGGGTTGAACGTAGTGGTCACCGTAGATTTCCCGGAACAGACGACTGACGGCGCCAGCATCGGTATTGCGATAACTGCGCAGCGTCAGGTCGTCCATGGACGTTGCTCCGGGTTGGGAATGTCGTAGCGGCGAAGGTCCGCTATCCGCTGACGCTTGCCGGAGCGCGGATGGCGGATCAGGTCATCGGCCGTGCAATCGACAACGTGCAGATCGAGCAGGTGATCAGCGGCGAGTTGCTCGATCAACGGGTAGCGCCGGACAAGTGCCGCGCGCAGCGTTGTGTTTTTCCGGGCTGTCTCGCGGTCTGGCGCATCAGGCAGCCATTTGAGGTTCAAAACGTCCCGGCTTGCAGACTGGTCGATTACCAATTGCCAGTCATGGCTACCAGTGATGGGCTGTACGATCGCGTCTATGTCATCCATCATCAGTGTCAGAATGCCCACCCGGACACGTTGGCTGTTCGCGCATCGTCCCATCAGGGCAAACTTGCGCATCGGTGTCTTGTCGGGTTCTTGCCAGCAGGCAAGGTCGCCTACCGGATAGCGGATCAGGGGCATGAGGTAGCGTGTGAGGTTGGTGATCACTAACCGGCCGGTACGGCCGCAGTCGTCGATCACTTTGCCGGTGTGCTCATCAAGGATCTCCAACACGCTGTGCTGTTCCAGCATGCGGTGTTCACCCAGCGCACAGTCGCGAGCCGTGCCTCCGATGAGCCCCGCGTCGACGCTGGCATAACCGATTGAGGCGATCCGGGCATTGGGAAATACCCGGCGTAGCGTCTGCAGTTGTCCGCTGAATAGGCTTTCACCGCCATAAAGCAGGGTTTCGACACCGTCGAGGGTGCGTGACTGGCTCTCCAGCCAATTGGCAAACGTCAGCAGATGCGCGGGCACCCCGGCCAGAACGTTGATCTGGTGCTGCACGATCGAATCGGCCAATACGGCAGAATCGACATTGCCCGTAAAAGGGAACTCGGTGACGCCTGCTATTTCGTGGGCCAATGCGTCGTGTATGAATATGAAACTGGCATACAGATCCCCGACAAAAAAAAGGTTGGCGAACCGATCTCCTGAATTGAGTTGCGTGGTGAGAAAACTTCCAAAGTCGCTCACGAATGTCTGCCACTCCTTACGGGTGAAGACGGAGAGTTTGCCGGCGGTAGTTGTTCCACCTGTTTTAAATATCAGTGCACTCTCTACCGCAGCGGTGAGTACGGGCCATTGATTGATGTTCTGGCTTGTTTGCCAATACGCTGTCGGATCAACCAAAGGCAGTTCTTCAAGTGTTGTTAGGTGTTGTGCAACGTTCTGGTAAAGCCTGGCGTAATAACTGGAGTGCAGTCGGACAAAGCTGACCAACTTATTTAATTCTTGGGTGATGTTCATACGTAACTCTTGAAATGTGACAGGGATCAACGGCGGGAGTCGATTAACAGTGGCGTTTTTCCGCTGTGCTTGTTTTTGCAGAACTGCGCGGGCTGGCACACTTCAACTTCAATAGTGAGTAACCGGGCCAGGATCAATTCGGCCAACTTTGGATAGTTCTGCAGTCGTGCATTGATCAGCATTGGTTGATCGGGAGTGCGCAATCGCAGGCGCTCCAAGCCATCGGCGGCGTGATCAAGGAATAACTGAAACGGGACTTGCAGGTGCCGGGCCAGTTCATCGAGACAAATAAAGTCAGTGCCGATACGCACCAGCCTGCCGTGCCGCTGCCGTAACTCAAAGCGCGGAGTCTTCAGCCCGCAGGCACACTCACCGGTCAACCAGCGTCCGCTGTCGCCGACGTCGTAGCGCTGAATTTGTTGGGCCTCGCGTGCTGTCGAGGTGAACAACAGCCGTCCGACTTCACGGCCTGTGACCGGTATGTCAGCCGTGAAAGAGACGATTTCCAGATGCTGGATTTCGCTCATCAAATGAAACTCGCCATCGGCGGTTGATGCGCAGGCATGCCCAAACGGCCCTGCATCGACGCTGCCGTAAAGCGCCGAGCGAATGCAGGTAACGCCGCAACTTTGCAGCAGTTCGCGAGTGTGTTCGCTGAGGTGCTCGCCACCGAGGAAGACTTTCTCGAGTCCCCCATAGCAGCGCAGTGTTTGCTGTTCGTTGAGGAACAATCGATGCAGCGTGCTCGGCATACCGATCAGTACGTTGACGCGTTGTTCGACGATCATTTTCGTAATTTCGCTGTAGTCATCGTCGCCGGGTGCACCCATTGGCAGGTGTGTGGCGCCCAGTATTTCCAGTACTTTGGAGAAGCTGAAGAAGCCGCCGTACAGCCCGCCGCTGTAAAACAGATTCATCACCTTGTCTCGATTCGGGTTCAGGCCTGCGGCGAACAAACCATCGGCCGCTGCCCGCATCTGCCGCTCGAAGTCGTGATAGCTGAAGGCCGACAGTGTCGGTGTGCCGCTGCTGCCACCAGAGCGGAAAAACAACTGCGCCGTCGGGGCGACAGGCTGCTTGATAAGCGTCTGCTTATCGATGATCGAAAGGTCCGCCAGCGGCGGGGCGCAGCGCGGTCGATCAAGCGTCATGTGGGTGTGCAATTGTGTCGCCGAGACACTCACCGATACGCGACGGCTCAGGCGTTGCAACGCGTAGACCCCGTCATGGGGTTCGCCGTCGTAGCCGCAGTGGATTGCATTCAGCGGCGCGATGCGCGTAACCCCCGCAGCGATCAGCGCTCGCGACAGCTCGCCCGTCTGCGATGCACTACATGTCAGTGCGCAGCTCTGCAGGACGTTGCGCCACGGCAGCAGGGTTTGGGTGATCTGAGCACGCGGCAGCGGTTTGAGCAGTAGCGTGCGAAACAGCGGCGAGGGCGTCAGTTCCTGGTCGTGGCTCCAGATTACACGCCATCGCGCGCCGCTCCAGATTTCTGCGCTCTGTCCGGAAAAACTCTTGTCCAAACGTGTCATCGCCACATGCGTGGTGATTTGCGACCACTCCTGTAGCGTCGGCGTCAGGGCAGGCCATTGCCCGGCCCGACGTTCGAAAGCGTTAGCCAAGGCTGCTCCGATGTCGCTGAGGATGGCCGGGTTGTCGCTGTCCACCAATAACCACTGCGGGCTGGAGCACGCTTGCTGATCGAGGCGACAGACTTCATCGGCCAGCGCGTCCAGAACCTGGTCCGATGCAGCATCCGGTGTCAGGTAGACAAAACTGATGCGGTGACCCCAATCGATCCAGCGGCATCCGGGCGGGATCTGCTGGCGAATGGCTTGCAGCGCCGTTTCTCCACCCCAAGCCGCAACGCCGTTGGCCAAACTGCAAAGTACACCGATCTGCGACGTCGCCACTGGTAATACCGCAACGTAGTGACACAGTTGACCGCTGGGGTCACACATCAGAAATGCGTTGAGCAAGTGCGCTGTCAGGCCTTGGTCGCTGCTGCTGGGACGCAACCAGTTAACGTTACCGGCCAACAGGCTTTCGATCATTGCGCAGAACCCCAATAGTGGTGCGTTTGCGGGCGTGATGTGCACGACCAATCCCAACGGGCGCCAGCTTTCAAAATGTGCTTGTCGATAGTTGATGCGCCGCAAGGAATGGGGTTGTTTGCCGAGTTCTCGTTCAAGCTTTATTCGTAACGCTTGAGGCTGACAGAAGTCGCGTAGCGCTCGGCGTTGTTCGTCATCCACATTCACCGCTGCTGTGTTGCTTTCCAACTGCTGGGCAAAAATCTGCGCAGCGGTAATGACGGTGGCACTTTCCAGTGGCGTATCGAGATGGTGCGCCAGCGTTCGCTGGAGCAAGTGCAGAGCACTGTCGAGGTTGCAATCGGCGTGAAGTTGTCCGTTGATCAAGTACATATCAGTGACTTCCCAGTAATTCGGAGGCCGCCATGGCGCAGCTCCTGCTTGCCGACGTGCCTGCCCGGCCGTGTAATTCAAACCAGTCCGTGGCCAGTGAGCAGCCGCAACTCGCGCCAGGGTGCAGCGTGGCCAGATCGCTCATGACCACTGCGTGCGCGGGGCTGGACGAGATATAGGGCGAGACAAATCCCAGCAAACCTTGCTGGCCATAAGGCTGAAGAGAAAAGTCCGCCGGGTTGCGTATCAGCACCTTTGAATAGACCGGCACATGGAAATGGTGGTGATCACATTCGATATAAGGCACTGCATGTTCGACAGCGCCATAACCATCGCGACAGCGCGACGTTGCGATGCCCAATTGCCGTTGGATGCGCGCATATAACTGCTGTTTGGGTATCTCTTGGGCCGCTTGGGTTTTCCAGCCACCACCAAAAAATGCCAACGAATCGATGGGCAGTTGCAGATTTGCCGCACCACTGCCTTGCATCTGTTGAAGGGCTTGCCAAAGAAATGCCGGGAAACCGAGGATGCGAACTGGCAGACCTTCTTCGGCAAACGCCTGCAAGGCGGCAATGACACCAAACAGATCGAACTGATGGCCGTCCCCGCTGCTGCGCAGGGCGTAGACCACGCGATTGGCTGGAGCGAAACGGCATAGAAACTGATCAGTGAATGAGGTGCCCAGTGTGATGCGACCTTGCGGCTCATAACTGAGCAGCAGGTAGTTGCACGGTGTGTTCGGGGTGTCCCAGCCGTAGTGACGAAAGATCTGCGCGACCATGAATTGGGCCGCAGACAGGCTGCGTTCGTCATAGCGCATGCGACTTTTCTGGCCGCTGGTGCCGGACGACGTCAGTTCCAGAGCCTGCTCCCCAGCGCGGCTGAGCAGCAGTTGCTGTTTGAAGAAGTTGGCAAAGATCGGCGGCAGACGTGACCAGTCATCCAGGCTGTCCAGATCGCTGGCCTCGATCCCGTTGGCGTTCAACCAGTGTTCGTAGCCCGGCGTCTGCTGGCAGTGATACCGGCTGATTTCAGCCATGGCCCGGTCAAACAGCCCCGAGGGTACTGAGTCCGGGCAATAGGGCTGTGTCAACGCGCAGAGCGCGTCGCTTGAGGGTAAGTGGATCATCAATAGTCCTTTATCGAGGAGGGGCGAAACAGTTCTTTGCGGCTCGCAAGAACCCGTGAAGCAAGGGCAGGCACATCAGGCCACTGAGCGCGGCGCAAATGGCGAAGAGTTCGAGACGTGTGCCGCCACCGATCGCCGCAATGATCGAGCCGTCGACACCCATCACGGCAATGGAAAGCATGCCGATCATGGCTGAGACAAGACCTTTGCTGTCGTCAGTACTGAATAGCGCCAGGCGATACAGCGCGGCATTGCTGATACCCAGTCCAACGGCGTACAGCGACAGACCGGCCACCACTGGCCCCACACCTGCGCCAGACAGTGCGCAACCTATCAGTGTCAGCAGGCCCAGGCAGAACGGCCAAAGCGCCAGACGAATCAACTGTGGTAACGCGTGAGTGACCAGCAAGCGGTCGAGAATCAGGTTGCCAACGATCACGGCAGAGAAAATCGGGATTTGCCATAGTCCGTACTCAAGCGGCGTCAGGCCCTGCAACTGGATCAGCAGCAACGGTGCCAGGCCGATCCAGGCGATCAAGGGCAGACTCATCAACCCTAGTGCGAGGCTTGCGCCGAGAAACCTCCGGTTGCCGAGCAGGGTAAGGTAGCGCCGGCGGATCTGGCGCAAGGAGAAGGGCACCGGCGCTTGCAGGCTGCCATCTCGGCGCACAACGCCGACGGTCTCCGGCATGTAGGCATAGAGCCCCAGCCACACGGCGGCGGCTGCCAGACCCAGGCCCAGGCCCAGAAACAGATCGCGCCAAGTCAGCCATTCCAGCAATAGACTGCCGAGTATCGGCCCCAGCAGCGGCGACAACAGCGCAACGTTGCCGAGCAGCGCCATCAAGCGCACAGCATCGGCCTCGCTGAACACTTCCTGAAGCGCCGGATAACTGACCGCCACAACAAAACCCACGCCCATGCCCTGCACCAGTCGCAGCACATTGAACGCTTCTATGCTGTGGATGGTGAAAGCGGCTGTGCAAGCGGCGGCGAACAGCGCGCAGCCGATCAACAACACGCGCCGTCGTCCCCAGTGATCGGATAGCGCTCCGATCAACCACTGCAGGCAAACACCCCCCAGTAGATAAAGATTGAAAGCATTGGGTACATGACGGGCATCGGCCTGTAGTTGCGCGGTAACGTTCAACATGGCCGGCATGATCAAGTCACTGGCCATATAAGTCAGTAACTCAAAAGCCGTAAGGGCCAGACAGAATCCGATAACTTGTCGTGGGGCGATTTTAATCAATGTTCTCTGCATGGACTTCCTTGTTTATAGTCGCGGAAAAGTTTGCAGAGACTAGGCGGAGGTGCTCTTGTCACCTAGCGCTTTGCTGAGACATTAAATTTCAAATGCTTGCAGGTTATTTAATGGATCAGAAAAGTTGTGAGGCGCACTAAGTTGTCGGCGAGTTGTGATAAAACAATGCCCGCTGAATGGCGGGCATTGTTTACAGGGTCGGTTTTGTGCGCTTCCACCTGCCGCAATTATTGGTAAACGGGCAGGGTGAACGACTTCCTTCTAACGATGTTGATAATAGCCAGGGCCTCCCTGGTAATGGCGATGGTGATCACCATGCCAGCCGCCGTGGGGGAAAATGATGCAACCACTCAGGGTCAGCAGGGCAAGAACCGGAATCAGCCAGGTGATTCGACGCAGCATTTCAAAAATCCTCATGGTTACGCCGTCATGAAGCCAAAACTCTTCAGCGGCTGTAATATGAGACCCCGTTTGCAGCGGCGCATCCCCGTAAAACGGTAAGCGCATGGCATGCAAGCGGATACAAACCGGATACATTCCAAAGTTTCAGGAAGCCGCAATGACCCAGAAGCAACGCTTGATTTTTTCGATTGTGATCGCCGTGTCCGTGCTGGCAATCATGCTAGGCCTGTCCTGGCTGCAAAACGCCGGCATGATCAGTGAGAAGACATTTCAGTACATCGCCATCGGTGTGGCGGTGGTCGTGGTCGTGATCAACGGCGTGATGCGCCGCAAGGTCAAACCCTGACGGCGCTCGCCGCACGCATCAATCGTTGTTGAGAACGGCAGCAGCCTGCGGATGCAGGCTGTAGCTCTTGTCTGCATTGAAGGTGATCACACCCTCGGCGCACAGACGCTTGAGGACTTCGCGCACACTGAGAAACGACAGCGGAATACCCAGATCCAGCAATTGGCTGTGGACGCCGCGCACGCCCAGATGCCGATCATTTTGGGCCGCAACCAGCAGGGCGTCGATGACTTTCAGACGGATCAGGCTGGTGCGCAGACCGAAGCTTTTCAGCAGTAACCGGATACGTTCATTGCCGTGACGGTCGACGCGTTGCCCGAAATCGCTCGCGTGGGGGCTCATGGAAGCTCCTTGTGGGGCCTGGCTACCGTCCGTTGGTAGTTGCGAGTTGTACATTCGATTACTCCTTTTCAGAGCCTGATCGGGAAAGGTTTTTGACGGTCTTTCAAACAAGACGTATCAACGCGACAAATCATGAAAGAAAAAATGTAGAAATTTTGTCGGAAATTCGTCCTCTCTGTGTAATCACGGCACATAAGCGCTGTTGCGAGGGCTAAATTTTTTTCTACAGGTTCGTCTTCATGACAGGCTCATCGCGCGTGGACGCATGGGTGTTTCCAGAACGGACCCTCGGCCCTTCACAGGCCTGGCGCAGCAACGCCGGGTCCGCTCTTCGGTATTTTGATCAGGAGCGAGCGTGATTATTTCCAGGCACTTAACCAGACTGACCTCTGCCGGTATGTTTCTTGGGCTGAGCCTGTCGGCCCATGCGTTCAGCCCGGCCCTCGATACCAGCGCCGAAATCCGGCGCACCGGTTTTGGCGTGCCGCATATCCGTGCGCAAGACGAACGTGGTCTCGGTTTCGGGATCGGATACGCCTATGCGCAGGACAACCTGTGTCTTTTGGCCAACGAGATCGTAACGGTCAATGGTCAGCGTTCACGCTATTTCGGGCCGGAGCAGTTCACCGTCGAACAGCGCGAAAACCGTGTCAGCGATGTGTTTTTCACCTGGCTCAATACACCTGAAGCGGTCAAAGCATTCTGGCGGGCGCAACCTGTTCAGGTGCGGGATCTGGTGCAGGGGTATGCCGCCGGCTATAACCGCTATCTAGCCCAGCGCCGTGAGCAGGGCCTGCCGCAACAATGTCAGGGCGAGTGGGTGCGCGATATCACGCCTCAAGACCTGGTGAAACTGACGCGTCGCCTGTTGGTCGAGGGGGGTGTCGGCCAGTTCGCCGAAGCCCTGGCGGGCGCCACGCCGCCCCTTGCCACGGCTCGGGTTGAACACGTCAGTCACGCCTACGCGTTGGCCGACGCCCGCCTGCAGCGCTTCGCACTGGACCGTGGCAGCAATGCCGTGGCGGTGGGCAGTGAACGCTCCTTCAACGGTCGCGGGATGCTGTTGGCCAACCCACACTTTCCCTGGGTTGGCGGTATGCGTTTCTATCAAATGCACCTGACCATTCCTGGCAAGCTCGATGTCATGGGCGCGGCCTTGCCGGGATTGCCGATGATCAACATTGGCTTCAACCAGCACCTGGCCTGGACTCACACAGTCGACGCTTCCAGGCACTTCACCTTGTATCGGCTGCAACTCGATCCGAAAGACCCGACGCACTATTTGCTCGACGGTCAATCAGTGCCGATGAGCAAGCAGACGGTGACCGTGCAGATCAAACAGGCTGATGGGCAGGTAGTGCCGGTCGTACGTGACGTCTATAGCTCGAAGTTCGGGCCGATCGTGCAGTGGCCGGGCAAGCTCGACTGGGATAATCAGTTTGCCTACAGCCTGCGTGATGCCAACCTCGATAACGATCGTGTGCTCAAGCAATGGTATGCAATGAACCAGGCTTCCTCGCTCGAGCAATTGCAGAACTCGGTGCACAAGATCCAGGGAATCCCGTGGGTCAATACGCTCGCAGCGGATGACAAGGGGCAAACGCTGTACATGAACCTGTCCGTGGTGCCGAACGTCAGCCGTGAAAAACTGGCCAGGTGCAGCGACCCGCGAGCCGGTACCAAGATGATCGTGCTGGACGGCGCCAACAGCGCTTGCGCCTGGGACATTGATCCGAAAGCTGCGCAAAAGGGTATTTATGCGTCCAGCCAATTGCCGCAATTACTGCGCAAGGACTTCGTCCAGCACTCCAACGATTCCGCTTGGCTGGCCAACCCGGCGCAACCGCTCACCGGTTTCTCACCGCTGATCAGTCAGGAAGGCCAGCCGTTGGGCTTGCGCTCCCGGTTTGCGCTGGAGCGTCTGGCTGGCCTGAGTAAAAAAGGGTCGGTGGCGGTGCAGGATCTGCAGCAAATGGTGATGGATGATCAGGTCTATCTGGCGAGCCAGGTTGCACCGGATCTGTTGGCGTTCTGCGCCACCGATCTTGGTGCCGATGCGCAAACACTGAAACCGCTGTGTGCCAGCCTCAAGGCGTGGGACGGTCGGGCCAATCTGGATGCGGGCCTGGGCCTGGTGCATTTCCAGAACATCATGCAAGCGTTGCAGACGTCAGGGGATATCTGGCGCGTGGCCTTCGATCCGAACGACGCACAACATACACCGCGCGGTCTGGCTGTCGAGCAGCCTGCAGTGGCCAAGGCTCTGCGTGAAGCGATGCTGGCGTCGGTCGCATCGGTCGACAAGATGGGCCTCACGCCGCAAACCCGTTGGGGTGATATTCAAGTGGCCAGCAGTGGTGGGCAGCAGACGCCGATTCATGGCGGACCGGGTACGCTGGGGATCTACAATGCCATCCAGAGCGTGCCCCGCGAAGACGGCAAACTTGAAGTGGTCAGCGGCACCAGTTATCTGCAAGTCGTGACCTTCGATGAGAAGGGGCCGCACGCGCAGGGACTGTTGGCGTTCTCGCTGTCCAGCGACCCGGCATCGAAGTATTCGCGGGACCAGACCGAGGCGTTCTCTAAGAAACGGTGGAGTGTGCTGCCGTTTACCGAACAACAGATCCTGGCGGATCCGCAGTATCAGGTGCAAACCATTGGTGGTTCGCTGGGCAAGGCCGCAGAAGTGGCTGCGCAATAAGCACAGCGTTAATTGAGCCAGGCATGAAGGCCGCACCCGCAAGGGCGCGGCCTTCAGCTTTTTGGCGGTTGCTTGGGCATCGAATTGATTACCGGGTTGCCTTCCTTGTTGCGCGTCAGATAGACGGGCAAGACTTTGGGCAGTGAGTGGGCGAGGTTGTCGAGTTCTTTGATGTTGTAAATGCCGCCCACCCGAATCGAACCGGTGTGGGTGTCGGCGAGCATCAACGGCTTGGCCAGATAGCGGTTGATCAGCGGCAACGCGTCATCGAGAGCCATGTTGTCCAGCACCAGTTTGCCGCTGCGCCAGGCCAGTGATGTGTCGTTGGGGTAGGTCTGGCTGACCTGCGGCGTGTAGTCGCCGTGTCTGTAGCGTGCCTGCATGGACGGTCCGAGACGCAAACCATCGCCCGGTAATGCGGTGTTGCTGCTCACCAGCACCGAGCCTTCGATCAGGTTGACCCGCACTTGATCCTCATACTTCCAGACGTTGAAACGCGTACCGGTTACCCGAATCCGGCCCTCGCCGGCACGTACGATGAACGGGCGAGACAGGTCGTGACTGACCGCAAAGTACGCCTCACCTTTTTTCAGGGTGACTCGCCGTTCGTTTTTGTAATTGCTGAAGGTCAGATCAGTGTTCAGGTTCAGTTCGAGCTGACTGCCGTCACTGAGCGTGACCTGGCGGACATTGTCGGTGGCTGAGAGATGCTGATAGCTGTTGGGTAGCCAGCCAAGATTCCATCCGGTGTAGGCTCCCAGCGGCAACGTGAGCGCGCAGACCGTCGCCGCTATAACGTATTGACGCCACGAGCGGGCTGGCTGGGCAATCGGCGGAGCAACGGCAGGTTCGGGGCGTGGCAGGTGTCCGGCAACGTCCCAAATCTCCAGCATGGCCTCATACTCGAACGCATGCAGCGGATGCGCGGCGTGCCAATGCTCAAAAGCGCGACGCTCTTCATCTGTGCAGTCAGCGGCGTGCAGGCGCATGCACCAGTGCGCAGCGGCATCGGTGACGGCATCGTATTCGGCTTCCGAGAGAGTGTCTTGGGTCATTGAGTCGTCCTGATTTCGCACATTCTAACCTTGACGGGAAGTGGCCGAGAACATCAGTCATGGCATTTGCCCATCAAAACGGAAACTATTTTTTCTCGGCTACCCAACCAGAAGGACTGATTCGCGTACCCGAATGATGGCTGTGAAGGCGTGCGCAGGTTTCGATCCCTGCGCATTTTTTTGTGCTTTTTCAGGGGCGCGGCACCGGATCCAGTTGCCGACCCATCTCGCAAACGAGGCGGGCGATGGAGTCGGCGTTGCGCAAAATCACATCGATGCGCACATCCGCTGAGTGCCTATCAAGAAACGCATCGCGCGCCTCGTCCATGGTCGGGGTGAGGGTTAGATCGAGAATGTCTTTGCTGATGTCCTCAGCCCCCGGGATTTTATCCAGACTGACAAATGAACCTTTTTTCCTGCTCCAGCGTGCAAACAGCGTTTCGCGCGGGGTCGTGAGCGACAGCGCCTGGGTCTGGAGGTCTACCAACTCCTGCTCGATAGTCTGGCCGTACACCGTGAGGGTTTCGATCAAGTCGTGAAACGGGCGCCGTGCCTCCAGGGTGGCAATATCCTTGGCCTTCGAATACTGGTGGGCAAACTCGTGGATCAGTGTCGCTGCTTGGGCGTGGCCATCAATGTCGAAAGGCTCGATGAGGGACGGTGCATACCAGCTCAACTGCGGGTTGAAATAGTTTTCGGTGAAGTGAACCATTTTGCGGTGGTCGTCGTTCAGCACAAACGCAATGACGCAGGACTGGAAAGCATTGGAGCCCACAACGAAGCGATCTGTGTTCAACAGATCATCGTCGGGATCCACCAACGCCCGGCAAATGGGCACGATCGCCTTGTTGAGTTTGCTCAGTAAACCGCTATCGACTTGGGCCACGCCGAAAAACACTTTGAGAAATCCATCCAGGCGGGTGCCAGGAACGTTGGCTTTCAACTGGGCCAGATTGTGCAGGCTGTTGAATGCATAGAAGCGGGCAAGATCAACAGCGTGCTGCAGTATTTGCGCTTTCTGGGGATGGTTGCGGCGTATCTCCTTCATACCGATGGCTTCGATGTTCAGCATGACCCTGCGATCCAACTCCAGGGTGTATCGCTTGTGCAGTCTGGAGATTGCTTTGCCGTAGTGCACCGCATGGCGATCGGGCGCCAGCAAGAGTCGCGAGCCGGTCAACCGTAACGACGGACCGGGCTTTTCATCGTCAAGAATCTGCCAGACCGCCCCGGGTTGGTCGACACGATGAACCTTGCCGTCGATAGCGGTATACGTGCGCTTGGTGATCGGATCCTCATACGTGCCGTTTTTCGCGTCACGCTTGAGGTCCTCAAGCGCCACAGCCGTGTTTTCAAACGCCTGTAACTCGGTGCGCCTGGGTGACGTTAAACGGATCTGCGACCACGCCGGGGCCACCAGGGCGGGCGAGTTCGACAATGCGTCAACGTTACCGGCGGTGCTCTCTGTTTTGGTTGAAGAAAGAATGGAGAGCGCGGATTCTGCTGAGGCGGCGCTTTCGCTCGTGAGGCGGCCCAGACTGATCATCTGCACTGCGCCGTCGATAAATGATTTCAGGGCTTGCGTCCAATGATGATCCTGCAGGTTTTCAGCCGAATTCTTGAAATCCTTGTATGCCTGCCAAAGGAATGTCACGTACGAGAGCTTGCCCGGCAGCAACCCCGAGATCGGATGGGGGCCATGACTGAACAGGTTTTTCGCCGCTTCCCAGTCGTCTTGAGCATGGCTGAGCGCCTGGCAACTCAACAATTGCGGCAGCAGTTTGAGATTGTCACTGAAGAGCCTGTGCAACAGGTTGCCGGTAATGGCACGGCCCGACAGTGTCATTTCGCTGGTTTCGCCGACGCTCGCCTGCCAAAGCCCCCGAAATACCGATTGCTGTTCGATCGGCAGCCGGCGAATCACCAGATCCTGAAAGCTGCCTGGCGTGTTCACGGCCGCGATCAGGCTCTTCTCATCGGCGAATTCGCGAAAAAGCTCTTGCGCATAGGGCGCATAAAGGACCATTGGCCCCGGCTGACCGCCGCCCGGGCCAATGATGTAAAGACCAAGCGCTTCGACAGCGCTTGCGCCTGCTGTTTTGACCAGCGACAACGGATATGCCGTGGCATGAGCGCCCTCAACGGTTGCCCGTGCTATGCCGTCCGGTATGTCCAGCACTTGGCAAAGGTAATCGAAGGCGCTGGCGGACAATTGCTGTTGCAGTTTCAATCCATGTGCATGTTGCAACAGTTGCCAGGGCGTCTGCCGAATGAAGCGCTCTTTGCGTGCTTGGGCCTGAGCAGGGTCACCGGAGAGCGCATCGGTAATTTTTCTGGCGAAAGTCGTCGGAATCGCCAGCGACAACAACAGTTGCCGGACGGTATTTTGATCCAGGCCTGCAGGGAGCGGTTTTGTCGTCCTTGCGGCGACTTTGAAGCCGGTGCCCTGGGCGATGTTGATGTGGTTCAACGCAAAATCGGTGAGCGCGAGGGCAGGGCCCGCCAAGGCCAGATTGGGGATGATCTCGATGTCTTGCGGCTCGAGCGGGTTGCCTTTGAATCGAGCGTCGAGCAATGCCTTCAACGTCTGACTGACGTAATCGGCCAGAGAGGGCAGGCCGCTGAGGTAGTCCTTGTGATCGACCACGCTGCGGCGCCATTGCTCAAGCAGTTCGAGATGCAACTGTTGCTCGTCCACGGGTGCCATACCCAGCCAGGCGGGTAGCGATTGTTGCTGGTTGATGGCCGTTGCCAGGTGAATCGTTCGCAGCAGGTTGGTATCGATTGCCGTTCTTTTGAGCGTGGCCAGGGCTGGGGCGAGTCCGGCGCGGTCCTTCAGGCGTTCGCGTACCGCATCGCAACGTGCAAGGAAGTGCTCAATGCCAGATTGTGCGCGGTTGTGCAGAATATTGTCCTCGATCAACCGTAAGGGACCCAGGGTGTACGCCTGATGGTGCTGGCGTGCCTGGGGCGCAAGGTTTTCCAGAAAAGCCAGACGCGCCACGCTGTCCTTCAGTCTTCGGCCCAGCGCCTGCCGCGCAACAGCAATATTGGGCAAAACTTCCAGCCCCAGTGCGGGTGTCCACACAATCACCCTTCCCGAGTGCAGGTCGTCGAGCCCGCCACGTTCTGTCAGCAGAACGCAATGAGCCAAAGGCAAAGGCTCTTTCGCACCGGGACTTTCCAGGCTGAGTGACCAGGCGTCGGGGCGAAATCCATTGAGTGAACGTCTATTGTCACGGCTGGGCTGATCGGGATGGAACACGGTATCGACAATTGCCTGCTCGGCCGTTTTAAGCGAGCCACTGAGCACCCGCAACGCCGCTTCACCGGTTACCCCGACAAACAGCGAGTGGGCCAACTGTGATCTCATTTTCTCAAGGTAACTGCGCTGCTCCTTTACGGTGGTGGGCTGCCCCCTGAAGGAGCCCGTGAGCAAGGCATCGATGCCATCGCATGTTCTCGCGACTTCCCGGGCCCTGTGTGCCAGCACCCTGGACGGTTGTTGCACGCCGGCCAGCACCGGCCTTGTCGACCACCGTTTACCGGCATCCAGCGCCAGCAACCGCTCATTGATCATCGAGCGGATATCCAGGGCTTTATCGAACATGGCATGGATATCAACGCAGCCATCGCTGTGGCGGTAAACCTGCAAGGCAAATTCGATGCTTTGCCTCTGTTTGGTGATGATGGCCTCGAACAACACATTGAAAATATCGCCGCCGATGCTTTCGCCACTCACCTGAGGCCGGTCGAAGCCAATAAAGCGTTGACGCTCTTCAAGGTTCAACAAGCCGTAGAATTCGTCCTCGTGCCCAGGCGCGCGCAGTTTGCTCAACACGGTATCTTTCAGGTCGTTGTAATCCTCAAGCACCTGCAAACCCATGGTCGGTGTGTAAAGACAGGCGTCTGTGTGGCTGATCATCAAAGAGCCCGCCAACTCGACATAGTTGGGCTCGTACTCCCACAGGCGCACTTTTTCGAGGATCGGGCGAGGGGTCGACAAGGCCGCCGGCTGAATCATCTGGTGCAGGGTGGCGAATTGACTGGCGTCGAGGGTGCCGGTTTCGCGCTTGATCATCAGTTCGGCGCGTGCCTGTTCTTTCAGTGCTTCACCGAAGAAGATGCGCCGTGTTGATCCCTGCGTGGCGGGAGCGTTCCAATAGCCTTCCATTTCGTGAAACAGCAGCATCTGCAACTTGCCCGATGCCTGTTGCAGCGCCTCTTCCCAAATTATCTGATCACCTTTGACCGGCACATGCCCGGGGTTGGAGAACTCATGCAATTGATCCGGCGGCCAGCTTCGATGCCGGTAAAGCATCAGCACGGCTTCGCTCAGGCTTGTTGAGTCATGCCAGTGCCGGGCCGGTTCCGAACCTGAGGCGGTGTCAGGGTTGGTGACGGCGGCGTCCGTGTAAAAATTGACTCGGGTTTGCCTCTGCTTCAGGTCGGGGAAACCGGCTTTCAACAGATCATCAAGGATCGTTTCTATCAGGGAGGTGAGCGAGGGCAAACGCTTCAACTCGCCAAGCATGGCCGCCGCGTTCAGTTTCTGGCACGCCAGAATGGCGCTCTTCTGGCTATCGAAAATATCCCCCTCGATTGTTTCGTAGCTCAGCGTAAGGCTGCTCTGTTCGACCACTTCTCTGCGCTGGGATAAAGCGAGAAAAGCCAGCAACTGATCCTCTTCTTTGGCTTCCTCCAAGCGTTTTTCGAGTAACGCCTCTAGGGTCGCAAGGCTGTCGTATTTCTGGATGCCATCGTAAGGGGTGTAGAGGATTGCGCCCTTGTCGTCGGGGGTTTCGCTGATGATGAAACTGCCGGCCAGCCTGATGGGCGCAGCCGTGCCGGCGCTGATGCGAATGTCTCGGGCGAGCATCGGCGGCGATTGCTCGCTGCGTAGCGCGTGTGTGGCCAGTTTCACATGGGCCAGCCATCTGAAGTCTTTGCTGTTGAGGTTGTGGGATTTGCCTGTTTTTTCCCAAAGACCGGGAAAGTTCAGGGTTTCGGGGAACAGCAGTGGGGCGGCTGTCTCAGGCATCATCGGGTCTCGGTAGGGCGCGCTGGGCGCAAAAAATGAGGCCAGAGACTAAGCGGTGTGCTGCGGGCAGAGGCGGTAGATAGTTATCGCATTGCGAGCGCGAGCGCGGGTCATGCTGTTGCAGGGTTGACAGGGGGGCGCTTGGGCGTGGTTAATCGGTTCGCAAGTTGTCGGTACGCTGTTGTTCCCTCCAATCATCATTCTGGAGCTTCAGATGTCTGCGCCACTCAACCCTGTGTCTTCTGCTGCCTCGACCTCGTTAACTTTCGAAGCGCTGACGCAATTGCTTGAAACGATTTTTCTGCGCCATGGCACGTCGACGGAGGTCGCCAAGGTGCTGGCCGCCAACTGCGCCGGGGCCGAACGTGATGGTGCCCACAGCCACGGCGTGTTCAGGATTGCGGGCTATGTCTCGACCCTGAAAAGCGGCTGGGTCAACGGACATGCCATACCGCAGGTCGAAGACGTCGCCTCGGGTTTCGTGCGCGTCGATGCCGGCAACGGTTTTGCCCAGCCAGCGCTGGCAGCCGCCCGGCCGTTGCTGGTTGAGAAGGCCCGTAGCGCGGGAATCGCAGTGTTGGCGATTCGCAACTCGCATCACTTTGCAGCCCTGTGGCCGGATGTCGAACCCTTCGCTGAAGAAGGTCTGGTGGCACTGAGCGTGGTCAACAGCATGACCTGTGTGGTGCCCCACGGCGCTGATCGGCCACTGTTCGGCACCAACCCGATTGCCTTTGCCGCGCCACGGGCCGGCGCTGCCCCGATTGTCTTCGACCTGGCCACCAGCGCAATTGCTCATGGCGACGTGCAGATCGCTGCGCGCAAAGGCGAACGGCTACCGGCAGGTATGGGCGTGGACAGCCTCGGTCAGCCAACTCAGGACCCCAGGGCGATTCTCGAAGGCGGGGCGTTGTTGCCGTTTGGCGGCCACAAGGGTTCGGCGTTGTCGATGATGGTGGAGCTACTGGCAGCGGCGCTGACCGGCGGCAATTTCTCATTCGAGTTCGACTGGTCAAACCATCCCGGCGCCAAAACGCCGTGGACCGGGCAGTTGCTGATCGTGATTGACCCGAGCAAAGCGGCCGGTCAAGGATTTGCCGAACGCAGCGAGGAACTGGTGCGCCAGATGCACGGTGTCGGGCTTAAACGATTGCCGGGTGATCGTCGGCATTTGCAGCGTGCCAGATCGCAGGCCGAGGGCATTGTGCTGGATGAGCAAACCCTGGCGCAGTTGCGGGAACTGGCCGGTTATTGAGTTTTGCGCCTGTCTAGTCCTGAAATAGGTTTACACCTATCTCACCCTAACGCCCGATGCACTGCATCGGGCGTTTTGTATTTTAAGGACAGGTGCGGGCGCTCTTGGTTGTAGATCAAGACCGCTTCCCGCACCA
>NZ_CAXAPL010000035.1:0-68631 GCF_963970845.1 Pseudomonas sp. RA_105y_Pfl2_P56
CTACCCAAGCACTGGTCGCACTAGCCCGCAAGCTTGCCCGGGTGGTATTTGCTCTGTTGAAAAACCAGAGCGAATACTCACCTAAAGCGGTTTAGGGGCTAGGCATGAACCATAGAATCTCCCACAGCGGAGGGTGTTTCAATCCACGAACAGGTCGGGCATCAAAGCGGCGTCGCTGTCCGGCTCGAAACGGTAGTGGTCGAATTCAGTCGCGCCGTGCTCGCGCAAAATCTCTTCATCAATCAACAACCGCCCGCTGATCTGGCGTCCGCGGCTACTCAAAATCACATGCGCTGCATCCGCCATGATCGCCGGCGTGCGCGCATGCTTGAACGACTCGCGACTGCCCAGCTGAAATTCGATGGCCGCCGTGGCGATCATGGTCTGCGGCCACAGCGAATTGACGCTGATGCCGTCATTGGCGAATTCCTCACTCATGCCCAGCGTCAGCATGCTCATGCCGTATTTGGTCACGGTGTAGGGGCTGTATTGGGCGAACCACTTGCTCGCCAGATTCAGCGGCGGTGACAGATTGAGAATGTGTCCGGCGGATTTTTTCAGATAGGGCAGGGCGGCCTGGCTGCACAACAGCACCGCGCGGGTGTTGATCTGGTGCATCAGGTCGAACCGCTTGAGCTCGATGTGTCGCACGCCGGTCAACTTGATCGCCCCGGCGTTGTTCACCAGTGCATCGATCCCACCGAAATGCTCATTCGCCTGAGCCAGCGCCTGTCGCACTGCGGTTTCGTCGCGGACATCGACTTGCAGTGCCAATGCCTTGCCGCCAGCAGCCTCGACTTGCGCGGCGACGCTATGAATGGTGCCGGGCAACTTGGCGTGGGGTTCGGCGCTCTTGGCGGCGATGACGATGTTGGCCCCGTCCCTGGCTGCCCGCAGCGCAATCTCACGGCCAATGCCACGGCTGGCGCCGGTGATGAACAGGGTTTTGCCTTGTAGCGACATGCCGATGCTCCTGCTTATTGTTGTGTGAGCGGAGGCTCGACAGACAATGTAGACCAAGCAGCAAGCGCGAGAGCGTTGCTCGTTCCATGCTTTGCGTGGGAACGAGCAGTGCGGGGAGAGGCGTTAGTGGGACATGACTTCGCGGATGTCGCGGGCCAGCTCACGCACGCGCTCTTCTTCGGTGTCCCACGAGCACATGAAGCGTGCCCCGCCCTTGCCGATGAAGGTGTAGAAACGCCAGTTTTTTGCGGTCAACGCCGCAATTGCCGGTTCCGACAGTTGCAGGAACACGCCGTTGGCCTGCACCGGGAACATCAACTCCACGCCGGGAATATCGCTGACCAGTTCGGCCAGCAACTGCGCGCAGTGGTTGGCGTGGCGGGCGTATTTGAGCCAGGCGTCGTTTTCGAGGATGCCGACCCACGGCGCCGACAAAAAGCGCATTTTCGAGGCCAGTTGTCCGGCCTGTTTGCAGCGGTAGTCGAAGTCTTCAGCGAGTTTGTGGTTGAAGAACAGAATCGCCTCACCCACGGCCATGCCGTTTTTCGTGCCGCCGAAGCACAGCACATCCACACCGGCCTTCCAGGTCAGATCCGCCGGCGAGCAGCCGAGGAAGGCGCAGGCGTTGGAGAAGCGTGCGCCGTCCATGTGCAGGTGCAGGCCCAGTTCTTTGCAAGTCGCGCTGATGGCGCGGACTTCTTGCGGGGTGTAGACGCTGCCGACTTCGGTGGCTTGGGTCAGTGTGACCACGCGCGGTTTGGGGTAGTGAATGTCCTGGCGCTTGAGCGCAACTTCGCGGATCGATTCCGGCGTGATCTTGCCGTTTTCGGTACGGGCGATCAGCAGTTTCGAGCCGTTGGAGAAGAATTCCGGGGCGCCGCATTCGTCGGTTTCGACGTGGGCGGTTTCCGAGCAGATCACGCTGTGGTAACTCTGGCACAGCGACGACAGCGCCAGCGAGTTGGCGGCGGTACCGTTGAAGGCGAAGAACACTTCGCAGTCGGTTTCGAACAGATTGCGGAAATGGTCGGCGGCTCGCGCTGTCCATTCATCGTCGCCGTAAGCGCGTTGGTGGCCGTGGTTGGCCTGTTCCATGGCAGCCCAGGCTTCAGGGCAGATGCCGGAATAGTTGTCGCTGGCGAATTGTTGGCTCTTGTCGGTCATGGCCGGCTTCCGTGATCGAAGCGCTTTTGACGCTTCGTTGGTCAATGAGGGTTGCGCACTTTACCGAAGATCATCCGGGGAGCACACGGGATGTCGCTGTCAGAACTTTACAAGGACACGGGCCGATTATGCACCTGAGTCAACGTGACGGCGCGCTGGATCTGCTCAAGTGGTTAGCGCTTGCAAGCATGCTGCTCGATCATCTGCGATATGTCGGGATCAGCGTCGATTGGCTTTACGTGCCGGGGCGGCTGGCGTTTGCGTGGTTCTGTCTGGCGATGGCGGCGAATCTTTCCCGTGATGGCATGCGCAAGATCGAGTGGCGTTATCTGGGGTGGTTGGTGTTGTTCAGTGCCGTCAGTGAAATTCCGTATCGCTTGTACATGCCTGACCCCGACACGTTGAACGTTATGCCTACGTTGGCATTAGGGCTGCTGGTGGCGCGGGGCTGGCAGGATGGAACACGGGTTTGGCGACTGGTCGGTGTCGCGGCTGTGCTACTGGCCGCGGTGTTTTGCGAGCGACTGATGTTTGGCATTTTTGGGGTGTTGCTGCCATTGGCGACACTGCTGGTGATCCGCCGTGAGTGGTATTTCAGCCTGTTGCCGGGGCTGGTGTGTCTGGCGGCGAATCAGTGGCGGGTGCTTTTCGAGTCGGCGCAATTGGGCAATGAAGTAGCGATCTTCGGCCTTATCACTTGTCTGATTGCGCCACTGCTTGGCCTGTTCCTGTTGCGACAGACCCGGTCGCTTCATCCGCCACCCATGCGCCGCTGGGCTTACGCCCTCTATCCTGCGCATTTTCTTCTGTTGCTCGCCATTCGTGCGGCCTACACATAACCCCTGTGGGGGCTGTGCAGGTTTGAGGATAGTGTTTTCAACGACATTTCCCGCCATGTCGTAAACGCACCTTTGCGTGGCGTCCGTAGGCATTTGAGCTGTCTGCGCCGGTCATACCATCGCATCAAAGGGCACGCCGGTGCCTGACCGAGACGAATGGCGCACCGCCGCCGCTGGGAGAGACGCGATGTTCAGCAAGCAAGACCAGATCCAGGGTTACGACGATGCACTGCTGGCGGCGATGAATGCCGAGGAGCAACGTCAGGAAGATCACATCGAGCTGATCGCGTCCGAGAACTACACCAGCAAACGCGTCATGCAAGCGCAGGGCAGCGGCCTGACCAACAAGTACGCCGAAGGTTATCCGGGCAAGCGCTATTACGGTGGTTGTGAGCATGTGGATAAAGTCGAAGCGCTGGCCATCGAACGCGCCAAGCAATTGTTCGGTGCCGATTACGCCAACGTCCAGCCGCACTCCGGCTCCTCGGCCAACAGCGCCGTGTATCTGGCGTTGATCAAACCAGGTGACACCATCCTGGGCATGAGCCTGGCCCACGGCGGTCACCTGACCCACGGCGCCAAAGTGTCGTCCTCGGGCAAGCTGTACAACGCTGTGCAGTACGGCATCGACACCAAGACCGGTTTGATCGATTACGACGAAGTCGAGCGTCTGGCCGTTGAGTGCCAGCCGAAGATGATCGTGGCCGGTTTCTCGGCTTACTCCAAGACCCTGGATTTCCCGCGTTTCCGTCAGATCGCCGACAAGGTCGGGGCGCTGTTGTTCGTCGACATGGCCCACGTTGCGGGTCTGGTCGCTGCCGGCCTGTACCCGAATCCGCTGCCTTACGCTGACGTGGTCACCACCACCACCCACAAGACCCTGCGCGGTCCGCGTGGCGGGTTGATCCTGGCCAAGTCCAACGAAGAGATCGAGAAGAAGCTCAACGCTGCTGTCTTCCCGGGTGCCCAGGGTGGCCCGCTGATGCACGTCATCGCCGGTAAAGCCGTGTGCTTCAAGGAAGCGCTGGAGCCAGGCTTCAAGGCTTATCAGCAGCAAGTGATCGACAACGCTCAGGCGATGGCGAGCGTATTTATCAAACGTGGCTACGATGTAGTGTCCGGTGGTACCGACAATCATCTGTTCCTGGTCAGCCTGATCCGTCAGGGCCTGACCGGCAAAGATGCTGACGCCGCCCTCGGCCGTGCCCACATCACCGTCAACAAGAACGCCGTGCCGAACGACCCGCAGTCGCCGTTCGTCACCTCGGGCCTGCGCATCGGCACCCCGGCAGTGACCACGCGCGGCTTCAAGGTGACTCAGTGCGAAACGCTGGCCGGCTGGATCTGCGACATCCTCGACAACCTCGGCGATGCCGATGTCGAGGCCAATGTCGCCCAGCAGGTTGCGGCCCTGTGCGCAGACTTCCCGGTTTATCGCTGAGCGTTCTGGAGTAAATGACTATGCAACGCTATTCGGGCTTCGGCCTCTTCAAACACTCCCTCAGCCACCACGAAAACTGGCAGCGCATGTGGCGCACGCCCACGCCGAAAAAGGTTTACGACGTGGTCATCGTCGGCGGCGGCGGGCATGGTCTGGCGACGGCCTACTATCTGGCCAAAGAACACGGCATCACCAACGTGGCCGTGGTCGAGAAAGGCTGGCTGGGCGGCGGTAACACCGCGCGCAACACCACCATCGTGCGCTCCAACTACCTGTGGGACGAGTCGGCGCACCTGTATGAACACGCGATGAAATTGTGGGAAGGTCTGTCGCAAGACCTGAACTACAACGTGATGTTCTCCCAGCGTGGCGTCTACAACCTGTGCCACACCCTGCAGGACATCCGCGATTCCGAGCGTCGGGTCAGCGCCAACCGCCTCAACGGCGTCGATGGCGAACTGCTCAACGCCAAGCAAGTGGCTGACGAGATTCCGTACCTCGACTGCACGAAAAACACGCGCTACCCGGTGCTGGGCGCGACCGTCCAGCGTCGCGGCGGCGTCGCCCGTCACGATGCCGTGGCCTGGGGCTTTGCCCGTGCCGCCGACGCCCTCGGTGTGGACTTGATCCAGCAGACCGAAGTGATCGGCTTTCGCAAGGAAAACGGCGTGTGCATCGGCGTCGAAACCAACAAAGGCTTCATCGGCGCCAAGCGTGTCGGCGTGGTGACGGCCGGTAATTCCGGACACATGGCGAAACTGGCCGGTTTCCGTCTGCCGATCGAATCCCACCCGCTGCAAGCGCTGGTGTCCGAGCCGATCAAACCGATTATCGACAGCGTGATCATGTCCAACGCCGTGCACGGTTACATCAGCCAGTCCGACAAGGGCGATCTGGTGATCGGCGCCGGTATCGACGGCTACAACGGCTACGGCCAGCGCGGTTCGTACCCGGTGATCGAGCACACCATCCAGGCCATCGTCGAGATGTTCCCGGTGCTGTCGCGGGTGCGCATGAACCGTCAGTGGGGCGGCATCGTCGACACCACGCCGGACGCCTGCCCGATCATTTCGAAAACCCCGGTACCGAACATGTTCTTCAACTGCGGTTGGGGCACCGGTGGCTTCAAGGCCACACCTGGCTCGGGCAACGTGTTTGCCGCCAGCCTGGCCAAGGGTGAAATGCACCCGTTGGCCGCACCGTTTTCCATCGACCGTTTCCACAACGGCGCCCTCATCGACGAACACGGCGCTGCTGCCGTCGCCCACTAACAGGAGAAATCCCCATGTTGCATATCTTCTGTCCTCACTGCGGCGAACTGCGCTCCGAAGAGGAATTTCATGCATCCGGTCAGGCGCACATCCCGCGCCCGCTGGACCCTGCCGCCTGCACCGACGAGGAGTGGGGCGACTACATGTTCTTCCGCGACAACCCGCGCGGTCTGCACCACGAGCTGTGGGATCACGTCGCCGGTTGCCGCCAGTACTTCAACGCCACTCGCGACACCGTGACCTACGAGATTCTCGAAACCTACAAGATCGGCGAAAAGCCGCAATTCACCGACAAGGCTGACCCTGCAAAAACAGCCACGACGGCGCTGGGAGAGAAGGTATGAGCCAGACCAATCGCCTGTCCAACGGTGGACGGATCGACCGCAACAAAGTGCTGAGCTTCACCTTCAACGGTCAGACCTACAAAGGCTTCGAGGGTGACTCGCTGGCCGCCGCGCTGATCGCCAACGGTGTCGACATCATCGGTCGCAGCTTCAAGTATTCGCGTCCACGGGGCATTTTCGCTGCCGGTGCCGAAGAACCGAACGCCGTGCTGCAGATCGGTGCGACCGAAGCCACGCAGATCCCCAACGTGCGCGCCACGCAACAGGCGTTGTACCAAGGCCTGGTCGCGACCAGCACCAACGGTTGGCCCAACGTCAACAACGACATGATGGGCATTCTCGGCAAGGTCGGCGGCAAGCTGATGCCACCGGGTTTCTACTACAAAACCTTCATGTACCCGCAATCGTTCTGGATGACGTACGAGAAGTACATCCGTAAGGCTGCAGGTTTGGGCCGTTCGCCGACCGAAGTCGATCCGGACACCTACGACTACATGAACCAGCACTGCGACGTGCTGATCGTCGGCGCTGGCCCTGCGGGTCTGGCCGCTGCACTGGCGGCTGCGCGCAGCGGTGCCCGGGTGATTCTGGCTGACGAGCAGGAAGAGTTCGGCGGCAGCCTGCTCGATTCGCGCGAAAGCCTGGACGGCAAACCGGCGATGGACTGGGTTGCCAGCGTCATCGCCGAATTGAAAGACACCCCGGACGTGCTGCTGTTGCCGCGCGCCACGGTCAACGGCTACCACGACCACAACTTCCTGACCATTCACGAACGCCTGACCGATCACCTCGGCGACCGCGCGCCAATCGGTCAAGTGCGTCAGCGCATCCATCGCGTTCGTGCCAAGCGTGTGGTGCTGGCGACCGGCGCTTGCGAGCGTCCGCTGGTTTACGGCAACAACGACGTGCCGGGCAACATGCTGGCCGGTGCTGTGTCGACTTACGTGCGCCGTTACGGCGTGGCGCCGGGCAAGAAACTGGTGCTGTCGACCAACAACGATCACGCCTATCGCGTGGCGCTGGACTGGCTCGACGCCAGTCTGCAAGTGGTGGCCATCGCCGACGCCCGCAGCAATCCGCGCGGTGCGCTGGTGGAAGAAGCGCGCGCCAAAGGCATCCGTATCCTCACCGGCAGCGCCGTGATCGAGGCCCGTGGCAGCAAGCGCGTGACCGCTGCCCGCGTCGCCGCGATTGATGTCAAGGCGCACGCCGTGACCAGCCCGGGCGAATGGCTCGACTGCGATGTGGTCGCCAGTTCCGGCGGTTACAGCCCGGTGGTTCACTTGGCCTCGCACCTGGGCGGCAAGCCGACCTGGCGCGAAGACATCCTCGGTTTCATACCGGGCGAAGCACCGCAGAAACGCGTGTGCGTGGGTGGCATCAACGGCGTTTACGGTCTCGGCGATTCGCTGGCCGACGGTTTTGAAGGTGGCGTGCGCGCTGCCAGTGAAGCCGGTTTCGCGGCGGTCGAAGGCACGCTGCCCAAAGCCCTGAGCCGTCTCGAAGAGCCGACGCTGGCGCTGTTCCAGGTGCCGCATGAGAAGGGCACGGCCCGTGCGCCGAAGCAATTCGTCGACCTGCAAAACGACGTCACCGCCGCCGCCATCGAACTGGCGACCCGCGAAGGTTTCGAGTCGGTCGAGCACGTCAAGCGCTACACCGCGCTGGGCTTCGGCACCGATCAGGGCAAGCTTGGCAACGTCAACGGTCTGGCCATTGCCGCCCGTTCGCTGAACGTGACCATCCCGCAGATGGGCACCACGATGTTCCGCCCGAACTACACGCCGGTCACTTTCGGCGCCGTGGCCGGCCGTCACTGTGGGCACATCTTTGAACCGGTGCGCTACACCGCACTGCATCAATGGCACCTGAAAAATGGCGCCGAGTTTGAAGATGTGGGCCAGTGGAAACGTCCGTGGTACTTCCCGAAAAACGGTGAAGACCTGCACGCGGCCGTAAAGCGCGAATGCAAAGCCGTGCGCGACAGCGTCGGCCTGCTCGATGCCTCGACCCTGGGCAAGATCGACATTCAAGGCCCGGATGCCCGCGAGTTTCTCAACCGCGTGTACACCAACGCCTGGACCAAGCTCGACGTGGGCAAGGCCCGTTATGGCCTGATGTGCAAAGAAGACGGCATGGTCTTCGACGACGGGGTGACGGCTTGCCTGGCCGACAACCATTTCGTCATGACCACCACCACCGGCGGTGCGGCGCGCGTGCTGCAATGGCTGGAGCTGTACCACCAGACCGAATGGCCAGACATGAAGGTCTACTTCACGTCCGTCACCGACCACTGGGCGACCATGACCCTGTCCGGGCCGAACAGCCGCAAGCTGCTCAGCGCCGTGACCGACATCGATCTGGGCAACGAAGCGTTCCCGTTCATGACCTGGAAGGAAGGTCAGGTTGGCGGTGTGCCGGCGCGGGTGTTCCGCATCTCGTTCACCGGTGAGCTGTCGTACGAAGTCAACGTGCAGGCCGATTATGCGATGGGCGTGCTGGAGAAAATCGTCGAGGCCGGCAAGCCGTACAACCTGACCCCGTACGGCACTGAAACCATGCACGTTCTGCGCGCCGAGAAAGGTTTCATCATCGTCGGTCAGGACACTGACGGCTCGATGACCCCGGATGACCTGAACATGGGCTGGTGCGTCGGTCGCACCAAACCGTTCTCGTGGATCGGTCAGCGCGGCATGAACCGTGAAGACTGCGTGCGTGATCAGCGCAAACAGTTGGTGGGCCTGAAACCGATCGACCCGAATGTGTGGCTGCCCGAAGGTGCGCAGTTGGTGTTCAACACCAAGCAAGCGATCCCGATGACCATGGTCGGTCACGTGACCTCCAGTTACGCGCACAACTCCCTCGGTTATTCGTTTGCCATGGGCGTGGTCAAGGGCGGTCTCAAGCGTATGGGTGAGCGGGTGTTTGCGCCGCTGGCCGATGGCAGCGTGATCGAAGCGGAGATTGTGTCTTCGGTGTTCTTCGATCCGAAGGGCGACCGTCAAAATATCTGATAGACCGAGTCGCGGCCTTCGCGAGCAAGCCCGCTCCCACAGGGGAATGCATTCCAGATGTGGGAGCGGGCTTACTCGCGAAGGCGCCAGTAGATTCACCACAGAATTCAGCAAAGGTGCTTTATGACCACAGCCAACGTGTACCAACAACGCCCGACCACCGGTGCCCGTGCCGAGTCGTCGCTGCACCATGCCGACCTCGCCAGCCTGGTCGGCAAGGGCCGCAAGAGCGCCGGCGTGATCGTGCGTGAGAAAAAACTCCTCGGCCACCTGACTCTTCGTGGCGATGGCCACGATGCCGCTTTCGCCGCCGGTGTGCACAAAGCATTGGGCATCGAACTGCCCGGCGCTCTGAGCGTCATCGTCAAAGGCGAAACCAGCCTGCAATGGATGGGCCCGGATGAATGGCTGCTGATCGTGCCCAGCGGTGAAGAGTTCGCCGCCGAGCAAAAGCTGCGCGAAGCCTTGGGCGATCTGCACATCGCCATCGTCAACGTCAGCGGCGGCCAGCAAGTGCTCGAACTGAGCGGGCCGAATGTGCGTCAGGTGCTGATGAAATCCACCAGCTACGACGTGCACCCGAACAACTTCCCGGTCGGTAAAGCGGTCGGCACGGTGTTCGCCAAATCGCAGTTGATGATTCGCCATACCGCTGAAGACACCTGGGAGCTGCTGATCCGTCGCAGCTTCTCGGATTACTGGTGGTTGTGGTTGCAGGATGCATCGGCCGAGTACGGCCTCAGCGTCCAGGCCTAGGAGACACAACCATGAGCCGCGCCCCAGACACATGGATTCTGACCGCCGACTGCCCCAGCGTTCTCGGCACTGTGGACGCGGTGACGCGTTTTCTGTTCGAGCAGGGTTGCTACGTCACCGAGCACCACTCCTTCGATGACCGGCTCTCGGGCCGCTTCTTCATTCGCGTGGAGTTTCGCCAGCCTGACGGTTTCGACGAACAAACCTTTCGCGCCAGCCTCGGCGAGCGTGGTCAGGCCTTCGGCATGGTCTTCGAGCTGACCGCGCCGAACTACCGGCCAAAAGTGGTGATCATGGTCTCCAAGGCCGATCACTGCCTCAACGACTTGCTCTACCGCCAGCGCATCGGCCAATTGTCGATGGACGTGGCGGCGGTGGTGTCCAATCACCCGGACCTCAAGCCGTTGGCCGACTGGCACCAGATTCCCTACTACCATTTCCCCCTCGACCCCAACGACAAGCCGTCGCAGGAGCGTCAGGTATGGCAGGTGATCGAAGAGTCCGGCGCTGAGCTGGTGATCCTCGCCCGCTACATGCAGGTGTTGTCGCCGGAGCTGTGCCGCAAGCTTGATGGCAAGGCAATCAACATCCATCACTCGCTGCTGCCGGGCTTCAAAGGCGCCAAGCCGTATCACCAGGCCTATAACAAAGGCGTGAAACTGGTGGGGGCGACGGCGCATTACATCAACAACGATCTGGATGAAGGGCCGATCATCGCCCAGGGCGTCGAGGCGGTGGATCACAGCCATTACCCGGAAGATCTGATTGCCAAGGGACGGGATATCGAAGGTCTGACCTTGGCCCGGGCCGTTGGCTATCACATCGAAAGAAGGGTGTTTTTGAACGCCAATAGAACAGTCGTTCTCTAGATCGCTTTCGCGAGCAAGCCCGCTCCCACAGGGATTGGTGTCGTTCGCAAAATTTGAATTCACCACCGAACCCAGTGGGAGCCGGCTTGCTCGCGAAGGAGCCATTACTGACAACGCAGCACCCACAAGCAATAACCCGAGCACTTAACGCGCTGCCTGCCTGGGCAACGCGGTTCCATAAAAACAACAGCGAGGTGAAAGCATGTCTGGCAATCGTGGTGTGGTGTATCTCGGCGCTGGCAAGGTCGAAGTACAGAAAATCGACTATCCGAAAATGCAGGACCCGCGCGGTCGCAAGATCGAGCACGGGGTCATTCTCAAAGTGGTTTCCACCAACATCTGCGGCTCCGACCAGCACATGGTGCGCGGCCGTACCACGGCGCAGACCGGTTTGGTGCTGGGCCACGAGATCACCGGTGAGGTGATCGAAAAAGGCTCCGACGTCGAAAACCTGAAAATCGGTGATCTGGTTTCCGTTCCGTTCAACGTGGCTTGCGGGCGCTGCCGTTCCTGCAAAGAGCAACACACGGGCGTCTGCCTGACCGTCAACCCGGCCCGTGCCGGCGGCGCCTATGGCTATGTCGACATGGGCGACTGGACCGGTGGCCAGGCCGAATACGTGCTGGTGCCGTACGCCGACTTCAACCTGCTGAAACTGCCGGATCGCGACAAAGCCATGGAGAAAATCCGTGACCTGACCTGCCTCTCCGACATTCTGCCGACCGGTTATCACGGCGCAGTCACTGCCGGCGTTGGCCCGGGCAGCACCGTTTACATTGCCGGCGCCGGCCCGGTCGGTCTGGCCGCTGCCGCTTCGGCACGTTTGCTGGGCGCTGCGGTGGTGATCGTCGGTGACGTCAACACCATCCGCCTGGCCCACGCCAAGGCGCAGGGTTTTGAAATCGTCGACCTGTCCAAAGACACGCCGCTGCACGAACAGATCGCCGCGCTGCTGGGCGAACCGGAAGTCGATTGCGCAGTGGACTGCGTCGGCTTCGAGGCACGCGGCCACGGCCACGACGGCGTCAAAGCCGAGGCGCCGGCCACCGTGCTCAACTCGCTGATGGGCGTGGTGCGCGTAGCGGGCAAGATCGGCATTCCCGGTCTGTACGTCACCGAAGATCCGGGCGCCGTGGACGCTGCCGCGAAAATGGGCAGCCTGAGCATTCGCTTCGGTCTGGGCTGGGCCAAATCCCACAGCTTCCACACCGGCCAAACGCCTGTGATGAAGTACAACCGCCAACTGATGCAGGCGATCATGTGGGATCGCATCAACATCGCCGAAGTGGTGGGCGTGCAAGTCATCAGCCTCGATCAGGCGCCGGAAGGTTACGGCGAGTTCGATGCCGGCGTGCCGAAGAAGTTTGTGATTGATCCGCACAAGTTGTTTAGTGCGGCGTAAGTTCCACGCATATAAAAAGGGCGACCCTGGGGTTGCCCTTTTTTACGTGTTATTAATTCTTTTCTTCAAACGAGCATTTGCTGACGTCACCATCGGTGACTACGCAATCATCCGAAGGTTTACCTTCCTTATCTTTCCAACCGGTTCCAGTGGCTTTAACCGGAGTACCGTTCCTGTAACCGGACGAGGCGCCGAGGTCGTCTTTGCCGTTGTAGCGACAAATGACAACGGAATTGGCGCTGTCTTTGTCTTTCAAGCGTGCAGAGGTGAAGGTGAGATCCTCGGCACCTTGAGAATGGGTTACCGAGAGAGTCGAGCAAGTTCCTGCATAGGCAGTGCTCATCATGGCCAGACTAACCAGAACACCCGAGACAATTTTCAGCTTCATCATTTGTACTCCATTACATAGTAGGAGCGGAAATTTTCTCTTTGATAATGAAAGCTGCCAACTGTTAGAACTGACAGTTTTTTATGCTTTTTCGCGATTGTTCTTTTCTTTTTAATTACTATCCAATTACAACGTCGCCAGCGCCCCTTGATACAACACCGGCCCAGTCGGTTTTCCTGTTGGCGAACCACCCTTAGGCTCAAGACTCACAGCCAGCGCAATCGGCTGACCAATCAACACCTTCTGCGCATCACTCAACTCAACTCTGCCTTTGCCCCCCGTGGGTATCACCCCCAGCGAGATCGGCTTGCCATCGGCTGGAATCGCCCACAACTCCAGGCTGCGAGCGGGATCGACGACAGCCAGGGTCAGCGGCTCGACCTGCAAATAATCGGCATGCGCTTCAATCTTCAGCGCCGGTTGCGCGTCGGCGCTCAGCAGGGTTGCGCTGTAGCGGGCGTCATCGCGGTTGTACAGCGAGCCGAGGAATACCAAAACCACGATCGAACACAGCGCCGCCGTGACGCGCAGCCAGTTCCAGAACGGACGTTTTTCCGGCACATGCAGGACTTGCGGCTCAATCCGCGCGGTAATGCCATGCCACACGCGGTCGGGCACCGGATGTTCCGGCAGCGCTTCGGTCAAAGAAACCAGGCTTTCCTGCCATTGCGCCAGTTCAGCCCGCAGCGCCGCGTCGTCGAGCAGCAACTGTTCAAAACGTCGCCGTGCTGCCGAGCCCATCAAACCAATGGCGTAATCGGCGGCGAGGGCGCGGCGCAGGGCTGGGGTCTGGTAGTTCATGATTCAAGGCACCGGCGCAAGCGTTCCATGCCACGGCGAATCCACGATTTCACCGTGCCCAGCGGCGTGGCCAGGTGTTCGGCCAGCTCCGTGCACGACAATCCCTGAAAGTAGGCGACGCTGATCGACTGACGTTGCATGCCGTCGAGGCTGTCCAGGCAGCGGTTCAAGGCGTGGGCTTCGCGGGCGCTGCTCAATTGGTCGTGTGCTGAAGGACTTTCGTCCGCCAGCGCGTCCTGTTCGACATCGCTCAGCGGCCGGTCGCGGTGTTTGCGCAACTGGTCGATGGCTTGGTTGCGAGTGATGTTGATCATCCAGGTCATCGGCGCCGACAGGTGCGCTTCGTAGCGCGAGGCGTTGTTCCAGATGCGCACGAAGCTTTCCTGCAGCACTTCTTCCGCCAGATCGCTGCGGCCCATGAACCGCAGGGCCACGCCGTGCAGGCGCGGGCCGACGCTGCGGTACAGGGTTTCGAAGGCGCGACGATCGCCCAGTGAACACTGGGCCAACAACTGTCGCAACTGATCGGTGTCGGCGAGGGAAATGACGACTCTCCAGGCAAAGGTTCGGCGACGAAGGTGAGTATCGGGCTGTTCACAGGCTAGTCCAGCGACAGCGGTTATGCCATTCATCGCGATCATTCCAGGGTTTCACGATCTGTATACGTGGCTATGCTGAAAATGGATGCGCTGGCTTGGAACATGCCGGCGGATGCCCGGTCAAACCGGCAGTTTTACCGTTCATTGACGGGCGGTTTTCACAGCGCAAGAGGATGTCTGAATGAAGATTTCACGCGGTATTGCCATGGCTTCGCTGATGACCCTTGCGGCCAGCCCGGTGTTTGCCGGGTTCAGCCTGGACGATGTGACCAAGGCTGCTTCGAGCATGCAGGGCGGCAACGCTGCCACCGCCGCTGCGCCGACCTCGGAAACGGCCGGTTTGCTGCAAGCCGTCACCGGTCTGGGGGTTACCCCTCAGCAAGCCGTCGGCGGCACGAGCGCCATGCTTGGCTTGGCCAAGAACCAATTGAGCAGCACCGATTATTCGCAGTTGGCCAAAGAAGTGCCAGGCATCGACAAGCTGTCGGGCGGTAGCGGCAACCTGGCGGCGTTGAGCGGGTTGCTGGGCTCGTCGGGCAAGTCAGCCGGACTGGAAAACGCACTGGGCAACGTCAAGAACACCAGCGATCTGAACAACGCCTTCGGCGCCTTGGGCATGGACAGCGGGATGATCGGCCAGTTTGCCCCGGTGCTCCTCAAATACCTCGGTGATCAAGGTGTCGGTGGCCCGCTCCTGCAGAGCCTGGGCAGCATCTGGGGCGCGGGCACCGGTAGCTGATTCAGCGGCGCGCGTTTTTCAGTTCGCCAATGCGCTGATCCTTCTCGTTCCAGAGTTGGTTGACCCAGCTCTGGACCGTCTGGCGAAACACCGGATCGTTTTCGTAATCGCCCTGCCACAGCGCCGGGTCGAGTTCTCGGGTCTTGATGTCGATGATCACCTTCGGCACGTTGCCGCTGATCAAATCCCAGAAGCCCGGGATGTTCGCCTGTGGATAAACCACGGTGACGTCGAGAATCGCATCCAGCTGTTCACCCAGCGCCGCCAGCACAAACGCCACGCCGCCTGCCTTGGGCTTGAGCAAATGCTTGAACGGTGATTGCTGCTGCGCGCTTTTCGCGGCGGTGTAGCGGGTGCCTTCCAGATAATTCACCACGGTGACCGGTTGGCGCTTGAACAGCTCGCAGGCCTGCCTGGTGATTTCCAGATCCTTGCCCGCCAGTTGCGGGTGTTTCGCCAGAAACGCCTTGGTGTAGCGCTTCATGAACGGGTAATCCAGCGCCCACCACGCCAGCCCCAGGAACGGCACCCAGATCAGCTCTTTCTTGAGGAAAAACTTGAAGAACGGCGTGCGCCGGTTGAGCGTCTGGATCAGCGCCGGAATATCCACCCACGACTGATGGTTGCTGACCACCAGATAAGAGGTGTCACCGCGCAGATCGTCGCCGCCGCGAATGTCCCATTGAGTGGGGATGCACAGGTGGAAAATCAGCTTGTCGATCTCGGCCCAGGTCTCGGCGATCCACATCACCGCCCACGACGCATAGTCGCGCCAGCGGCCGGGCGCCACCAGTTTGAGCAGGGCAAAGACCATCAACGGCCCGATCAGGATCAGGGTGTTGAGCAACAGCAGCAGGGTGACGAAACAGCCGGTGAGCAGGCGGCGCATAAGCAACTCTATGACGTTGGATGGGCGCGCCATGATAAGCAGCTTCGGGCGGCAGACCAAATTTGCGCTGACGAATGTTTCACTTTTGTACCGGTATTGTGCGGGTTAAATGCGTATTGACTGTTCTGGCCTCTTCGCGAGCAAGCCCGCTCCCACATTTTGAAATGCGTTCCCCTTGTGGGAGCGGGCTTGCTCGCGAAGGCCGGTCAAGGCGAACGAATGCTTCAATGAGTGTCTAAAATCTCGCGTCTGCCGCCCTCATTTTTCAAGGAAGCCCTCTACGTGAAATCCCTCCTTGCACTGTTTGCCCTCGTCGCCCTGCCGGTCATGGCCGCCGAGCCGACCCTGTACGGGCGTTACGAATACATTGCGCTGCCGGAAATCGGCGGTGAAGTACTCAAGGCCAAGATGGACACCGGCGCGCTGACCGCCTCGCTGTCGGCCAAAGACATCGAGACCTTCACCCGCGACGGTGAAAACTGGGTGCGCTTCCGCCTCGCCACCAAGGACGCCAGCAACAAGGTCTACGAACACAAAGTCGCGCGGATCAGCAAGATCAAGAGCCGCTCGGATGAAGAGGACGAGGGCGACACCACTGAAGTCGCCAAGCGCCCGGTGGTCGATCTGGAACTGTGCCTGGGTGACGTCAAACGCACCGTGGAGGTCAACCTGACCGACCGCAGCAATTTCAACTATCCGCTGCTGATCGGTGCCAAGGCCTTGCGTGAATTCGGCGCGGCAGTGAATCCGGCGCGGCGCTTCACCGCTGACAAACCGGACTGCTGAGCCAAGTGGTCTCATTGACGTAACGTCAGGCTTGGGGCACCGTTCGCGCACCTAACCCACAGGCTCGGACGCCATGCCTCATATTCTGATTGTCGAAGACGAAGCGGCGATTGCCGACACGCTGATTTTTGCCTTGCAGGGCGAGGGGTTCACCACCACTTGGGTGAGCCTCGGCGCGGCGGCGCTGGCACATCAACGGCAGACGCCGGCGGATCTGCTCATCCTCGATATCGGTCTGCCGGACATCAGCGGTTTCGAGACTTGCAAACAGTTGCGGCGTTTCAGCGAAGTGCCGGTGCTGTTCCTCAGCGCCCGCGATGCCGAAATCGACCGTGTGGTGGGCCTGGAGATCGGCGCCGACGACTACGTGGTCAAGCCGTTCAGCCCACGGGAAGTGGCGGCGCGAGTCCGGGCTATCCTTAAACGCATGGCGCCGCGCCCCATCATCGACGCCACGTCAGGGCTGTTTCGCATCGATCCGGAACGTGTGCAGATCAGCTATCGCGGCCAGGCGCTGAGCCTGACCCGTCACGAATTCCGTCTGTTGCAATGCCTGCTTGAACAACCGGAGCGGGTGTTCAGCCGCGAGCAATTGCTCGATGCACTGGGCGTCGCGGCCGACGCCGGTTACGAGCGCAGCATCGACAGCCACATCAAAAGCGTGCGCGCCAAGTTGCGTCTGGTGCGGGCCGAGGCCGAACCGATCCAGACGCATCGCGGGCTCGGTTACAGCTACAGCCCGGGGCATAGCTGATGTCGTTGGGCCTGCGGATATTCCTGGTGTATGTGCTGTTTGTCGGCCTGACCGGCTATTTCGTGCTCAACACGGTGATGGAGGAAATCCGTCCCGGCGTGCGTCAGTCCACCGAAGAAACCTTGGTCGACACCGCTAACCTGCTGGCGGAAATCCTGCGCGACGATTTCAAGGCCGACACCCTCAGCGAGAACCGCTGGCCCGAGTTGCTGCGCGCCTACGGCGAACGCCAACCGCGAGCGACGATCTGGGGGCTGCCGAAAAACCAGGTCAACCATCGCATTTACGTCACCGACGCCAAGGGCATCGTCGTGCTCGATTCCAGTGGCGTGGCGGTGGGGCAGGATTATTCGCGCTGGAACGACGTCTATCTGACGTTGCGTGGCGAGTACGGCGCACGCTCCAGCCGCAGCGATCCGGATGACCCCGCGTCCTCGGTGATGCACGTCGGCGCGCCGATCCGCGACAAGGGTCAGATCATTGGTGTGGTGACCGTCGCCAAGCCCAACAGCTCATTGCAACCTTATGTTGATCGCACCGAACGGCGCCTGCTGTTTTATGGTGCCGGGCTCATCGGCCTCGGTCTGTTGTTCGGCGCCTTGCTGTCGTGGTGGTTGAGCCGTGCGCTGCATCGTTTGACCGGTTACGCCCAGGCCGTCAGTGAAGGGCGGCGGGTGGAAGTGCCGCACTATCGCGGTGGTGAGTTGGAGCAGCTTGCGACAGCGGTGGAGCAGATGCGCACGCAACTGGAAGGCAAGGCCTACGTCGAGCGTTACGTGCACACGCTGACCCATGAACTGAAAAGCCCCCTGGCGGCGATTCGTGGTGCGGCGGAGTTGCTGCAAGGTGAAATGCCCGCGGTTCAGCGAATGCGTTTTGTCAGCAACATCGACAGCGAAAGTGCGCGGATGCAGCAGTTGATCGAGCGGTTGCTCAATCTGGCGCAAGTTGAACAGCGTCAGGGGCTGGAAGAGCGCACTGCGGTGCCTCTGGCGGTGCTTGTGGATGAGTTGCTGCAAGGGCAGGCGGCGCGCATCGAGGGTAAACAGTTGCGCATTGAGCAGGCTGTGGCGGCGGATCTGCTGCTGATGGGTGAGCCCTTTCTGTTGCGTCAGGCGCTGGGCAATCTGCTGGAGAACGCGCTGGATTTCACGCCACTGCAGGGGTTGTTGCGCTTCAGCGCCGAGCGGGTGGGCGAGCAGGTTGAGTTTCGCTTGTTCAATGAAACGGCGCAGATTCCCGACTACGCCTTGCCGCGTTTGACCGAGCGGTTTTACTCGTTGCCGCGCCCGGACAGTGGGCGCAAGAGCACCGGGCTTGGGCTGAACTTTGTGGCAGAGGTGGCCAAGTTGCATGGCGGCCAACTGTCGATCAGCAACGTGTCGGGCGGTGTGCAAGCAGTTCTAAGCCTGCCCTGAACCTGAGGGGCAGGCGCAAGCTCAGGGTCGGGACGAGGCCGGTGCGGTGCGCTGAAGCTTTTTCCGATGGGCGAAGTTCAATGCTGGCTGCTCCACCAGACGCCATGAAGCGATCGCCAGCGCGATCACGATCAGCGCCGAGACAAGCATGGACGGCAGGAAGCTCAGGTTGGATTTGTTGATGACCAGTTGCTGGACCGGGAACGCATACAGATAGATTCCGTAAGAAATATCGAATCGGCCCCGGATACTTTTGTCGACGTAGAGCAGGCCCACGCTCAGGGTGATCAGCGCACAGCCCAGCGTCGCCAGCACTGTGGCCAATGGGGTGCCGACGCTGAGGTAGATCAATCCGATCCCCACCGTCAGAGCGATCGCCAGCACACGGGGATTGCTGAGGTACTGTTTGTGAAAGGCAATCACGGAACCGGCAAAGAAGGCGATACCAGCAACGCAGTAGGTCGCCAGTTTTTGCGCCATGGCGCCGGCAACGGCATTGCTCAGGACATAGGTTGCCAGGGCAAACCCCGTCAGCAGGATCCATGGCAACAGGGCTTTTCGGTACAGACCCAGAACCGCCGCCAGCAGCAAGTAAAAGCCGAATTCGATCTTCAGCGTCCAGAGACTGCCGTTGAAGGATTCATCGAAGATAAATCCATTGGTGATCTGTTCGATAGTGGCTCGACCGAAAACCGAGATGCGCAAGAAATCGATCGTAGCGCTTGAGCTTGTGACATAGCCTTCGGCAAACAGCGCGCCGGCGATATAAGTCATCGCGAAGGCGCAGAGGATCAATGCCGGAAATATGCGGGCAATGCGTTTGATCAGATAGTCAGTGAAGTTGTTGGCGTTGACGAAGCTGCGAGTGATCAGCAGGCCGGAGATCGCAAAGAACGCGGTCACGGCGATACCGCCCAGTGAGTTGAAGCCTGCGATGCCTGGCTCTGGCAGGCCCCACAGCGCAAAGTGATGGCTGACCAGTACCATGAGTGCCGCTATGTGTCGGATCAAATCGAATGAGTTGTTGCGCAAGGTGCCGGTCCTTTCTTTGAACATCGCCAAGGTTATGAGGAAAAAGCGTTTTACAGGTATTTCCACACAAAGCCCACACAACCTCCATAGCAAAACCACAAAGCACTCCCAGACTGGCCGCATTCCAACCAGGGAGCGTCGTCATGAATCGAAATCTGACTATCAAACTCGGGGCTGTTGCCCTGTTGATCCTGCTGTTGCTGATACCGCTGCTGATGATTGACGGCATCATCGATGACCGCCAGCAACGGCGCGACGGGGTGCTGGAAGACATTGCCCGCAGTTCCAGTTACAGCCAGCAATTGAGCGGGCCGGTGATGGTGGTGCCGTATCGCAAAGTGATTCACAACTGGAAGATCAACGACAAGACCGAGCAGCGTTACGACGAACCAAGCGAGGAGCGTGGGCGTTTGTATTTTTTGCCCGAGCGCTTCGAACTCGATGGCCAGGTGCAAACCGAACTGCGTGCCCGGGGTATCTACGAGGCGCGGTTGTTCCATGCCGATAACCGCATCACCGGCAGTTTTTCGCTACCGGCGCAATTGGGCATCCAGGAAGATTTCAGCGATTACCAGTTCGATGCGCCGTTTCTGGCGGTCGGCATCAGCGACATTCGCGGGATCGAAAACGCTTTGAAACTGGAGCTCGACGGCCAGCGTCTGGACTTCGTTCCCGGTACTCAGGTCGGTTGGCTGGGTGAGGGGGTGCGGGTAACGCTGCCACTGCTCGATACCCGTAAAGCCAACGAACTGGCGTTCGGTTTCGATCTGCGCCTGCAAGGCACCGGTTCGTTGCAGGTGCTACCGGTGGGCAGGAGCAGCAGCGTTAGCCTCACTGCCAACTGGCCGCACCCCAGCTTCATCGGCAACTTCCTCCCGGCCAAACGTGAAATCAACGACGCCGGTTTCAGCGCCGACTGGCAGACCACGTTTTTTTCTACCAACCTGCAAGACGCCATGAGCCGTTGCGTGAGCGGCAATGATTGCGATGGGTTCAATGCCCGCAGCTTCGGGGTGAGTTTCATCGATCCGGTGGATCAGTATCTGAAGAGTGACCGGGCGATCAAATATGCGCTGCTGTTCATTGTCCTGACGTTCGCCGGTTTCTTCCTGTTCGAAGTGCTCAAGAGCCTGGCAGTGCACCCGGTGCAATACGCGTTGGTGGGTGTGGCGCTGGCGTTTTTTTATCTGTTGCTGCTGTCGTTGTCGGAGCACATCGGCTTTGCCCTGGCGTATCTGCTGTCGGCCAGTGGCTGCGTGTTATTGATCGGGTTTTACGTCTGCCACGTCTTGCACAGCGTGCGACACGGTTTGTGTTTTTCGGCGGGATTGGCAGGGTTGTATGGCCTGCTTTACGGGTTGCTCAGCGCCGAGGATTACGCGCTGCTGATGGGCTCGCTGTTGCTGTTCGGCTTGCTCGGCGTGTTCATGGTGCTGACGCGCAAACTGGATTGGTACGGGATCGGTCAGAAACCGGCCAAACCACTGGAGTTTGACGTGGGGGCGATGCAATGAGCGGGTTGCGTGAGGATCAGCGAGAGGCTGAGGTGTTGGTGACGCTGATCTTTGCGTCACTTCCGCCGGCACCGCGGTGGTGCCATCGCTGGCAAGCCACACACAGAACCTGCCTACCGAAATCCAGTGTGGGAGCGGGCTTGCTCGCGAAGAGGCCGGAACAAGCGCCGCCGATTTAAGGTTTGGGCAGGGTCGCGATCATGGACGGTCGCAAGCTCACTTCAGTGAACCAGTGGGCCAATTGCGGATTGGCCTCGCGCCAGCCCAGATCCGGGAAGCGCAGGTCGAGGTAACCCAGGGCACAGGCCACGCTGATCGCAGCAATATCGAAATGGCAGGTCAGCTCGGCAATCGCATCACTTTCCAGCAGGGCCAGGGTGCGACGGATCTTGTCGCGCTGGGCCTCGATCCACTCGTCCCAGTGTTTTTCCGGGGCACGCAGCACCTGCTCGTAACGCACCATCACCGACGCATCCATGATCCCGTCGGCCATCGAGGCCAGGGTCAGGCGGCGCCAGCGGGCCGAGCCGTCACGGGGGATCAGCGGATTGCCGACGTGTTGGTGGTCGAGGTAGTCGAGGATCACGCGGCTGTCATGGATGACATTGCCGTCGGCCAGACGCAGGGCCGGGATCTTGCCCAACGGGTTGTCGGCGTTGAGCTCGGCACTCGGGCTGACCGGGCTGAGGACACAGTCTTGCAAGGTGACGCGATCCTGCTGGCCAGTTTCGTGCAGCATCACCATCACTTTGCGAACGAACGGGGAGAGCGTGTTGTGGAACAGGGTCATGCTGGGTGTGGACATGGGTGAACCTCGGTGGTCGACGAAGAGCAGGAGGTTAGCCTAGTCAGATGCGGCGTACCTGGCGAGGGATTTGATGGGTGACGATCTAGAAGGACGGCACCTGCCGCCGTCGCTTCCACTGGCTCAAGCGCTGTTGAAGATTCAATGGGCTATCAATCTGCTGCCCCCGTGCTCGGCTGAAGAGAATCAACGCCAGCTCTGCCGTCGCCAGCGCATCGGCACTCGCGTTATGTCGCTCGAACACCTCAAGCTTGAACCAGTCGATCCACTCATCCAGCCCGGCCTCACGAATGTTCGCTTGCGGGCACAGCATCGGCGCAATCTCGGCGACATCCAGAAACACATGCTGCAACTTGTGCCGCAGATGTTCCTTCAGTGCCCGCCCAAGCATGTGCTGGTCGAATGGCGCATGGAACGCCAGCACGGGGCTGTCACCGGCAAACTCCATGAACGCCAGCAATGCCTCGGCCGGATCGCTGCCGGCGGCAATCGCGTTGGGCCCCAGACCGTGGATCAACACACTGGGACTGAGCTTGAGTTCACGACATTGCAGCGTGCGTTCGAACTGCTGGCTGAAATCGATCGCGCCGTCCTCGATCACCACGGCGCCAATCGACAACACCCGATCCTTGTTCAGGTTCAGCCCGGTGGTTTCCAGGTCCAGCACGACCCAGCGTTGTTCGCGCAGGCTGCATTCACTCAGCTCGCTGATCGCCGGCAGTTGCCCCAGGCGTTGCTGCAGATCCGCTGGCAGCGCCGCACTGGCCGGCCGCAGCCACGAGAACAGGCTCATAACTGATACCGCAGGGTCAGGCTGCTTTGCAGGCGTTGAGCCTGGCGCAGGGATTCGCGCAGGATGCGTCGATCCAGATGATTGAGGCTGTCGGGGTCGACACGGTTGGAGTACGGCAGGTTCTCGCGCGTCTGGATCTGATGCTGCTGCATGCGCGTTTGCTGAATGAAGTGATAAGCCTCTTCATACGCCGCGCCGTCCAGCGGTTCAATGACTTCTTTATCCACCAGTTGGCGCAAGCGCTCGAGGGTGTTGTTGGCGTCGATGCCGTTGGCCAGCGCGAGCAATCGTGCGCCGTCCACAAACGGCGTCAGGCCCTGGACCTTCAGATCGAGGGTGGCTTTCTCGCCATTCTTGCGCGCCAGCACAAACTCGCGGAAACGCCCGACCGGCGGGCGATTACGCAAGGCGTTGTCGGCCATCATGCGCTGGAACAAACGGTTGTCGCCGACCTGATCGAGAATCCCCCGGCGCAGTTGCGCGCAACCCTGTTCATCGCCCCAGACCACGCGCAGATCGAAGTAAATGCTCGACCCGAGCAGATTCTCCGGCGTCGCCTCGCGAATGAATGCCGCGAACCGCCGCGCCCATTCTGCCCGGGACAAACACAGCTCAGGATTGCCGGCCATGATGTTGCCCTTGCACAGGGTGAAGCCGCATTGCGCCAGGCTCTGATTGATCTGCTGGGCAATTGGCAGCAACTTTGCGCGAATCTCTGCTGCATGCACGGCATCGCGGGCGTCGAACAGAATGCCGTTGTCCTGATCGGTGTGCAGCGTTTGCTCGCGCCGGCCTTCGCTGCCGAAACACAGCCAACTGAACGGTATGCCCGGGTCGCCTTTTTCGGCGAGGGTCAGTTCGATTACGCGGCACACGGTGTGATCGTTGAGCAGGGTGATGATGTGGGTGATCTGGGTTGAAGAGGCGCCGTGGGCGAGCATGCGCTCGACCAGTTGGCCGATCTCGCCGCGCAGGATCACCAGTTGCTCGATGCGTTGCGCGCTGCGGATCGTTCGGGCCAGATGCACCAGATCGACCCGCTGCAAGGAAAACAGATCGCGCTCGGACACCACGCCGCACAGGCGCTGATCCTTGACCAGGCAGACGTGGGCGATGTGCCTTTCGGTCATGGCAATGGCCGCGTCGAAGGCGCTGTGGTTGGGCGAAAGATAGAAGGGCGCCTGGGTCATGTGGCGCTCGATGGCTTCGCCGAAATCGGCCACACCGTCGGCCACCACATGACGCAGGTCGCGCAGGGTGAAAATCCCCAGCGGCGCTTTGTGCTCATCCACCACGACGATGCTGCCGACCTGTTGCTCGTGCATCAGCTTCACCGCTGCACGCAGTGGCATGGCAGGGCTGCACGTCACCGGGTGACGCATGGCCAGTTCACCGAGACGGGTGTTGAGCGAGTATTGCGTGCCGAGGGTTTCCACGGCTTTCTGCTGGACTTGCTGGTTGACTTGATCGAGCAGGCTGCTGACCCCGCGCAAGGCGAAGTCGCGGAAGGCATTGGAGAGGGCGAACAGTTTGATGAACGCCAGTTTGTTCAGTTGCAGGCAGAAGGTGTCCTCGCCGGCCAAGTGCGCGGTGCGTGTCGCTCGCTCACCCAGCAACGCGGCCAGGGGAAAGCACTCGCCGGTGGTGATTTCAAAGGTGGTCTCGGTGCCGCCCTTGGCCGTGTGCGGGCGTTCGCCGACGACGCGGCCCTGCTTGACGATATAGAAGTGTTCGACCGGGCCATCGGCGGGTTTGATGATGCTCTCGCCCTGCCCGTAGAAACGCAGCTGACATTGCTCCACCAGATAAGCCAGGTGGGCGTGTTCCATTTGATTGAAGGGCGGGAAGCGCTGGAGAAACTGCAGGGTGCCCTGAATGTTCTGCAACACGGCGGTTTTCCCAGCCTGGGTGAAGGCGTCCGCTTTACTCATAACCATTACCGCAGTCTTTTTCGAATTGTTGTTGTCGGATCGTTGCCCCCATGGTCGGCCCCCTCGTGCAGGGTGCCCATTGGACGTAAGTCTAGGTTCGTCATGCCGTTGGGCATATTTGGGAAGTGCCCTACAAAATCAGTCGGGAATTCTTCTGTCCGACCTCTTGGAAAAAAATCCGACGAAGTGCACATTGAAGCTCTGCCTGGCGTTGTCTGACGACTGTGCCAGGTGATGATTTGAAAACGTAGAGAACGCTATGCCCGACCACGATATTTTGAGCGACGCCGAGCGTGAAGCGCTCAGTGCTGTAATGCTCGAACCTGACCCTCCTGCGCAGCGTGTATTGATCGTCGATGACGACAAGGACGCTCGGGAGCTGTTGTCGGAGATTCTGGCCTTGGACGGCATTCGGTGCCTGACCGCTGCCAGTGGCGAGGCCGCGCTGAAGATGCTGGCGGAGAAACCATCGATTGGTCTGTTGATCACCGATTTGCGCATGGGCAATGTCGGTGGGTTGGACTTGATTCGCCAGGTGCGTGAGTCGGTAAGGGCAGCGATGCCGATCATCATTGTGTCTGGCGATGCCGATGTGAAGGACGCCATTGCGGCGATGCATTTGAGCGTGGTGGACTTTCTGCTCAAACCCATTGATACGGGCAAGTTGCTCGGTCTGGTCAAACACGAATTGGGGATCGACCCCTGACGTTCAAGCCACACCGAAAAACCCGCTCTCACAATGGATCTCCAGTGGTTGTGATGAACCATAAAAAAGCCCCGATCTTCCGATCAGGGCTTTTTCATGTCCGGCATCTACGCAGGGTTACAGGCCGTTGGCAGCCTTGAACTCGCGACGACGGCGGTGCAGCACCGGCTCGGTATAGCCGTTGGGCTGCTTGGTGCCTTCGATCACCAGTTCGACCGCCGCCTGGAAGGCGATGTTGCTGTCGAAGTTCGGTGCCAGCGGGCGGTACAGCGGGTCGTTGGCGTTCTGACGATCCACCACCGGCGCCATGCGCTTGAGGCTTTCCATCACTTGCGCTTCGGTGACGATACCGTGGCGCAGCCAGTTGGCGATGTGCTGGCTGGAGATACGCAGCGTGGCACGGTCTTCCATCAGGCCGACGTCATTGATGTCCGGCACTTTCGAGCAACCGACGCCCTGATCGATCCAGCGCACCACGTAACCGAGAATGCCCTGGGCGTTGTTGTCCAGTTCGTTCTTGATCTGCTCCGGCGTCCAGTTCGGGTTGACCGCCAGCGGGATGGTCAGGATGTCGTCCACCGAAGCGCGGGCACGTTTGGCCAGTTCGGCCTGACGGGCGAACACGTCGACCTTGTGGTAGTGCAGCGCGTGCAGCGCGGCGGCGGTCGGCGAGGGGACCCATGCGGTGTTGGCACCGGCCAGCGGGTGAGCGATTTTCTGCTCGAGCATCGCCGCCATCAGGTCCGGCATGGCCCACATGCCTTTACCGATTTGTGCGCGACCTTGCAGGCCGGTGCTCAGACCGATATCAACGTTCCAGTTCTCGTAGGCGCCGATCCACTTCTCAGCCTTCATGTCGGCCTTGCGCACCATCGGGCCGGCTTCCATGGAGGTGTGGATTTCATCGCCGGTGCGGTCGAGAAAACCGGTGTTGATGAACACCACGCGCTCGCTGGCAGCCTTGATGCAAGCCTTGAGGTTGACCGTGGTGCGGCGCTCCTCGTCCATGATCCCGACTTTCAGCGTGTTGCGTTTGAGACCCAGCACGTCTTCGATGCGGCCGAACAGTTCGTTGGTGAACGCCGCTTCTTGCGGGCCGTGCATTTTCGGTTTGACGATGTAGACGGAACCGGTGCGGGTGTTCTTGCGCGACGTGTTGCCGTTGAGGTTGTGCATGGCCGCCAGGCACGTCAGCAGACCGTCGAGAATGCCTTCCGGCACTTCGTTGCCGTCTTTGTCGAGAATCGCGTCAATGGTCATCAGGTGGCCGACGTTGCGCACGAACAACAGCGAGCGGCCGTGCAGAGTCACTTCACCGCCAGTGGGCGTGGTGTAGCTGCGATCCGGGTTCATGGTGCGTTTGAAGCGCTGGCCGCCCTTGGCGACTTCTTCCGACAGATCGCCCTTCATCAGGCCGAGCCAGTTGCGGTAGATCACCACTTTGTCGTCGGCATCGACGGCCGCCACGGAGTCTTCGCAGTCCATGATGGTGGTCAGCGCCGCTTCCATCAGGACGTCTTTGACGCCGGCGGCATCGGTCTGGCCGACCGGGGTGCTGGCGTCGATCTGGATTTCGAAATGCAGACCGTTGTGTTTCAGCAGGATCGCGATTGGCGCGTTGGCGTCGCCCTGGAAACCGATCAGTTGAGCATCGTCACGCAGACCGCTGTTGCTGCCGCCCTTGAGGGTGACCAGCAGTTTGCCGTCAGCGATTTTGTAACCGGTCGAATCGACGTGGGAGCCCGCGGCCAGTGGCGCGGCTTCGTCGAGGAATGCACGGGCGAAGGCGATGACTTTGTCGCCGCGCACCTTGTTGTAGCCTTGGCCTTTTTGCGCGCCACCGTCTTCGCTGATCGCGTCGGTGCCGTAAAGGGCGTCATACAGCGAACCCCAGCGGGCGTTCGAAGCATTGAGCGCAAAGCGGGCGTTCATCACCGGAACCACGAGTTGCGGGCCGGCGGTACGGGCGATTTCGTCATCGACGTTTTGCGTTGTTGCCTGGAAATCAGCCGCTTCTGGCAGCAGATAACCGATTTCCTGCAAGAAGGCTTTGTAGGCTACGGCGTCGTGCGCCTGGCCTGCGTGTTCCTGATGCCAGGCATCAATGCGAGCCTGGAAGTCATCGCGTTTGGCGAGTAGGGCTTTGTTCTTCGGTGCCAGGTCGTGAATGACCTTGTCGGCACCTTCCCAGAATGCGTCGGCGGTGAGGCCGGTACCGGGAATGGCTTCGTTGTTCACGAAGTCGAACAGGACTTTGGCGACCTGCAGGCCACCGACTTGAACGTGTTCAGTCATTGCTTGCCTCACTCTGCTCAGCTATTTCGCTTTTCAGCTCTTCAATTTAACAATGAAGCCTCTGGCCATTTAAACCACAAACCTTCCGACCAGTACATGCCATTGCTGGCGGCTGGGCTGGGACCAATCAACGGCTTGGGGCCTTGATGACGGGGCTTTCAGGGTTGCGAACGTGCCTTGGGCAGACATCGATCCAGCGTTATGTAGTGCGCGCCGAGGCATACTACATGATGCGTTGCGCTTGTGAAAATGAGACTAATAACGTCGTTCTGCGACTCCATGACGCATTGCGGTCACAGCGCGGAACGGGATGTTCTCAAAAAACCAATGGATTGTTCCAGCTAAATATAAAAACTTGTACACGATTTGTTGTCTCGAGCGTCTGAGGCGACTGTTCATCCCTTGCCTATACTTGCCCTTCTATAACAAAAGTCATGACAAGAGGGCTGCGCCATGGACCATCTCGTACTCACTGTTTTCGCCCCGGACAAGCCCGGGCAGGTAGAGCGCATCGCCCAATGTATCGCCGAGCATGGGGGTAACTGGCTGGAAAGCCGCATGTCGCGGATGGCCGGGCAGTTTGCCGGGATTCTGCGGGTCGGCGTGCCGGCAGAGGCTTACGACGAATTAGTCGATGCCCTACAAACACTGTCGACGCATGGCATTCGCGTGTTGATTGCCGAAAGTGGTATCGAGCAATCCTGCACCTGGAAACCGATCGCCATGGAACTGGTGGGCAATGATCGCCCGGGCATTGTGCGCGACATCACCCGCTTGCTGAGCGAGCAGGGTGTAAACCTCGAACGTCTGGTGACCGAAGTGCGGCCGGCACCGATGAGCAGCGAGCCGTTGTTCCATGCCGAAGCGATTCTCGCGGTGCCGCTGACGCTGTCGCTCGACGTGCTGCAATCGCGCCTTGAAACCCTGGCCGATGATTTGATGGTGGAACTGGTATTACGCACAGAGGTTTAGGCGCTGCACGGGTTATCCAGTTTAAACGTGCACCTGCCTGTGGATAACCTGTAGAGACTGCCCGCAACGCCACGCCCGCCGTGGTTTTGCGGATACTGATCAAAAAATCGCCAGTATTCAGTGAGTTGCGCACAAACGGCGGGGATCACGCTGTGGATAAGCTTGGGAAGGAACGATACAGGCCACGAGAACCGTGGCCTGCGAAGTGTTGTGCGTTTTTTGATCAGCTGCGTCGGCGCAGACTTATCCACGCATCGACGCTGTAGACGGCCAGACCGGCCCAAATGAAGATAAACGCCACCAAGGTGCTGGACGACAAGTGCTCACCAAACAGCAACACCGCTTGCAACAACACCAGGGTGGGCGCCAGGTATTGCAGGAAGCCGATAGTGGTGTAGGGCAAGTGCCGGGTGGCGGCGTTGAAGCACACCAACGGAATCAACGTCACCGGGCCGGCCGCCACCAGCCACCAGGCTTCGGACGTCGTCCAGAACTCGGGTTGAGCGCTGGTCGCGGTCGGGTTGAACAGCAGCCATGCGACGGCAATCGGCACCAGCATCCAGGTTTCCACCACCAGCCCCGGCAACGCCTTGACCGGTGCCTGCTTGCGGATCAGCCCGTAGAAACCGAAGGTCAGTGCCAGCACCAGCGACACCCACGGCAGACTGCCGACCTGCCACACCTGCTGCGCCACACCGACCGCCGCCAGACCCACCGCGACCCACTGCATGCGCCGCAGGCGTTCGCCGAGAATCAACATCCCCAGCAGCACGTTTACCAGCGGGTTGATGTAATAACCCAGACTCGCTTCAAGCATGCGCCCGTTGTTCACCGACCACACATAGGTCAGCCAGTTGGCGGCGATCAGCGTGCCGCTCAAGGCCAGAATCGCCAGCCGCTTGGGGTTGTCGAGCAATTCGCGCAACCAGCCCGGGTGTTTCCACACCATCAGCAGCAGTGCGCCGAACAGCGCCGACCACAGCACGCGATGGATGATGATCTCGACCGCCGGGACTTCGGCGATGGCTTTGAAGTAGATCGGGAACAGGCCCCAGATGATGTAGGCACTCAGGCCCAGAATGTACCCGCGACGCGGGTTGGCGGCTTGCATGCAGAATCCTTGCTTAGGCAGCTAACAAAGCAGGGATTGTAAGGAGGTTTGTCGGTGAATGCCTTAGCGAGAAGGTCGGAAAATTGTGAACACTGGATAAATGTGGGAGGGGGCTTGCTCCCGAAGGCGCTGTGTCAGCCAACATCAATGTTGAATGTCAGACCGTCTTCGGGAGCAAGCCCTCTTCTACAGGGGGTGTGGTGAATCAGAACAGTTTCAGCGGTTCTTCATTGAGTGCCGACAACTGCTCACGCAACGCCAGCACCTGATCGCCCCAATAGCGCTCGGTGCCGAACCACGGAAAACTGTGTGGAAACGCCGGGTCGTCCCAGCGGCGCGCCAGCCAGGCGCTGTAATGCATCAGGCGCAGGGCGCGCAGCGGCTCGATCAGCGCCAGTTCGCGTGGGTCGAAGTCGTGGAATTCGTTGTAGCCGTCCATCAGCTCCGACAACTGCCCCAGACACTCCTGGCGATCACCGGCGAGCATCATCCAGATGTCCTGCACCGCCGGACCCATGCGGCAATCGTCGAGGTCGACGATGTGGAACATCTCGTCGCGGCACATCATGTTGCCGGGGTGACAGTCGCCGTGCATGCGGATGTTCTGGTGCGGCGTGGCGGCGTAGACGTCTTCAACACGTTTAAGCAGGTCCCGGGCGACCGATTCGTAGGCCGGCAACAGGCTCTTGGGAATGAAGTTGCCTTCGAGCAACGTGGTCAGCGAGGCATGGCCGAAGTTCTGTACGCCGAGGGCTTCGCGGTGTTCGAACGGTTTGGTCGCACCGACGGCATGAATGCGCCCGAGCAACTGGCCGAGGCGATACAACTGATCGAGATTGCCCGGCTCCGGCGCCCGGCCACCGCGACGCGGGAACAGGGTGAAGCGGAAACCGGCGTGTTCGTGCAGGGTTTCGCCGTTGTGGATCAGCGGCGCCACCACCGGGATCTCGACGTCGGCCAGTTCGAAGGTGAACTTGTGTTCTTCGAGGATGGCTTCGTTGGTCCAGCGCTGCGGCCGGTAGAACTTGGCGATCAGCGGTTCGCCGTCTTCGATGCCGACCTGATAGACGCGGTTCTCGTAGCTGTTGAGCGCCAGAATGCGTGCATCGCTCAAAAAACCGATGCTTTCAACGGCATCGAGGACGAGGTCGGGTGTGAGGGTTTCAAACGGATGGGCCATGCTGACTCCTGCGCGCAGCAGGCTGCCGCGTCCGGCCCGGCATGGTAACGCAGACTGTAAGGGTTGAGGGTTTTGCCTTGAATGGTAGGCTGCCTGTAAGGGCCCCTTCGGGAGCAAGCCCCCACCCACAGTGGATTTTCTGTGTACCTGCAATCTTCAATGCGGCACAGATCCAATGTGTGTGGGGCTTGCTCGCGAAAGCCGTTTGTCAGGCGCCGACTATTGCGCCGTCTTCACGGGTAATCGCAATCACCGAAGAGCGCGGTTTGCCGTTCGGCAGATGCTCGGGGAAAGTCGAACCGCCGTTTTCGCCGGGATGCTGAATCCCGACAAACAGGGTTTTCTGATCCGGCGAGAAGCTGATCCCGGTCACTTCACAACCAATCGGCCCGACCATGAACCGGCGAATTTCACCGGTCGCAGGGTCAGCGCAAAGCATCTGGTTGTTACCCATCCCGGCAAAGTCCCCGGCGTTGCTGGAGTCACCGTCGGTCAGAATCCACAACCGCCCGGCCTTGTCGAAACCCAGGCCATCCGGGCTGTTGAACATGTTCTGCGGAGTGATATTCGACGAGCCAGCCTTCGGCGTGCCGGCGTGCACGCCCGGGTTGCCGGCGACCACGAACAGATCCCAGGCGAATGTCTTCGACGCATGATCGTCGCGGTCGGTGCGCCAGCGCAGGATCTGCCCGTAGACGTTTTTCTCCCGCGGGTTCGGCCCGCCCACCGGTTGCCCGTCCTCGCCGCGCTTGGCGTTGTTGGTCAGGGTGCAATAAACCTGGCCGTCCTTCGGGCTGACCACGATCCATTCTGGACGGTCCATGCGTGTTGCGCCGACCACACTGGCCGCGAGGCGCGCATGGATCAGCACTTCGGCCTGATCGGCAAAACCGCTGCTGGCGTCGATGCCGTTCTTGCCGTGGGTCAACTCGATCCACTGGCCCTGGCCTTTCGGATGGTCCGGGTTGCCGTCACCGGCATCGAACTTCGCCACGTACAGGGTGCCGTGATCGAGGATATTGCGGTTGGCCTTGGCGTTGCGGTGGTTGATGCGGTCGCGGCTGACGAATTTGTAGATGAACTCGCCACGCTCGTCATCGCCCATGTACACCACGGCGCGGCCGTCGTCGGTTTCGGCCAGGGCCGCGTTTTCATGTTTGAAGCGGCCCAGGGCCGTGCGTTTGACCGGGGTCGACTGCGGATCGAACGGGTCGATCTCGACCACCCAGCCATGGCGGTTGAGTTCGTTGGGGTTCTTGGCCATGTCGAAACGCGGGTCAAACGGGTGCCAGTTGATCTCGCGGCTGGCCGCCGAGACACCGTAGCGTTTTTGCGCCGGGTCGAACTGCTGCTGGGCGTTGCTGCTGCCGAAGCAGTCGGTGAAGTTTTCTTCGCACGTCAGATACGTGCCCCACGGCGTTTTACCGTTGGCGCAGTTCTGGAAGGTGCCGAGGACTTTTTTGCCGTGTTTGTCGGCACGGGTTTTCAGCAGGTCGTGACCCGCGGCCGGGCCGCTGATACGCAGTGGCGAGTTGCCGTGGATGCGGCGGTTGTAGCGCGAGCCTTGAACGAATTGCCACTGGCCGTTCTTGCGTTGCACTTCAATCACCGACACGCCTTCGCAGGCCAGGGCTTTGCGCACGTCTTCGGCCGATTGCGGCATGCCGCCGTGCGGGTAGAGGTAGCGATAGTTGGTGTATTCGTTGTTGATCGCCATCAACGCGCGGTTTCTGTCATCCGGGAATTCGAACAGGCTCATGCCGTCGTTGTTGTCACCGAACTGCACTTCCTGCGCGGCGGCGGTGCCGTTGCCACTCGGATCGAAAGCCGGGCCGTTCTTGTGCAGCGGTTGGCCCCAACTGATCAGTACCGAGGACTTATAGCCTTTGGGCAGGGTAATGACGTCGGTGGTCGCGGCGCTAATGCTTTCAAAGCCAAGCAAGCGGCTGTTGCCGGCGCTGACGCCTGTGGCCAGCGCGCTGCGGCTCAACAGGCTGCCACCGAGAAACATGGCCGCGCCGCACAGCGCGCCGGCGCCGATGAAGCCGCGACGGCTGAGGCCGACCATTTTTTCCAGGTCAGTGGATTGGTTTTCTTCTAATAGGCTCACATCAGGCTCCCTGCTTGGTTTTGGCAGCCACCTTAATGGGGAGCGATGAAGTTTTTGTTGCAGGCCGACCCTACAGCGGCGTGCCGATCAGCACGTTGGACGGCGAGAACTGTACGTGCACCGGTTGCTCAACGTTCAGTCCGCGTGTGCGAAGTTGCAGCGGCTCAGCCAGGGCGCAGAGCGTGTGGCCGTTGGGCAGGGCGATGCGCACTTCGCTGGGGCCGTCTTCAGCGTCGAGAATGGCTTCAATCGTGCCGCGCAGAAGATTGTGACCAGATGTTGCAGGTTGCTCGATGCTCAGCAATTCGAGCCAGCCTGCCTTGATCAGCGCCACCACTTCAGTGCCCGGTTGCAGCTCCAGGTGCACGGTGCTGTCGTGGGTGATCTGCGCGTTGAGGCAAAGACCTTCGGCCAACTCCAGGCGGATCAGGTCATTGCGACCCTGGCCGGCGATCGCCACGACTTTGCCGTGCAACTGGTTGCGCGCGCTGGTGCGCAGCATCAGTCGACCGAGCAGGTCGAGGTCGCTGGCATCTTCCGCCGCTTCCAGCACCTGCGCCTGTAAGGCCTGCAGCTTTTGATAAAGGCGCAGCACCCGCTCACCTTCGCTGGACAGTTTGGCCCCGCCGCCGCCCTTACCGCCCACCGCACGCTCGACCAAGGGTTTTTGCGCCAGGTTGTTCAGCTCATCGATGGCGTCCCACGCGGCTTTGTAGCTCAAGCCTGCGCTTTTCGCGGCACGGGTGATCGAGCCCTGTTCAGCGATGTGTTGCAGCAGGGCAATGCGCTGCGGCCGTCGGACGATGTGCTGGGACAACAGGGAAGGCATGGACATGGGGGGACGCTTTTGACTTTGGCGATGGGAGGTGAAATTGGCCGCTGGCAACGCGTGAGTCAAGCCCCTGCCCGCAGGGCCGGTTGCCTGATCAGGATCCGGATTTCGGGGTGCGCGCCAGGCAATACACATCAACCCTTGCCGCGCCGGCGTTCATTAACAATCGAGCGAGCGCCTGAGCCGTGGCGCCGGTGGTCAGCACGTCATCGATCAATGCCAGATGCCGGCCGCGTACATCCGCCTGGGGCGTCAAAGCGAAAGCATTGCGCAAATTGCGTTTTCGCGCCTTGGCATCCAGATCCTGTTGCGCGCGGGTGTCTTGAATCCTGCACAGCACCTGCTCATCGCAAGGCAGGTCCAGTTTTAGGCTCAACCACCGCGCCAGCATCGCCGCTTGATTGAAGCCGCGTTGACGCAGACGTTTGCTGGCGAGTGGCACCGGTAACAACACGTCGGGGCGAGGCAGATCTTCATCAAAGCGATATTGCAGGTATTGTCCGAGAACGTCGGCGAGCAGGTGGCCAAACGGCCATTTTGCGTTGTGTTTAAAACGCGTAATCAGACTGTCCACGGGAAAGCCATAAAGCCACGGCACAGCGACCTGTTCGAACGCCGGTGGCTCTAGCAGGCAGTCTGCGCAAGTCAGGCCGGATTCAGGCAGCGGCAAAGCGCAGGTCCGGCATTGGCCCATGAGCCAAGGCAATTCGGCTTCGCAGGCCATGCACATTGGCGTTTCTGCCTCTGCCGGCTCATCGCACAGCAAACAGGTCTGTACGTTTTTTAAACAGATGTAAACTTGTCCTTCGTATCGTGGTTGACAGCGCATGGCTCTTCCTTAAATATGCCGAACATCCGTGTAGCGACTGTGGGTATTCCGTTTCCCAGTCGCCAGCCAAGCATAACCAAGGAAATACCCATGAGCGCGAGCACCACTGCCACCCTGCGTCACGACTGGTCACTGGCCGAAGTCAAAGCACTCTTCGTACAGCCATTCAACGACCTGCTGTTTCAGGCTCAGACGGTGCACCGCGCCCATTTCAACGCTAACCGTGTGCAGGTCTCGACGTTGTTGTCGATCAAGACGGGTGCCTGCCCGGAAGACTGCAAGTACTGCCCGCAGTCTGGTCACTACAACACCGGCCTTGAAAAAGAAAAACTGATGGAAGTGCAGAAAGTCCTCGAAGAGGCGGCACGCGCCAAAGCCATCGGGTCGACCCGCTTCTGCATGGGCGCGGCGTGGAAACACCCATCGGCCAAAGACATGCCGTATGTGCTGCAGATGGTCGAAGGTGTGAAAGCCATGGGCCTGGAAACCTGCATGACCCTCGGTCGTCTCGATCAGGATCAAACCCAAGCGCTGGCCAAGGCCGGGCTCGACTACTACAACCACAACCTCGACACCTCGCCTGAGTTCTACGGCAGCATCATCACCACCCGTACTTACGGCGAGCGCCTGCAAACCCTGGCTTACGTGCGTGAGTCGGGGATGAAGATCTGTTCCGGCGGCATCCTCGGCATGGGCGAGTCGCTCGACGACCGCGCCAATCTGCTGATCCAGTTGGCCAACCTGCCGGAGCATCCGGAGTCGGTGCCGATCAACATGCTGGTCAAAGTCGCTGGCACGCCGCTGGAAAATGCCGACGACGTCGATCCGTTCGACTTCATCCGCATGCTCGCGGTGGCGCGCATTCTCATGCCGCAATCCCACGTGCGCCTGTCCGCTGGTCGTGAAGCGATGAACGAGCAGATGCAGGCCCTGGCATTCCTCGCGGGCGCCAACTCGATTTTCTACGGTGACAAATTGCTGACCACCGCCAACCCGCAGGCTGACAAGGACATGCAGTTGTTCGCACGTCTGGGCATTGAGCCGGAAGCCCGCGAAGAGCATTCGGATGAAGTGCATCAGGCGGCCATCGAGCAGGCGTTGGTTGAGCACAAGAGCAGCGAGCAGTTTTATAACGCGGCGGTTTGAAGCCTGCCCCGTTTCCTTTGAAGGAATGCAAAACCCCTGTGAGGGCGGGCTTGCTCGCGAAATCGGTCTGTCAGTAAAGGCGTTGTTGGCTGATACGAGGCTTTCGCGAGCAAGCCCGCTCTCACATTAGAAAACTTGTGCTGACACTCGAGGCCTGCATGTCTTTCGATCTCGCCGCACGCCTTGCTGCCCGCCGTGCCGAAAATCTCTATCGCCAGCGCCCGCTGCTCGAATCCCCGCAAGGGCCCGATGTGGTGGTCGACGGCCAGCCATTGCTGGCGTTCTGCAACAACGACTACCTGGGCCTGGCCAATCACCCGCAAGTGATCGAAGCCTGGCGCGCCGGTGCCCAGCGCTGGGGCGTTGGCGGGGGCGCCTCGCATCTGGTGATCGGCCATAGCGGCCCACATCACGCACTCGAAGAGGCCTTGGCCGATCTCACCGGGCGCCCACGTGCGCTGCTGTTTACCACGGGCTACATGGCCAACCTTGGCGCGGTCACGGCGCTGGTCGGGCAGGGTGATACGGTGCTGGAAGACCGACTCAACCACGCCTCATTGCTGGACGCCGGGCTGTTGTCCGGTGCGCGGTTCAATCGTTATTTGCACAACGACGCCGGCAGTCTGGCCAAGCGTCTGGAGAAAGCCACCGGCAATACATTGGTGGTCACCGACGGCGTGTTCAGCATGGATGGCGATCTTGCCGACTTGCCAGCGCTGGCCCGTGAGGCCAAGGCCAAGGGCGCGTGGCTGATGGTCGACGATGCCCATGGCTTCGGCCCGTTGGGCGCCAACGGCGGCGGGATTGTCGAGCATTTCGGTTTGGGCCTGGACGATGTGCCGGTATTGGTCGGCACCCTGGGCAAGGCCTTCGGCACGGCTGGCGCATTTGTCGCCGGCAGTGAAGCGTTGATCGAGAGCCTGATCCAGTTCGCCCGTCCGTACATCTACACCACCAGTCAACCGCCGGCGCTGGCCTGCGCAACCTTGAAAAGTCTGGAGTTGCTGCGTAGCGAACACTGGCGTCGCGAGCATTTGCAGGCGCTGATCCGCCAGTTCCGCCACGGCGCTGAACAGATCGGTCTGGAGTTGATGGACAGCTTTACGCCGATCCAGCCGATCATGGTTGGCGACGCCGGCCGTGCTGTGCGTCTGTCGCAGATGCTGCGTGAGCGCGGGCTGATGGTCACCGCGATTCGTCCTCCGACCGTGCCCGCCGGTAGCGCACGACTGCGTGTGACCCTGACCGCCGCCCACAGCGAGGCGCAGGTGCAGCTATTGTTAGAGGGACTGGCCGATTGCTTAGCCCAACTGTCGTCGGAGCCAAGCCATGCGTGATCGCCTGATTCTACTGCCCGGCTGGGGCCTCGGTGTTTCGCCGATGGAGCCTTTGGCTGCTGCATTGCAAGGACTCGATGAACACTTGCATGTCGAGATCGAACCGTTGCCGGAACTCGACTCCAGTGATCTGCAAGACTGGCTCGACGAACTCGATGAACGCATTCCTCAAGATGTCTGGCTCGGTGGCTGGTCGCTGGGCGGCATGCTCGCGTCCGAACTGGCAGCGCACCGCGGCGAACACTGCTGCGGTTTGCTGACGCTGGCGAGCAACCCTGCTTTTGTCGCCCACGAACAATGGCCGAGCGCGATGCCCGGCGAAACCTTCGATGCATTTCTCGCCGGTTGCCATGCCGACCCACGGCTGACCCTCAAGCGTTTCTCGCTGCTGTGTGCCCAGGGCGCGCAAGACCCGCGCGGCTTGTCGCGGCTGATGCTCGGCGCTGCGCCGAACACGGCGCCTGCAACATTGATGGCCGGGCTGGAGTTACTCGCACAACTGGACACCCGTGAAGCCTTGCAGGCGTTTCGTGGGCCGCAGTTGCATTTGTTCGCCGGTCAGGACGGGTTGGTGCCAGCCGAGGCTGCGGGCGAGTTGTTCACCCTGTTGCCGGATATCGAAATTGGTCTGATCGAACAGGCCAGCCATGCGTTTCTTCTGGAAGACCCACACGGAGTAGCGGGCGCGATCCAGGCTTTTTTACATGAGTGCGGTGATGACTGATTTGTCTCTTGTCGCGCTGCCCGGCGGCTTGCCTGACAAGCGCCAGGTCGCGGCCTCTTTCTCCCGCGCGGCGGCCAGCTACGACAGTGTCGCCGAGTTGCAACGTGATGTCGGTACACAGTTGCTGCGGCGTCTACCTGTGGATTTCCGGCCGGCGCGCTGGTTGGATATGGGGTGTGGCACCGGCTACTTCACTCGCGCCTTGGCCGAGCGTTTTTTCGCAAGTCATGGGCTGGCACTGGACATCGCCGAGGGCATGCTCGATCACGCGCGTCCATTGGGCGGCGCCGAGCATTTCATCGCTGGCGATGCGGAGCGGCTACCGTTGCAGGATTCGACCTGTGACCTGATCTTCTCCAGCCTCGCGGTGCAGTGGTGTGCGAATTTTGATGCGGTGCTCAGTGAAGCCTTTCGCGTGCTGAAACCGGGTGGTGTTTTCGCGTTTGCTAGTCTTTGTGTCGGGACGTTGTTCGAATTGCGCGATAGCTGGCGCCAGGTTGATGGCCTGGTGCACGTCAACCGCTTCCGCGAGTTCGCTCGATATGAACAGTTGTGTGCGGCCAGTGGTTTGCGCGTCGTAAGTCTGGAGCAGCAGGCGCATGTACTGCACTACCCGGATGTGCGCAGCCTGACCCATGAACTGAAGGCGTTGGGTGCGCACAATCTCAATCCTGGCCGGCCGGACGGGTTGACCGGGCGGGCGCGGATTCTTGGTTTGGTCGAGGCTTATGAGCAATTCCGTCAGGCACAGGGACTGCCGGCGACCTATCAAGTGGTTTACGCCGTGTTGGAGAAACCCTTATGAGCGCAGCCTATTTCATCACCGGGACGGACACCGACGTCGGCAAAACCACCGTCGCCGCTGGGTTGCTGTGTGCGGCGCGTTCGGCAGGGTTGAGCACGGCGGCGGGCAAACCGGTCGCCTCCGGTTGCGAGGTGACGCCAAAGGGGCTGCGTAACGCCGATGCGCTCGCGCTGTTGGCCGAGTGTTCATTGCCGCTGAGTTATCAACAGGTCAATCCGGTGGCGTTCGAACCGGCGATTGCCCCACATTTGGCAGCGCGCGAAGCGGGTGTCGCGCTGACGGTGCAATCGCTGCTTACGCCGATGCGCGAGATTCTGGCGATGAATGCCGATTTCACCCTGATCGAAGGCGCGGGTGGCTGGCGGGTGCCGTTGGCGGATCAGGACAATCTGTCGGACCTGGCCATTGCACTGAAACTGCCGGTGATTCTGGTAGTGGGCGTGCGGTTGGGGTGCATCAGTCATGCGCTGCTGACGGCTGAGGCGATTGCTCGGGATGGCCTGCAACTGGCGGGGTGGGTGGCGAATATCATCGAGCCCAAGACTTCGCGGCTGGAGGAGAACCTGGCGACGCTGGCTGAGCGGATTCCGGCGCCGTGCCTGGGGCGCGTGCCGAAGTTGAAGGCTTTAAGTGCTGAGGCCGTAGCTGAGCATTTGCAATTGGATCTGCTTGACTAAGTTTTTAGCTATGAACAGGCACTGTGCCATTAGTGTTTTTGACGGGTGTTTTTCTGACGTCTCTGTTTCAATGGCGCCTATTGATCCTTCCCAAGGATGAGAACTTCCATGGAAATCTCCGGTAACACAGCTTTTTATGCGGGTCTGAGTACGATTCAGACCGGGCAGAACCGCGTCGATCAGGCCGCTAGCCAGATCGCCAACAATACCATTGAGCGCTCGGTTACCAGCCAGTCTTCCGAGGCGCAGGTCGATCGTCTGCGTGGCGTGGATCGCAGCCAGCAAATGGATCTGGGCAGCGACATGGTCGAGATGGCCCAAGGCAAGTTTCAAGTGGAACTGGGGGCAAAAGTCGCCAAGGCCTCCGATGAAATGCTCGGTACGATCATCGACACCTTCGCCTGATTTTTCGCCATTCATGCATTGCCGACGCCGCGCCTGTTCGCGGCGTTTTTCGTTGTAAGTCCTTCTCCCTCAACTAATCTTTTTTTATCGCCCGTGGCTCTTTCGAGCGCATGGCGGTTTGCTGTGTCCGGCGTTCGAAAGACGCGATGACGAACGGCAAAAGATCGATGCTTGACAAGATTTCGGCGTAAACGTATGTTTCAAACAACTGTTTGACCGTCACAACAAATCTACGCGGTCGTTCATTCCCGGTTACATAAGCAGAGGTTTATCGCTATGCCTGACTACAAGGCCCCCTTGCGTGATATTCGCTTCGTTCGTGACGAACTGCTCGGCTACGAAGCGCACTATCAGAGCCTTCCGGCTTGCGCAGACGCAACTCCAGACATGGTTGACGCCATTCTCGAAGAAGGCGCCAAGTTTTGTGAGCAGGTACTGGCGCCGCTGAACCGCGTTGGCGACACCGAAGGTTGCACCTGGAGCGAGTCCGGTGTGAAAACTCCGACTGGCTTCAAAGAAGCTTACAAACAATTCGTCGAAGGCGGCTGGCCTAGCCTGGCGCACGACGTTGAGCATGGTGGTCAAGGCCTGCCTGAGTCGCTGGGTCTGGCCGTCAGCGAAATGGTAGGCGAAGCCAACTGGTCGTGGGGCATGTACCCAGGCCTGTCGCACGGCGCGATGAACACCATCTCCGAGCATGGCACTCCTGAGCAGCAAGAGGCGTACCTGACCAAACTGGTTTCCGGCGAGTGGACCGGCACCATGTGCCTGACCGAACCGCACTGCGGCACCGACCTGGGCATGTTGCGCACCAAGGCTGAACCTCAGGCCGACGGTTCCTACAAAGTTTCCGGCACCAAGATCTTCATCTCGGCCGGTGAACACGACATGGCCGACAACATCGTCCACATCGTACTGGCCCGCCTGCCGGATGCACCGGCCGGCACCAAAGGCATTTCCCTGTTCATCGTTCCTAAGTTCATGCCGAACGCTGACGGCACTCTTGGTGCGCGCAACGCAGTGAACTGCGGTTCGCTGGAACACAAGATGGGCATCCACGGTAACGCCACCTGCGTGATGAACTTCGACGGCGCCACCGGTTTCCTGATCGGCCCGGCAAACAAAGGCCTGAACTGCATGTTCACCTTTATGAACACCGCTCGCCTGGGTACCGCGCTGCAAGGTCTGGCCCACGCCGAAATCGGTTTCCAGGGTGGCCTGAAATACGCTCGCGATCGTCTGCAAATGCGCTCCCTGACCGGCCCGAAAGCGCCGGATAAAGCGGCTGACCCGATCATCGTGCACCCTGACGTTCGCCGCATGCTGTTGACCATGAAGGCCTTCGCTGAAGGCAACCGCGCGATGGTGTACTTCACCGCCAAACAGGTCGACATCGTCAAATACGGCGTGGACGAAGAAGAGAAGAAGAAAGCCGACGCACTGCTGGCGTTCATGACGCCCATCGCCAAAGCGTTCATGACCGAAGTCGGTTTTGAATCGGCCAACCACGGTGTGCAGATCTACGGTGGCCACGGCTTCATCGCCGAGTGGGGCATGGAGCAGAACGTTCGCGACAGCCGCATTTCGATGCTGTACGAAGGCACCACCGGTATCCAGGCACTCGACCTGCTGGGCCGCAAAGTGCTGATGACTCAAGGCGAAGCCCTGAAAAGCTTCACCAAGATCGTCCACAAGTTCTGCCAGACCAACGAAGGCAACGAAGCCGTTAAGGAATTCGTCGAACCGCTGGCTGCACTGAACAAAGAGTGGGGCGAACTGACCATGAAGGTCGGTATGGCCGCCATGAAAGATCGCGAAGAAGTGGGCGCGGCTTCCGTGGACTACCTGATGTACTCCGGTTATGCCTGCCTGGCCTACTTCTGGGCTGACATGGCACGTCTGGCAGCCCAGAAGCTGGCAGAAGGCACTGGCGACGCAGCGTTCTACACCGCCAAGCTGCAAACCGCGCGCTTCTACTTCCAGCGCATCCTGCCGCGTACCCGTACCCACGTGGCTACCATGCTGTCGGGCGCCAACAACCTGATGGACATGAAAGAAGAAGATTTCGCGCTGGGCTACTAAGCCTTAACGCGGTCTGCACAGCCGCTGCTCCTTTCGGGGCAGCGGCTTTTTCTTGCCTGATGAAAAATTGTTTAAGCGATGAAAATTCCCCACTAAAACGCTAAGAAAAGACGATTTCCTGCCGTTAAAGAGGCTTCGATGTGACGCGCGTCACACCGCATGTGCTCAACTGCTCAAAATGCAGGCACAACGCCATCTTTTGCCGGGTCGGAGTTCTACCCTTTGCCGCGTTCTTCCGCTGTACGTCTCAGCCATTTCCTACCTTCACTGCTGTTGTTGCTCGCGGGGTTGGCGGCTGCGTACGTCAAAGACCTCAACGTGTTCTTCACGTCGCTGTTCAACGTTTTGCCGACTCTGGTGCTGCTGCTGGGCGGTGCCTACTGCGCGGTTTACCGACGTCAGCGCGAACTGTTTCTGATGCTCACGGTGTACATCGCCTACTTTTTGCTCGACACCCAGACCGATTATTACCGCGACAACGGCAAGGTGCGCGAAGACGCTGCCGTGGTGTTCCATCTGGTCTGCCTGCTGCTGCCGTTGTTGTTCGGTGTGTTCGCTGCCTGGCAAGAGCGTACGCATTTGTTTCAGGACATGGTCGCGCGGTTTGCCGTGTTATTGGCCTTCGGCAGCGTGGCGCTGGGGCTTGAGCAAAGTTACCCACAAGCGCTGCTGATGTGGCTTTCGGAAATCCGCTGGCCGGCGCTGCACGGCGCGTGGATGAGCCTGATCCAGTTGTCGTATCCGGTGTTCATCTCGGCCTTTGTGTTGCTGGCCTGGCAGTACTGGCGCAATCCGCGTCCGCTGCACGCGGCGCAACTGGTCGGGTTGCTCGGGGTGTTCTGGATGCTGCCGAAAACCTTCATCCTGCCATTCACCCTGAACATCATGTGCAGTCAGGTGATGTTGATGATTGCGGCGGCGGTGGCGCACGAGGCTTATCAGATGGCCTTTCGCGATGAACTGACCGGGCTGCCGGGCCGGCGCGCGCTCAACGAGCGCATGCAACGCCTTGGCCGAAATTACGTGCTGGCGATGAGCGACGTCGACCACTTCAAGAAATTCAACGACACCCACGGCCACGATGTTGGTGACCAGGTTTTGCGTCTGGTCGCCAGCAAGCTGTCGAAAATCAGCGGTGGCGGTAGGGCGTATCGTTATGGCGGTGAGGAATTCGCCCTGGTGTTTGCAGGCAAAACCCTTGAGGAATGCATGCCGCACCTGGAAGTCATCCGCGAGTCGATTGCTTCCTACAACATTCAACTGCGCAACCAGGAAAACCGCCCGCAGGACGATCAGCAAGGTCGTCAGCGCCGCGCCGGCTCTGGTGCTTCCAGCGTTTCGGTCACGGTCAGCATCGGCGTTGCCGAACGAGTGGAGCAGCGCAACCCCGAACAAGTGCTCAAGTCCGCGGACGAGGCGCTCTACAGCGCCAAGGGCGCGGGGCGTAACTGCGTGGTGGCGTTCGGACAGAACCGCCGTGGCGCGGTGCGCATGGACACTGCCGCCGGTTGAGTGATGACGGCGCATTCAGCGTCTGGACAATGATTGTGGGGCAGGGTGGCCGGCAGTAGGTTGAAGAAATCTGCTGACGGAGAAGCCACCATGCCCGAGTACAAAGCTCCCCTGCGCGACATGCGCTTTCTGATCGACCACGTCTTCGACTTCCACGCCAACTACGCCGCCCTCGGCGCGTATGACGCCAGCCCGGACATGATCAACGCGATCCTTGAAGAGGGCGCGAAGTTCTGTGAGAACGTTCTGGCACCGCTCAATCGCAGCGGTGACGAAGAGGGCTGCCATTTCGACAACGGTGTGGTGACAACGCCTACGGGCTTCAAGCAGGCCTTCGCACAATATGTCGAGGGCGGCTGGCACGGTCTGGCGGCGGATCCGACTTATGGCGGCCAGGGCCTGCCGAGCTCGTTGGGGCTGGTGATCAGTGAAATGGTCGGCTCCAGCAACACGTCCTGGGGCATGTACCCGGGGCTGACCCACGGCGCAATGTCAGCGATCCACGCCCACGGCACCGCCGAGCAGAAAGACACTTACCTGAGCAAACTCACCGCCGGCCAATGGACCGGCACCATGTGCCTGACCGAGGCCCATTGCGGCACTGATCTGGGCATCATCAAGACCCGTGCCGTGCCCCAGGCTGACGGCAGTTACGCGGTCACCGGCAGCAAGATTTTCATCTCTGCCGGCGAGCACGACATGAGCGACAACATCATCCATCTGGTATTGGCCAAACTGCCGGACGCGCCGGCGGGCACCAAGGGCATTTCGCTGTTCATCGTGCCGAAGTTCTTGCCGGATGCTGCGGGTGAGGCCGGTGAGCGCAATGGCGTGTCCTGCGGTTCGATCGAACACAAAATGGGCATCAAGGCTTCAGCCACCTGCGTGCTGAACTTCGACGGCGCCAAGGGCTTCCTGATCGGTGAGCCGAACAAGGGCCTGAACTGCATGTTCACCATGATGAACCACGCACGGCTTGGTACCGGCATGCAGGGGCTGTGTCTGGGCGAGGCGAGTTTCCAGGGTGCGATCAAATACGCCAATGACCGCTTGCAGATGCGCTCACTGACCGGCGCCAAAGCCCCGGACAAAGCGGCCGACCCGATCATCGTCCACCCGGATGTGCGGCGCATGCTGTTGACCATGAAAGCCTTCAACGAAGGCAATCGTGCACTGACCTACTTCACCGCGCAGATGCTCGATGTCGCGCACCTGAGCGGCGATGCCCAAGCGCGTCAGGACGCCGAAGACCTGTTGGCGTTCCTCACGCCGATCTGCAAAGCGTTCATGACTGACACCGGGCTGGAAGTGACCAACCACGGCATGCAGGTGTTCGGCGGGCATGGGTTCATTCGTGAATGGGGCATGGAGCAGTTGGTTCGCGACTGCCGGATTGCGCCGATCTACGAGGGCACCAACGGCATTCAGGCGCTCGATCTGCTCGGGCGCAAGGTGCTTGGCAGTCAGGGCAAGCTGCTGCGGGGCTTCACTAAAATCGTCCACAAGTTCTGCGCGGCGAATGCTGAGCATGCGCAACTGGGCAGTTTTGTCGCTCAGCTCAACGAGCTGAACCAGCAGTGGGGCGACCTGACCATGAAGGTCGGCATGGCGGCGATGAAGAACCCGGACGAAGTCGGTGCCGCCTCGGTGGACTATCTGATGTACAGCGGCTACATCATTCTCGGCTATCTATGGCTGCGCATGGCGCAGGTGGCGCAGGCGCAACTGGACGCGGGCGAGGGTGAGGCGGATTACCTTCGGGGGAAACTGGCAACGTGCGAGTTCTATTTCAAACGGCTATTGCCGCGCACGGCGGCGCATCGTGCGGCGGTCGAGGCGGGTAGCGATTGTCTGATGAAACTGCCGGCAGAGCTATTTGCGCTCTAAGCGCAAAAAAAAGATCGCCGCCTTCGTCGGCTTCTCCAGGTAATCGCGTTTTACCTGGGTCGCTGGCGAAGGCTGCGGTCTTTTTTGTGGTGACTAAAAATAACAAATCAGTCACCGGTTGACCCTATGTGTCGCAAAAGTTGTTGAGGTACACTCAGCCTCAACGAAAGCACCATTCCACGAATCACCTGTTTAGATCTTGCGAGGTTTGCCATGGCTGACTACAAAGCGCCGCTGCGCGATATGCGCTTCGTCCTCAATGAAGTATTCGAAGTCGCCAAACTCTGGGCTGAGTTGCCGGCACTGGCAGAGACCGTTGATGCTGAAACGGTTGAAGCGATTCTCGAAGAGGCTGGCAAGGTCACCAGCAAAAGCATTGCGCCGCTGAGCCGCGCCGCTGACGAAGAAGGTTGTCACTGGGCCGACGGTGCCGTCACCACGCCCGCCGGTTTCCCACAGGCCTATCAGACTTACGCTGAAGGCGGCTGGGTCGGTGTTGGCGGTGATCCGCAATACGGTGGCATGGGCATGCCCAAAGCCGTGTCGGCCCAGGTCGAAGAAATGGTCAACTCCGCCAGCCTGTCCTTCGGTCTGTACCCGATGCTGACCGCCGGTGCTTGCCTGTCGATCAACGCCCATGCCAGCGAAGAGTTGAAAGCCGCGTACCTGCCAAACATGTACGCCGGCGTCTGGGCCGGTTCCATGTGCCTGACCGAGCCGCATGCCGGCACCGACCTGGGCATCATCCGCACCAAGGCCGAGCCGCAGGCCGACGGTTCCTACAAGGTCAGCGGCACCAAGATCTTCATCACCGGTGGCGAACACGACCTCACTGAAAACATCATCCACCTGGTGTTGGCCAAACTGCCGGACGCGCCGGCCGGTCCGAAAGGCATTTCGCTGTTCCTGGTGCCGAAGTTCATGGTCAATGCCGATGGCAGCCTGGGCGCGCGTAACCCGGCCAATTGCGGTTCGATCGAACACAAGATGGGCATTCAGGCGTCCGCGACCTGTGTGATGAACTTCGACGAAGCCGTCGGGTATCTGGTCGGCGAGCCGAACAAGGGCCTGGCTGCGATGTTCACCATGATGAACTACGAACGTCTGGGCGTCGGTATTCAAGGTCTGGCGACTGGCGAGCGCTCGTATCAGAACGCCGTTGAATACGCCCGTGACCGGCTGCAGAGCCGTTCGCCGACCGGCGCGCAGAACAAAGACAAGGTCGCTGACCCTATCATCGTCCACCCGGACGTGCGTCGCATGCTGCTGACCATGAAAGCCTCGAACGAAGGTGGGCGTGCGTTCTCCACCTACGTCGCGATGCAACTCGACACCGCCAAGTTCAGCGAAGACGCGACCACGCGCAAGCGTGCGGAAGATCTGGTCGCGTTGCTGACGCCGGTGGCCAAGGCATTCCTCACCGACCTAGGCCTGGAAACCACCGTACACGGCCAGCAGATTTTCGGCGGTCATGGCTACATTCGTGAATGGGGCCAGGAGCAACTGGTGCGTGACGTACGCATTACCCAAATCTACGAAGGCACCAACGGCATTCAGGCGCTGGACCTGGTCGGACGCAAGATCGTCGGTAGCGGCGGTGCGTTCTACAAACTGTTCGCTGACGAGATCCGCCATTTCACCGCAACCGCCAGTGCTGATCTGGGCGAATTCACCAAGCCGCTGAACGAGGCTGTCGACACCCTTGACGAGTTGACCGCATGGCTGCTGGATCGGGCAAAAAACAACCCGAACGAAATCGGCGCGGCGTCAGTCGAATATTTGCAAGCGTTTGGCTACACCGCTTACGCCTACATGTGGGCATTGATGGCCAAAGCCGCATTGGGCAAAGAAGCGCAGGAAGATTTCTATGCCAGCAAGCTCGGCACTGCACGCTTCTACTTCGCCCGTCTGCTGCCGCGTATTCATTCGTTGAGCGCGTCGGTAAAGGCTGGCAGCGAGTCGCTGTTCCTGCTGGAGGCGGCGCAATTCTGATGATGTAACGTCATGTAAGCATTTGCTTACGTGACATGATGCTGTTCTCCCATAGGCGTAGATTGGATCCACAGCTAATCTACATTTCATGGACGTCGCGCAGGAAGCGCAAAGCAACAACACGGACACGTAGGATTCTGCCAGGGTGGCGGAGTGAAATGGATGTCAGGGAAACAGTCTGCAAAGCCCCGCTTCGGCGGGGTTTTCTTTTTCCCGCAGAAAAGTCTCAGGCCAAGGGGACCAGTGGCGATGCGCCTGTAAGCGGTCTCTCCTCACGCGCCATCACCTCTTCCAGCAATGTGCGCAATAGCGCCAAAGAAGCCTGCTGACGTTGCACATCGCGACACACCAGCCCGACTTTCAATGGCACCCGAGGTTCGCTCAGCGGTTTCCACAGCAGGTCCTGATCGTGGTACTCCTTCTGAGAACGTCCCGGCAGCACCGTCGCCAGTTTGGTGTGCGGCAGACTGTCGAGAATCCCCACCATATTGTTCAGCTCGGCCTGTACCTGCGGGCGCCGTCCGAGGCTGGTCAGCTGTGCCTGCCAGATCTGACGAATCTGAAATTCTTCCCCCAGCAGCAACATTGGCAATTCGGCCGCTTGGCGCATCGATACTTTCTTGAATTCACGCAATGGATGATCCGCCGGGATGACCAGCGTCAGTTCATCTTCGTACAGCATCACGCCATGGAGGCCCGGTTGGCGCGGTGGTAGATAGCTGATGCCGATGTCCAGCGAACCATTGAGCAGGCGCCGTTCGATCTCCAGCCCGGTCAACTCATAGATTTGCACAACGAGATGCGGTTGGGCCTTGCGCACGCGTTCGAGCAGTTGCGGCACCAGGCCGGTGTGTACGGTTTGCAGCACACCAATCGCCAACGTGCGCAACGCCTGACCCTTGAAGTTACCCAGCGCCTCGCGCGCCCGTTGCAAGCCATCGAGCAAGGGCTGCGCGTGGTTGTACAGCGTGTGCGCAGCCAGCGTCGGCAGCAGGCGTTTGCTGCTGCGTTCGAACAGGGTGACGTCGAGGTTCTGCTCAAGCTGGCGGATCTGCTGCGACAACGCCGGTTGCGAGATCGACAGCCGCTCAGCAGCCCGGCCGACATGGCCTTCTTCGTAGACCGCGACGAAATAACGCAGTTGTTTGAAATCCATAAGTAACACTTATCGAAAATGCTGGGAAATCGAAATGGCTCGAAGCCGTCAGTGGGCCTAGTCTACCCGCATTCACAAGGCTTACAGGGCCAGAAAGCGCGATGAAGAACGTTCGCTTCGACAGTGTTTGCATAGGCAGTTCAAAAAACTCCAAGCGAGGTTTTTTTCAATGAATCTGTTCAGTTTGCGGCGCCAGACGCCAAGCCTTGATGACCTCTCATTCGAGGCCGCCCCGCCCGATACCGGCGAGCGCCTGATGCCGAGCGTCGAGCGACCACACCAGGTGTTCGTCCGGGGCCAGGGTTCTTGGCTGTGGGACAGCAACGACCGCGCTTATCTGGACTTTTCCCAGGCGGGCGGCGCCAACAGTCTCGGTCACAGTCCTTCAGCGCTGGTGAAAGCCATCACCAGTCAGGCTCAGGCGCTGATCAATTCTGGTTTCAACCTGCACAATCGCGGCATGCTCAGCCTTGTCGAACGCCTGTGCGCCAGCACCTCCAGCGATCGTGCTTATTTGCTCAACAGCGGCAGCGAAGCCTGTGAAGCGGCAATCAAACTGGCGCGCAAGTGGGGCCAACTGCATCGCGGTGGCGCCTCGCGGATCATCGTTGCGAAACAGGGCTGTCATGGCCGTAGTCTGGCGACGATTTCAGCGTCGGACAGTGGCAACCTGCACAACCGTTTCGCTCCGTTGCTGCCGGGTTTCGACCGCGTGCCGTTCAACGATTTGCCGGCCCTGCACGCGGCGGTCGATGCGCAGACCGTGGCCATCATGCTGGAGCCGATCCAGAGCGATGCCGGGGTGGTTGCGGCCACCGAGCATTACCTCAAAGGCGTTGAGCGTCTGTGCCGCGAGTTGGGCATTCTGCTGATTCTCGACGAAGTGCAGACCGGCATCGGCCGCTGCGGCACCTTGCTTGCTGAACAATCCTACGGCGTTCGTGCCGATATCGTCGTGCTGGGCAAAGGTCTGGGCGGTGGCGTGCCATTGGCGGCGCTGCTGGCGCGAGGCAAGGCTTGCTGTTTCGAACCCGGTGAACTGGGCGGGACCCATCACGGCAACGCGCTGATGACAGCGGCCGGTCTGGTGGTACTCGACAGCGTGCAGGACCGGGCCTTTCTTGAACAGGTCAAAGACAACGGCCAGCATCTGCGCGAAGGTCTTGCGCGTTTGGCTCATCGCTACGGCCATGGCGAGTTGCGTGGTCAAGGGTTGTTCTGGGGCCTCACCCTGTCGGACGATTCAGCCGAAGCTGTGGTCCAGGCCGCACGGCACGAAGGCCTGCTGCTCACCGCTGCGCAACCCGACTGCCTGCGCTTCACCCCGGCGCTCACTGTCAGCAAAGCCAACATCGACGAAATGCTCCTGCGCCTGGCCCGAGCCTTCTCCCGCGTGCTTGGCGCACAGATGCAATGCCGCAAAGGGATTGCCGTCTGATCCGAACTGTCTTACCCGAATTCAAGAACCGTCTCGCGGTATAACGCACGCCCTACGCCTGATTCTTTTGGCGTGGGGCGTTTTTTTGTACGCAGTAGTGGCAAACAGCAGTCAGATGCAGTGAACCCTGACGAACGGCAAAGGTCGATTAGCTTGTATGGCTCAAATGAGCCAGCCCCCACTCAGGAGCTGCCCCATGGACTTTATTCGCATCATCATCGCTATTCTGTTACCGCCGCTGGGTGTGTTTCTGCAGGTCGGGTTTGGCGGGGCGTTCTGGTTGAACATTTTGCTGACGTTGTGCGGCTACATTCCCGGGATCGTGCATGCGGTTTACATCATCGCCAAGCGTTGAGTTCTGCGGCGTCAGGTAAATAGTCTTCGCGAGCAAGCCCGCTCCCGCACTGGATGTGTGTTGTTCACAAATCTCCTGTGGGAGCGGGCTTGCTCGCGAATGGGGCGACTCGATGGATGAAAGTGGGCGTGGATCTCAGTCCGCCAACATCACCCGCCGATAAAACGTCCACTCCTGCTCCAACGCATGCGCCTGATTGACTGCGCGGCGGAAGCCATGGTGCTCATCGGCGTAGTAATGCGCCTCGACCGCAATGCCGTTGCGCTCCAGCGCCTGGGCCATGTCGCGGGTCTGTTGCGGCACTACGACAGCATCCAGTTCACCCTGGAAGAAAATCACCGGCACGCGGATGTTGCTTGCGTGCAGCAACGGCGTGCGGGCGGCGTAGCGTTCGGCGTCTTGCTCGGGATCGCCGATCAGCCAATCCAGATAATCCCCCTCGAACTTGTGCGTCGCTCTAGCCAACGCCACCGGATCGCTGACCCCATAAACGCTGGCGCCGGCACGAAACACCTGATGAAACGCCAAGGCACAAAGCGTGGTGTAGCCGCCCGCGCTGCCGCCACGGATGAACGCACGTTCAGCGTCGATCAGCCCTTGTGCGGCGAGATACCCCACCACTGCGCAAGCATCTTCGACATCCACATCGCCCCAGCTCAGATGCAACGCCTGCCGATATTCGCGGCCATAACCGCTGCTGCCGCGATAGTTGAGGTCAGCGACGGCGAAGCCACGTTGCGTCCAGTACTGGATGCGCGGGTCAAGCATCGGGTAGCAAGCCGAGGTTGGGCCGCCATGGATGAACACCACCAGCGGCGGTTTCACTTCACCGCCCATGGCCGGATAAAAGAACCCGTGAGCCTCTCCCGAACCGCTGGGATAACGCAGGGTTTGTGGACGGCTGATGCGTTCGGCGGGCAACGGTGCGACGCCACCGGCCAGCACTGTTACGTCGTGGGATGCGCGATCAATGGCGATCACCGCCGAAGGGCTGATCGGCGAGGCCGCGATGCAATAGATGAATTGCTGATCCAGTGCCAGATGACGCAAGCGGCTGTAGTCGCCGGTGAAGTCTTCACCGTCGAGCGTCAGACGACCGAAGCCGCCCTCACTCCAACTGCCCAGATACGAGTCGCCAACGGGCAACCAAGTACAGCCACCCAGTTGCCAAGGCGCGGGCGCATGATCGGCTTCGGCGCTTGGCAACGCTTGCAGACCATCGTCTGTTTCGCCCCACGGCTGCCAGAATCCGCCGCGATCAGTCAGACAAAACAAGCGGTTTTCGGTATTGAATCGCGGTTGCTGGATCGACTCCTCAACCCAGTCACCCGCCAGGCAACGTGGTGCTGAAAAGCCCCCGTCAGCCGAGCGCCCAGCCACCATCAACCGAGTCGAAGTCCACGGTTGATGCGGCCGGCTCCACTCGATCCACGCCAAACGCTGGCCATCCGGGCTGATGATCGGCGCGGCATAAAAGTCCGCGCCCTCGGCCAGCACATGACGCGTGCCGTCAGCCAGATCAATCGCGACCAAGCGATGCTGATCGTGGTGTTCTTCCACTGCCAAGACCCGACCCTGGGCAACATGCAGATCGCCGTAGCGACACTCACCCGACGTCAGCGCTTCAGGCTGACCATCCAGCGCCTGTCGATATAACTGCTGATCCGCCTCGCCGACGAAAACCACCCCGTCGGGTGTCAGGCAAAACGCGCCACCGCCATATTCGTACACGCGGCTGCGCACGCTGAAACCTTCGGGCGTCAGACATCTCGCCAGGCCATCGCGCCAATGCCAGATCCGGCACGCCGCATCCTCCGGGCGATATTCATTCCAGAACAAACCGTTGCTACCCAGTTGCAGTTCGGCGAAATCCATCCCGGCGGCGACGGCTTGAGCGGCGCTGAAAGGCTCAGCTTTTGGCGATGAGGCGTGAGTTTCGTTCATTGCGAAAGGCCAGTTGTTCGATGGTTTGAGTGGCGTGCTCGGCTTCTTCGCGGGCCTTGAGGATCACACCGTGATGTTCGGATTTGCTGCACACAGGGTCGGCATTGCTCGCGTCACCCGTGAGCATGAACGCCTGGCAGCGACAGCCGCCGAAGTCCTTTTCCTTCTCGTCGCAGGAGCGGCACGGCTCGGGCATCCAGTCGTACCCGCGAAAGCGGTTGAAGCCGAACGAGTCGTACCAGATGTGCTGCATGCTGTGGTCGCGCACGTTGGGAAATTGTACCGGCAGTTGTCGCGCGCCATGACAGGGCAGGGCAGTGCCGTCCGGTGTGACGGTCAGAAAGATGCTGCCCCAGCCATTCATGCAGGCTTTCGGGCGTTCTTCGTAATAGTCCGGGGTGACGAAAATCAGCTTGCACGGATGCCCTTCGGCTTCCAGCTTGGCGCGGTATTCGTTGGTGATACGTTCGGCGCGCACCAGTTGTTCCTGGGTCGGCAGCAGACCGACACGATTGAGCTGCGCCCAACCGTAGAACTGGCAGGTGGCAAGCTCGACGAAGTCTGCTTCCAGCGCGATGCACAGCTCGATGATGCGGTCGATCTTGTCGATGTTGTGCCGATGGGTGACAAAGTTGAGCACCATCGGATAGCCGTGGGCCTTCACCGCACGGGCCATTTCCAGCTTCTGTGCGAAAGCCTTTTTCGAGCCGGCGAGCAGATTGTTCACCTGCTCGTCGCTGGCCTGAAAACTGATCTGGATGTGATCGAGGCCAGCCTTCTTGAAGTCGCTGATTTTCTGCTCGGTGAGCCCAATGCCCGAGGTGATCAGGTTGGTGTAGAACCCAAGCTTGCGCGCCTCGCCGATCAGCTCGGCGAGATCCTGGCGCACCAGCGGTTCGCCACCGGAAAAACCCAGTTGCGCCGCGCCCATTTCCCGCGCCTCGCCAAACACCTTGATCCACTGCTCGGTGCTCAGCTCTTTGCCCTGCTCGGCGAAATCCAGCGGATTGGAGCAGTACGGGCATTGCAGGGGGCAGCGGTAGGTCAGCTCGGCGAGCAGCCACAGCGGCAGGCCGATCTCAGGCTTGGGCGGTACTTGCACCGATGAATCAGGCAAGTTCGATCCAGTGCTGCGCACGGGCAACCTCCATGAATTGCTCGATGTCGTCACCGAGTTCGGGCACGCCGGGGAACTGCTCGTCGAGTTTGGCGATGATCGCCGCGACATCGCGCTCACCGTCGATCAGACCGCCGATTAGCGCAGCGCTGTCGTTGAGTTTGATCATGCCTTCGGGGTACAGCAGCACATGGCCTTTCTGCGCCGGCTCGTACTGGAAACGGTAGCCGGGACGCCAGGTCGGGATCTTGCTGCGATCAAAACTCATAAGGTGATTCCTTTATGCCAGACCCGTTGCTCGGTCACGCTGTGATACGGCGGGCGGTTCAGTTCGTAAGCCATGCTCATGGCATCGAGCATGCTCCAAAGAATGTCCAGTTTGAACTGGAGAATTTCCAGCATGCGCTCCTGGCCCTCGCGGGTCTTGTAGTGCTCAAGGGTGATCGCCAGGCCATGCTCGACATCCCGGCGCGCTTGGCCGAGGCGGGTGCGGAAATACGCGTAACCGGCCGGGTCGATCCACGGGTAATGTTGCGGCCAACTGTCGAGGCGCGATTGGTGGATCTGCGGTGCGAACAGTTCGGTCAGTGAACTGCTGGCGGCCTCCTGCCAACTGGCCCGGCGGGCGAAGTTGACGTAGGCGTCGACGGCGAAACGCACGCCGGGCAACACCAGTTCCTGGGAGCGCAGTTGATCCGGATCGAGGCCGACGGCTTGGCCCAAGCGCAACCACGCTTCGATGCCGCCGTCTTCACCGGGGGCGCCGTCGTGGTCGAGCAGGCGCTGAATCCATTCGCGGCGGATTTCGCGATCCGGGCAGTTGGCGAGGATGGCCGCGTCTTTCAGCGGAATATTCACCTGATAGTAGAAGCGGTTGGCAACCCAGCCCTGAATCTGTTCGCGGGTGGCGCGGCCCTGGTACATCGCCACGTGATACGGGTGATGGATGTGGTAGTAGGCGCCTTTGGCGCGCAGGGCCGCTTCGAATTCGGCGGGGGACATCGGTTGGTCGGTCATTGCGGTTCTCCGGGGAACAACCGTTGGGATCCTGGGTGTCTGGTCTGATGCCTTCGCGAGCAAGCCCGCTCCCACGTTGGAATGCAGTCTGCTTGTGGGCGCGGGCGTGCTCGCGAAGAGGCCGGTCGCTACAGCACAATACTCATGCCGTCATACGCCACTTCAACATCACGCCGCGCCAGTTCCGCGCGCTGCGGCGAATCCTCGTCGAGAATCGGGTTGGTGTTGTTGATGTGGATAAGCACCTTGCGTTGCTCGGGAAGCTGTTCCAGCACTTCGAGCATGCCGCCAGGGCCGTTCTGCGCCAGATGGCCCATCTCGCGACCGGTGCGGGTGCCGACGCCACGGCGCTGCATTTCATCGTCGTCCCACATTGTGCCGTCGACCAACAGGCAATCGCTGCCCGCCATAATCTCGAGCAACGGCGCGTCAACCTTGCCCAGACCCGGGGCATAGAACAGTTTGCCGCCAGTCTTCAAGTCTTCGACGATCAGGCCAATGTTGTCGCCCGGATGCGGGTCGAAACGATGCGGCGAGTAGGGCGGTGCGGCGCTGCGCAATGGCAGCGGGGTGAAGCGCAGGTTCGGGCACGCGGCGACGGTGAAGCTTTGATCGAGTTCGATGCGGTTCCAGTTCAACCCGCCATTCCAGTGGGTGAGCATTTTGAACAACGGAAAACCCGTGCTCAGGTCTTCGTGAACCATGTCCGTGCACCAGACCTGATGCGGGCAGCCTTCGCGCAGGCTGAGCAGGCCAGTGGTGTGGTCGATCTGGCTGTCCATCAGGATGATCGCGCTGATCCCGGTGTCGCGCAGCGCACGGCCCGGTTGCATCGGAGCGAAGCTCTGCAACTGGGCGCGGATGTCCGGCGAGGCGTTGCACAACACCCAGTTCACGCCGTCATCGGAAATGGCGATGGACGATTGGGTGCGGGCCTTGGCATTCAGGCTGCCGTCGCGAAAGCCTGCACAGTTGACGCAGTTGCAGTTCCACTGCGGAAAACCGCCACCGGCGGCCGAACCCAGAATCTGGACGAACATGAACGCTCCATCATTTCAACGCTGAAAATAAAACGCCTCGGCGAGCCGAGGCGTTGCACTGCAATTCTGACGAGGCAGAACTCAGCGGCTGGCGAAGTACATGGTGACTTCGAAGCCGATACGCAGGTCGGTATAAGCCGGTTTTGTCCAGGACATCAGGTGACTCCTTCATTGAAAGGGCGGGTGGGATAGCGCTATCCATAGGTATAGTCCACGGCAGCGCAGGGACGTTCCAAATAGTTAGGCGGCTATGTTACTCAAAATTTCAGAGGGATTGTCCGTGAATCTTTGAGAAAGCTCCTTGCAGCCTCGGTAATGATCATTTTCCCGCTTGCCAGGGGGCGCCCGGTATCGGGCCGTTGGCGAGGCAGTGCCAGCCGCCTTCGGCAGCGGTCAACCGTTGCGCAGCGGCCAGCAATGTCGGTCGACTCAGTTGGCCGATTGCCGCGACCAGTTGCTCCAGATAATCCGACGGGTGGCCGGCGAGTTTGGCCTGCCAGAGCAGTTCGGCAGTGTCCTTGAAAGGCAGATGGGTGCTGTCGAACTGATCCGCCAGGCGCTGGCGCTGTTGGTCGAGACAGGCCTCGTCGGTGGATTCGATCAATGCGCACATGCCTTCAAGGAATTGCTGAATGTGGCCGAGCAATTCTGTAGTCGTGGCGTTTGGTGATTGCACGCCGAACAGCAACCCGACCTTTCCATGGATTTGCCGCAGTGCACTGAACACGGCGTAACCCAACTGCAACTCGCCCCGCAGGCGTTGATAGAACGGCGTCTGGCAAAGCTGTGCGAGCAAGCGCCATGCGGCTTCGTCGGCGATGTCGCGCCCGGCGGTCGGGCAGAACAGCAACAAGGCGTGTTCGCTGGATGCTGTCTCGATGGGGTGCCACAAATGTTGTGTGGTGAGCGCTGTCGGTGCCGGCAACTGATTGTCCGGTACGCCGGGAATACGGCTCAGGGCCAGGCCCATTGCCGATTGGGTCTGTGGATGAAGGCCCAACGCCAGGCCATCCCAGCGAGAAGTTGTCCACAGGTGTTTGGCGTCATCGCAGGTGTTCGCGGGTTGCAGACAATGCTCCGGGAGTGCCTTGAGCAGTTGGCGGATCGGTATCAACGCCGCTTGCGCCTCACCCGGCAGGGAATCGGCGTCAACTTGCGTCAGACATTTCAGCGCGTGCTCAAGGACGCTGGGCATGGGCTCTTGCAGCCCGGTCAGTTTCAACAGCCATTGATTGCCGCCCATGCTGAGCGATAACTCGACCCCGGCCTGACGCGCATCATCCTGAGTTGCTCGCAGACTGCGCAGCAGCCTCGATTGCAGAGCTGCAGAGGCCGCCGCCTCCAGTTGCCAGCGCAGATAAATCGCCCCGTCATCACCGTTGTCCGGCAAGGCCTGACTCAATTGCATTGGCGAACGTTCGCGACGCCCGCGTGAGCGATCCTGAGCAAACGTGCGCAGGCCTCGGTGGGCGCTGGTTTGTCCGCGGATCAGTCCGGCGTTGGCCAGCGGCTCGTTGGCCCGCAGGAAAGGATTGGCGGCGGGCAGGTGCCAGTGGTGACTGAAGTTATCCACCGTGCCCATTTCACGCAGCATTCGTTTCAGCGCGCTCGCGCCCGATTCCGACAAACCGCTTTCGAGTTGCTCGCTGTCGAGCCGCGCCAGTGGCAACGCAGCGCTGACTTGTTGTTGACGCGCAAGCACGGCGGCGTATTCCTTGCGCAGCGGCGCCCAATCCTGTTGCGCGAAGAAACTCAGCCAGTCGCGCGCGTGTTCGCCAATGGCACCCAGCGATTCGGCGGGTGCATTGAACGCCAGATGCAGCAAGGCCTGCCCGGCAAAGTGATACAGCGGCGCTGCGTGCAGGCCGTCAGCCAGAGCCTGTGCCCGCAAGTACGCCAGCAATCCACCTGGTTTGGCGCTGTTGAGCCAATGGCAGAGAAACGCCATCGCCTCAGCCGACGACTCGGGCAACGCGTCGAACGCAAACAGCAGATTGCAGCGCTGTTCACCGACCTGTTGATAACGGCTCACCGCCAGCGGGAGGCTCACGGCTTGCGCAACGTGATCCCCGGCCGGCAACGTCGCCGCAAACTGCACGGCCAGTGCGCGCAATTGTTCAAGGCTCTGCGGCCCCACCAGGCTCAATGTCATTTGCCCGGTGCGATAAAACCGCTGGTGGAAATCCTTCAACGCCTCTTGAAACGCCGGCAGCTCCACTTGCAGGCTGGCCCGATTCCCCGCATGAAACCCGCGCAAGGGATGCTCGGCTGGCAAACCTTGGTACAACGCAAGATCCTGCTGCGCCGCAGGATCTTGCGACCAAGCGATAAATTCCGCCTGCAGCACTTCCCGTTCCCGCAACTGATCGTCCAGATTCATACGCGGATGGGCGAGCATGTCTGACAGACGCTCAAGCCCGCCGCTGAACGATTGCGTCGGCAACTCAAAGAGAAAGTCAGTCGTACGCTCGTCAGTGCTGGCATTCACCTGCCCGCCGTGACCTTGCACGTAGGCCATCAACCCTTCGCTCGCAGGAAAACGCTCAGTGCCGAGGAACAGCAAATGCTCAAGAAAATGCGCCAGCCCCGGCCACGCCAAGGGCACGTCATGGCTGCCGGCAGCCACCCGTAACGCGGCGGCACTGCGCTTCAAACCGGGCGCATGACGCAGGGTTACGCGCAAGCCGTTGGCCAGGGTTTCGGTGTGGGGGCGGGGGGGAGTCGGCGCAGGCATGGGCACTTCCAGAACAGTGAAGTGCCAATGCTAGCGGATTAGCGCTGGTTCAGCGCGCCGTAAAGCTCGGGGCGGCGATCGCTGAGGTAGTGATTGGCGGCGCGGGAGTCGATCATCAACTGCCGATCCAGTTCGCCGACGATCAAGGCCTCATCCAGACCGGCCTGAGCCCTGCGGCTGCCGTCCGGCGCGGCGATGCTGCTTTGCCCGCAATAGTGAATGTCACCTTCATGGCCGCAGTAGTTGGCGTAAGCCACGTAGCACTGGTTCTCGAAGGCACGCGAGCGGACAGTGACGTCAGCGACGAAATCGAACGGAATCATGTTCGCCGTCGGCACCAGAATCAGTTCGGCGCCTGCCAGGGCCAGACGCCGGGCGTTTTCCGGGAATTCCAGGTCGTAACAGATCAGGAAACCGAGCTTCCAGCCATTGAGTTCAACCACGGGAAACGCGTCTTCGCCCGGACTGAACATCGAGCGATCGAGATCACCGAACAGGTGTGTCTTGCGGTAATTGCACAGGCGTTCGCCTTGGGCGTCGATCATCTGCACAGCGTTGTAGATCTGCCCGTCGGCAGTGCGCTCGGGATAACCGTACACAATCGCAAGGCCGGCAGCCTTGGCGATCCGGCCGATCTGTTGCGCCCATTCACCGTTGTAGACCTCGGCCAATGTACTGACCGCCTCGGCGCCGATGTTGTAGCCAGTCATGAACATCTCCGGCAGCACCAACAGATCGGCGCCTTTGGCCTCCATCGCCAATCGATGCAGGCGTTGCAGGTTGGCGGCGGGGTCCAGTGGCAGCGGTGGACATTGGTAAAGGGCTACACGCATCAGGGATTCCTCTTACTCAGGCAGGGCGATAGGGCCGATGTCTTTGAACACATCACCCGGGCCCGGGTTCTCTTTATGTGTAGAACCGCCGAAATGGTTCATGATCCCCCACACCGCGTTGAGCGAAGTCTGCACCGCGCCTTCGACCCAGGCCGGCGTCCACGACACGTCGTCACCGGCGATGAAAATCCCGCGCTGTTCGGCTGGCATGTCGTCCTGCATGAAGTGCGCGTACATGCGCTGGTTGTAGCGATAGTGGCCGGGCAGGGCGCCTTTGAATGCACCGAGGAAATGCGGATCGGCTTCCCACGACACCGTGATCGGATCGCCGATGATCCGCGCGGCGATGTCGACTTTCGGGTAGATCTTTTTCAACGCGTTCAACGCTAGTTCCACACGCTTTTCCACAGGGTGCGGCAGCATCTTCAAGGCGTCGCTCATCCACGAGTACGACAGGCAGATCACGCCCGGTTTGTCGTCGCCGTTATCGAACAGATAGGTACCACGGGTCAGGCGATCGGTGAGGGTCATGCTCATCAGGTCGCGCCCGGTTTGCGGGTCCTTGTCCTTCCAGAACGGCCGATCGACCATCACGAACGTTTTCGACGATTGCATGTAGCGGGTGCGGTCGAGCGCCATCCACATCTTTTGCGAGAACAGGGTTTCGTCGCATTCGATCTGCGTGGTCAGCAGCCAGCTCTGGCAAGTGGTCAGCACGGCGGCGTATTCGCGGGTGTCACCGTTGTTGTCGGTGACGGCGAAACGGCCATCGGGCGCATGGGCAATTTTCTTCACGCCTGAACGTGGCGCGCCACGGTGCAGGGACTTCAGGCTGGTGCCTTCAGGCCAGTGCACGCAGCGCTGTGGCACATGGCGCCAGATACCCTGCGGCACTTGTTCAACGCCGCCGACCACCAAATGTTGGTGATCGTCGCAGTTGGTCATCACCACCCGGAAGATTTCCAGCATCGAATTGGGAAAGTCAGAATCCCAGCCGCCGGTGCCGAAACCAACCTGACCGAACACTTCGCGGTGATGGAACGATAACTTGGCGAACGCCTCGGACGTGGCGACGAAATCGTAGAAGGTGCGGTCATCCCACAGCGGCACCAGAGTGTTCCACAGCTCTTTGAGGCGCGGCACATCACGGTCGCGAATGGCTTGCTGGATATCGGCGAACTGTGATCCCGCCTCCAATGCATCGGCCCAAGCGTCAGCCACTTCCTGAAACAGGGCAGGAAGATCCTTCAGGCTTTGTGCGTAATGGGTTTTGCCTTCCAGGTCGATCACGGTGCTGCCGGAGGCGGGCGTCAACGGGTTGGGGAAGGGCTTGGTTTCGAGACCGAGTTTGTCGACGTAGTGATAGAACGCAGTGGAGGACACCGGGAAACGCATGCCACCGAGTTCGGCGACGATACCGTCAGTGCCGTTGAACGCTTGCGAGCGCAGGCGGCCGCCCAGCTTCGAGGCCTCGTAAACCACCGGTTTGAGGCCAAGCTTCATCAGCTCATAAGCCGCCACCAGACCTGCGATGCCGGCGCCGACGATCGCCACTTCAGCGCCGTGGTGATGCTCGGGAATGCTGCCCAGGCCGGCCGGGTGTTCGATCCAGTCATCGAAGGCGAACGGAAAGTCCGGACCGAAAATGGTGATTGGCTTCTTACCGTCTGCAGGATGGCGATTGTTCTTGTTCATGGCTGACCTTGCTGGCGACCCGACGCTGGATGCGCGTCTGAGTATAGGAAAAGATGCCAGCCATTCTAGGGAGCCTGGGACACGTTAATAAGACGCAAAGTGTCGTCGTTTTGCCAGTTTATCGATCAAAGTGACGAGCCAGTGCTACACACCGCACTGTGGGAACCAGCCTGCTGGCGATGAGGCTCTCTCAGCCACCCGCGATTAAACCGGCTGTCCCCGATCAATCTTGCTACTCAAGATGATCGACGTGGTGGTCTTCTCAACCCCATCCACACTGCCAATCTGATCCAGCAGTTGATCCAGTTGCTCCGGCGAATCCGTGCGCAACCACGCCACATAATCAAATTCGCCGCTTACCGCACACAACTGCTGCACCTGCGCCATCGCACTCAACCGGCGCAACACCTCTTTACCGGAGCGCGGCTGCACCTTGATCCCGACATACGCCTGCAACCCGCCATCGACCACGCGTTGCCCCAAACGCACACCATAACCGGTGATCACTTTGGCCTTTTCCAGGCGTGCCAGCCTTGAAGTCACGGTGGTGCGCGCAATGCCCAACTGCCGGGCGAGCATGGCTACGCTTTCGCGGGCGTTGATTTGCAGAGCGGCGATCAACTGGCGGTCGATTTCATCAAGCGCGGGTGGGCGGGTGTCGGGCAAGGGGGGCTCCATGGGGCGCTGGTTGGTTGGCCTGCGCATGTTACAGGCTCCGCGGGTTGGATATGGATATCAGCGTGTTTAGCATCGACGCCCCGATTCACCGGGGCGCGAATCGAGGAAGGTCGTGCTAAACCTGCGTTTGGTTGCGTGTCGCGAAGCGTTGATGGTTGATGACCTTCACTACATCATCAATCACCGCTTTGCTCATCGCCGCCAGAAAATGAGCGCCCCAGGCATAGCGGTCAGTTTTTTTGTCGTAAGCGGCGTCTTCAGCGAAGGCTTTGACGAGAAACAGCAGGTCGGAGGCTTGAGACAGAGCAACGCCGATCGGGAGGCCGGCGCTGACGTGGAAAAGGGGTTGATTGGAGCCGTAGATGAAGGGGGTAAGGCCGATGGTTTTCAGGTCAGAAGGCGTGGACGAGTCTTTTTCAGTCAGGGTGATACTCCTAATTTGAAGAGGCACCGCATTCGTTTCCATGCGAATGGGTGACAGCTGCGCGCAGGTTGGAAACCGGAAAATCAGGAAACCGGCACGTCCGAAGACGTCCCGCGCGCAGCCGTCATAAATCTGGATCGCAGACTAAAAATCTTTGCGATCACGAAGGCAGAGCGTTGTTGTCATTAATTTAATCGGGTTTCCAAGCCTGGCCGCTGATGAGCAGCGACGCCTTGAGAGTATCCCGTCAAAGAAAAGCCCAACAGGCGCCAAACCGCCTCAAACCACCGCTTCGGAACTTGCCTACAGCCCTCGGGGAAGTCTTCCGAGCATTGCACTCGTATAGACCAAACCATCGCCCAATAAAAAGCCGCGCATTTAGCGCGGCTTTCAAATGTGGTGGGCCCACACGGACTTGAACCGTGGACCAAAGGATTATGAGCCCGAGATAGGATGGCCACTTTACTGGGGGAAGCCAGGAAAACAAATGGTTTCAGATCGTTTCTGTGCATATGTGCAGCAATGAAATCTTGGTGAATTGGACGGATATTGGACGGGCGCGAAAGCATGGCACAGGCTACTGTTCACCCTCTAATCATGGGGCGTTGCTGCCGCTTCATCATTTTGACGAGCTTTCCGGTTTGGTTGTCCAGCGCTGCTTCCTCGCCAAGTGATACGAGTAACAAAGGGTGCTCGCCGCGTCCTCGATTGACCATTAGCCGTCCTAAAAATGCAGCGGCTCTCAGGTTGTCTCTGAACTCTTTTCTCATGCATCGACGAAGACCAGACGTCAGCAGATCGGCAATCTGAACGCCAGAATCGCTTCTGGAGTCAACAAACTGCATGTCCTCTCTAATCAGCTTGCCAATGTCTAATACATCACTCAGGTCGACACTGACGCCATATTGTTCCTTGAGAAATCTCGGCTCAGCAGCATCGAATCTGGCCATGTGGCTGTAATCGAACCCCTCAACCCTCGGCATTGGGTTGTCGATAGACATAGTTTGCAGATATGCCGGACTGAGGTTTTCGAAAACGTTTTCGAACTCAGTTTTTTTCGAAGGCTCTTTTTGATCCACCCGCCAAACAAATGAACTCAAAGACTCTGGATGGGTTTGAACGTAGTAAGTCACTGCATGCGATACGACGTAGTACATCAGTTGGATTTGGCAGGTGAATTGGATATAGAGCTGATCAGACAGCCCAAGCACCTGTTTGGAAACTCCTAGGATGCTGTCTTTCATGCTTTGGTGAACCATTTTATCGATGTGCTTCACCAGCGACTGGGCGCATTGCGTTTTATGAGCGTCTGCAGCCTGGGGGGTGTTCAGATGGGCATTTGTTGCCAACCCATAAAGCGTGCAATTCAACTGAGCGAGCCGATTTAGCAGGCGGAAATAGCTCATCTCATCGCGCACTTTTCCGAGTTTCAATTCCTGATCCGAGGGGCATCCGTTCTCAGCTTTGAACTGGCGAAGTGTGTCTTCAGCGGCGGCCATCGCTTCATCCAAGACAACAACCGCGCCAACTGTGCTCCAAGCGTTTCGGTCGTCTGTGTAGGTGAACGATCCAGATTCGTCGATAAAGATGCGCATGCGTTCCCCTTTTTGCGACCTGCATACCTTCGTATGGCTTGCCTTGAATTCGACAAGCTGATCCTGCTGAGGCTAATGAAGCCCTGCGAAATATCCATTTTTGCCAGAGAGGCCCAGCCAGCATAGCGCTCAGACAGTCCGGCATTGGTTCGACCGCTGAAAAATGTGAGTGAAAATTCGATGAACCAAAAAGCGAAAACTGACGGAAAAGAATGTTTTTCAGCGCGATACGCCCGTAATCATTGGTTATCACCTGTTGAGTTCTTGAAACGGTTCCAGTGAGAAGCGCCCTATCGTGTTTCACATCGTTGCAAATCTTTGCACTCATTACAGTCCGTGGTTCGGTCGGTAAGCCTACGGTCGGCTTGGCTTGCGATCGTGGTTATCACCCCAATGCGGTTTGCACAAAAAAGAGACGCGTAGCCCGCCGGCGGGAGGGGGATAAGTGCTTTTTTGATCGTTTTTTTCTTGCGACGAACATTTTCGGCAAATAGCAAAAATCTGTGTGTATTGTGTGTATTGTGTGTATTCGCCTTTGACATAGTTATTATTCGTGTGTACTATACACACCATTGGAGCAGAGGGAGGGACAGGATGCGAAGTAGAGAAGTTATCGAGCTGTTGGTGGCGGATGGATGGGAAGAGGTGGCAGTCAGAGGGAGCCATCATCAGTTCAAGCATCCAACGAAAGCGGGTCGGGTGACGGTTCCACACCCCAAGTCGGAAATCGCAAAAGGAACGCTACATAGCATTTTGAAAACCGCCGGTCTCAAATGAGCCGGCCCTCCCACCGAAAGCTCTACTGCGGGGCTTAGGTGGGAAGGATAAAAAATATAAAGGTGGTAACGGTCTCACGGACTTTTTGCTGGGGCTATGCAGATGTAAACGACGGGCGCGCCGAGCGCTCGCAAGGGAGAAACAGAATATGAAATTTCCAGTCGTAATACATAAAGACGCTGAATCTGACTACGGGGTGACTGTGCCCGACGTGCCTGGTTGCTTCTCAGCCGGTAGCACCTTTTCGGAAGCGCTTGAAAATGTAAACGAAGCACTGGCGCTGCACTTGGAAGGGATGGTTGCTGATGGAGACGATCTACCTCAAGGGAAAGAGGTAGATGCACACTTAGCCAATCCGGATTATGACGGTGGTGTCTGGGCGGTAGTTGACTTCGATCTGACCCCGTATCTTGGCAAGTCAGTCAGATTCAATGCGTCTCTACCAGAGAATCTTTTGCTCCGTATTGACGAGAAGGTGAACAAAGATCACCGCTACGCCTCACGGTCTGGATTTCTGGCAACAGCAGCGCTCCGTGAGCTAGCTGTCTGAACAGACCAAGCTGAACACCTCAAAGGCGCCATGTTGGCGCCTTTTTGTTGCCTGGCGAAAACAGGCGAGTCGTTTCGTCGGGGGCAAGCAACAGGGAATGTGAAATCATTTATGCTGTATGCGCGTACAGTATATTTTGGTGGTGCCCAATGATCGCTGAACCCCTTCGAAACGATGCTCTTTCGCGGTGGAACGGAATGTTGCGAAACCAAGCTGCATTGCTTGAACGCCCCGGCTTTCATCATAAAGCGCTGCTCACGCAGGCATACGCTCTGCACCAGGAACAATTCATCGATCGTGACGAGCTAAGTGATTTGTTGGATTTGGCGGATGCTGCGCTGGCCTTCGCTGTGGAGTCCCTACTCGACATCAACCGCGATGAATAAGGGGCGGGCATGTATTTGCTGGTAACCCCGATGCGAGTACGTGGTGTCGCTCTGTCAGTCAAAGAACGGATCCGCTAGGGTAGGACGCCTACGCCTACGCCTACGCCTACGCCCCCGCTCCGTAGATATTCCGACTCCTCCGGTCTTCTATCCCGGTGCTATGCTTCCTTTTGGGATTAATAATCACAGACGGTAAGCTCATGTCTAAAACCGCATACTCACTACTGAATAGCAAAGAGTTAGACGTTGAACAACTGCTGGCCTTGTATGGAAATCATACAGTAGAGGAATCCATTCAAGTATTGAGCAATATCCCGGATCATATACGAACCTTGGTCGGGTTAGATGTCCTATGCCCTTCTTGCGGAGTCGATGGCGCAATTTTGGTGAGCGGTGCTAAGTCCAAAGCAACAGCTAAAAGTCTGCGACAAGCGCACTTTCGCTTTGTTGGAGCGAAAAACGAAGATGCTCACCTTCCGTTCTGCGATTTTAGTCCAGTCAATACTGACGAACCAAAACAAAGCGAATTGGTCGATTTACAGTCAGATAGGTCTCAGGAAACGCGGTTTGTTCGTCAGTTAGTTTGTAAAGGTATTGAATCAAAAGTGTTCGACCAGTCGGACATTCGATCTATGCGGCAATGGTACTTTGATTTAAAGGCAGCAGCGCGCTTTCGGGTAACCACTTCGATAGAGACGCTAACGTATTTGTACAAATTGATCGCTACCGACCCACATAACTCTCTGGCGCATCATCCAGCGCATGCAGAAATTCCAGGCTTTGATTGGCGGTATGCTGCTAGATCTAAGTTATCCCAAGACAACGCTGATTTGATTCTTGCGGCTAGAGGCATTGGCTTCGGCGATGTAAAGAAGGACGCCGCCAGGTTGATCGTTCGATACAAAGATAGGGAAGTCTTTGATGTGGAGGTGCTCGAACCACACTACGAAAAGACTATTCAACTTTGCATGTTCGCAGGTAGGTCGTTTGGGTATTCAGACAGAAAGTGGATGAACTATAGGTGGGGTCAAATACCATCCAGTCTGCTCGCTTTGTGCTCGCTCCTCCTGAGCGTTTCCGACTGGGATATAGATCGAGCAATCGACAAGCTCGCCGTTATACTGAATGCTCCCCCACCCAACAGTTTGCTACATGGCAACATTATGGGTCTAAATCCGTTCCTTGAGTACGGAGCTTGGCGCCTTATTAAACGCGTTAGCGTGATCGAGAAGAATTTCGCAATACCTCACGATTTCGACGCTCAGATTTCCAATATGGAAGCGACGCTGCGTGCCGAGCACTTGCAGTGGCGTAGAACTAACGGTTTGCCCGACAGGCCTCCAAAGGAAATACCAATAAAAACAGTTATTCCGCTGAATGAAATGGACAGTCCGTTTTTAGATCTGTAGTTACAAGGTCACGGCTTTTAACGATGTGGAAATTTTGGCTACGGTGGCCGCACGACTGGAAAACAGCGACGCGTCTGAAGGGGCAGGCGTCGGCCCCGGCAGGTGAGTATGTGCGGCTAACTGCGTATTCATCTCCTGCAGGAGATCAAGTGTGTCGCAAACAATTTTAAATAGGTTCACTCCCTCGGAGCCGATCCAGTTTTTCGGCGCCCGCATCCGCTGGCTGACCCCGGCCACGCTCTCACGCAAGCCTTCAATCCGCTCATGCATGTCCCCACCCACCGTGGCGTTGTACTTTTGCCCGACCACCACGTTCAAATCGCGCCCAGTCGCCTGGTGCAAATCATCCACCGCCGCCAGGCTCGCGGATCCGCCCGATAGCAGCTTCAACGCGCCCAGCGCCTCGATCTTTTTCACACCACCCACCGTCTCGGTCGAGTGGTCATCGATGGTCTGCGTGTGGCTCTGGAACTGCTCGCGGTTCTCCAGCGCTTCAACCTCGCGCTCGATCGCCTGATCCCGGATCTTGCCATCGGTCTGCCGTAGCCAGTTGCCGTCGGCATCGACGCGCTGCTGGGCGGCATCGCTGTGTTGCCACACCTGATCACCTTTCGGCACCTTCGGCATGCTCAGCCCATGCGGCAAGATCGATTGAATGTAGGGCTTGTTCGGTAATCCGTAGGCGAAGCACACCACCACCCGCGTGCCTTCCTCCGGAAAGGCGTAAATGCCCATTTCCTCGCCACCAGTCGGCAACGGCAGCGGAACACCGGTGAGCGGCAGCATGGCCGGATCTGGTTCATCGTCCGGGCCGAGTACGACAATGTCCACGGCGTAGCGCGGCCGGAAGTCGTCACAGAGTCCGGCGTCCGCCGGCGCGTCGGCCACGGCGGTGACCCGGGCAAAGCGCGGCAGGTGGTAACCACCCGTGAGTTCGGGGAATTGGCGCTCTACAGCGCGGCGGATTGCGTCTTCCATCGGATGGCCATCTGGTCATTGGCGAGCGACACCGTGGTGATGCGCTCGCCGTTGTTGATCGTTGCACCTGGTCGCACGCCGGGAAGGGCCGCGACCATTGCGCTCTGGTTGCCCTGGTAGCCGTCGAACAGCTCCGTGGGGATTTGCAGCGGCGCCCGGGCGCCAAAAAAGCTGTCGGCCCAACTGCCGGCGAAGACTTCACCGTTGCCCAGTTGGTGCCAGGTGAAGTCGGGAATGCTGAATACGCGGGCCAGACTGTCCATCGCCTGGTAACCGGCGGCGAGGCTGTAGAAATACGGCGACTTCACGCTGGCGTATGGTTGATCCGGAACGCGGAAGCGCAGACCGGTTTGCTCGCTGACCTCGGCCAGTACCGCACGCAGATCCACATGACGCAGGTTCAGCGGCAGCGGGTTGGCCAGCACGGCGGCCAGCTCGCGACAGAACAGCACCTGCTCGACCGCGTTCGCGGCGGTGCAGCGCTCGACGTAGCCGATAAAGTGACGTTGCAGCGTGCCTTCGTTGTAGCCGATATCCAGCGTCACCAGACCTTTCAGCGGTACCGAAGACTGAACCGTGAAGTTCGCCCGGCCGGGACTGGTGGCGTCCAGCCGAACGTCCTCCTTGATCAGCGCGATCGGCGCGCCATTAATGGCCAACACCTTGTGCAGCTTCACGTCTGCTCACTCCCGCCCAGCCACTTATCCACACGGCCCAGCACCTTTTCGAAGCCGCTCAGCGCGGGGTTGTCATCGGTAGCCTCGCCGTTGCCGGCAGTACCACCGCCCTCCCCGACAGGACTGCCCGAGGCGCCTTGGGCGTTGACCTTGTTGCTGGCGCGCCGGCCTTCGACTTTTTCCGGATTCGATTCACGCTCGCTCAGTGTGAACTGCACCAGCCAGGCTTTCAGGTTGTCCGCTTCCCGGGCGCTGATGCCGTCTGAAAATTCCACCTGGCGAACGCCGAAGGCCTCGGCCGTGTCGTTGACGATCCGATAAAGGTGAAGCTGACCGCCGCTGGCCGTGGTTTCCGCCAGGCGCAGCAGATCCGTGAGTTGGGTTTTATCCACAAACGCAATCATCAGCGAAACGGTCAGCGTCTTGGGCTTGAAGCCCTTGTGGGCCTTGTCGGTGTTGCTGGTCTGGCCGGACATGTCGCCGCTTTCAATACGCAGGTTGGCGGTGACCTTGAGGTTCTTCCCTTGGACTTTTTGCCCGTCGAGTAGCAGCGTCATAGGCCCACCAGCTCCTGTACGAAACTCAGCCCCTGCTTGCTGCCCACCAGGAGCAGCCCGGCGCACTGAATCCATTCGTGGCCCGGGGCATCGCCGGCCAGCAGCTCGTGGCGCAGTTCGCCGGCGTTGCCCGGGCCGATCAGCCGTGCGCGCATGC
>NZ_CAXAPL010000036.1:0-62285 GCF_963970845.1 Pseudomonas sp. RA_105y_Pfl2_P56
TCGACTTGGTCGACAACCGACAATTTAAAAGTCAGCGTGTAATCGCGCTGACTACGTTTTGCGCCCGTATCCATTGCACCCTCCTGATAAGAAGCCAGAAGGTGTAAACCTTATTCAGGACGAGACAGTGTCCATGAAAAAGCCCGCATGAAAATGCGGGCTTTTCTGTATCCGTTGTCGACGTAGAGCTTAAAGCTCTTTAACGGTACGAACCTGATCCTTGTTGATGCGAGTTTCTTTACCGTCCAGCTGTTTGAACTCGTAGAAACCTGAATCTTCGTCGTATTGCGGGGTGTCGACGGCCTGGATTTCGCGACCGTCATTCAAGGTGATCACTGTAGGCGAGGAGCAACCGGCGAGGGTAGCGAGGCCCAGTGCGAGCATGAAAGTGGCGAGGGTCCGTTGAGTCATTAGTGTGTCTCCGAATGGGAATTCTTTTGGTTACTGAGCTTGAGACGTACGCAAGACGTCAGAGTTCCTTCGATAATGTCAGTCTGACACGGTGTTGTGTGAATTTAACAGGTCGGGGGTGTTCAGGTTAGCCAGTCGCGGGTCGTTGTCGGGGCATTGCAGGGCATTGGCGCCCAAGCTGCGCATCACTCGGCCGGGGCTGCGTTCACCGGCGTTCCAGGCGTCTTCGAAGGCCGGTAAAAGGGCGGCCGGAATCACGCAGAGCAAAGGTTCCCAGTGCTTGCCGTGGCGCAACATTAAAGGTTTGTCAGGATGCCGGTTGGCGGTTTCGCGCATGTCGTGCAGCAGCGCTGCGTCGATACTCGGAACATCACATGGCAATACCAGCAGGTGAGGATGGCGCGCGGCTTTCAGGCCCGCACGAATGCCCGCCAATGGTCCTGGAAAGTCGCTCTCGTCATCGATCACCAATTGATCGGCGAACAGCGCATAACGCTCGCGATTGCGATTGCAGGAGATGATCAGGTCGTCAGTCAGTGAGCGAGTCTTGCGCTGCAAATGTGCGATCAGCGGGTCGCCCCTCCACTCCACCAGACCTTTGTCCTGACCGCCCATGCGCTGGCCGCGTCCGCCTGCCAGAAGGAGAATGGAGCAGGGCGGCAGTTGCGTCTTCAAGGTCATGGCTGCTCTCCAGAGGGGCGGCAAAAAAAAGGGGCGCTGTGATATAACACCGGGCTGTTTCCCCTACAACTGGACGAGCCTATGAAAGCCAAGGCTGATGTACCTTTCGTGCCGCTCAATATTGCGGTTCTGACTGTCAGCGATACCCGAACCCTGGAAACCGACACCTCCGGTCAGGTCTTCGTCGACCGCTTGACTGCGGCTGGCCACGTTCTGGCCGAGCGTGTCTTGCTTAAAGATGACCTCTACAAAATTCGAGCGCAAGTCGCCCACTGGATCGCCGATGATGTCGTGCAGGTTGTGCTGATCACCGGTGGCACCGGTTTCACGGGGCGTGACAGCACGCCGGAAGCCGTGGCGTGCTTGCTCGACAAGCAAGTGGATGGGTTTGGCGAGTTGTTCCGGCAGATATCGGTGGCCGATATCGGCACCTCTACCGTGCAGTCCCGTGCGCTGGCCGGCCTGGCGAATGGCACACTGGTTTGCTGCTTGCCGGGTTCGACCAACGCCGTGCGCACGGGCTGGGATGGCATTCTTGGCGAGCAATTGGACGCTCGCCACCGCCCGTGCAATTTCGTGCCTCATCTGAAAAAGGCGATGCCTTGTGAGTCCCGTGGGTAAGCCGGGCAAGACGGGCTCGCTGATGCCGGTCGAGGAAGCGCTGGCGCGTTTGCTGGATATGGCCGAAGCCTCGCCAATCGTCGAGCATGAGTATTTGCCACTGGCGCTGGTCGAAGGTCGGGTGCTGGCCGAAGATTTGATTTCGCTCCTCGATCTGCCACCTTGGCCCAATAGCGCCATGGATGGATATGCCCTGAACCTGGCCGACTGGACCGGCGAACCTCTGCCAGTCAGTCAAAAGGTGTTTGCCGGGCAGTCTCCCGAAGCTCTGAAACCCGGTACCTGTGCGCGCATCTTTACGGGAGCGCCGGTACCGTCTGGGGCTGATTGCGTAGAAATGCAGGAAAACGCTGACGTTCAGACTGATGGAACCGTACGCTTCATCGAACCGATGAAGATCGGCCAGAACATTCGCCCACAAGGCCAGGAAACAACGGTCGGTGAGTTGATCCTGTCGGCCGGAACCCGGCTTGGCCCGATTGAGCAAGGTTTGGCTGCTTCGCTGGGCTGCGCCGGTCTGACGGTTGTGCGCAAGGTTCGGGTGGCGGTGATTTCCACTGGCGACGAATTGGTCGAGCCGGGTCAACCGCTGGGGCCAGGGCAGATCTACAACAGTAATCGGGTGCTGCTGTGCAGTTGGTTACAGCGTCTGGGCTGTGAAGTGGTCGACGCAGGCATTCTTCCGGATGATCTGGCTGCCACCCGCGCTCGCTTGGGTGAGTTGCAGGATGTTGATCTGATTCTTTCCACCGGAGGCGTTTCGGTGGGAGAGGCTGATTTTCTGGGTGTCGCTTTGCGAGAAGAGGGCGAACTGGGCCTTTGGAAGCTGGCAATCAAGCCCGGAAAGCCGCTGATATTTGGCCATTTCCGCAATGTGCCCGTTATCGGGTTGCCCGGTAACCCGGCTTCGACGTTGGTGACTTTCGCGCTGCTGGCTCGGCCTTACCTGATGAGGCGCCAAGGCGTGCGGGATGTCGGCCCCCTGAAGTTCAAGGTGCCAGCAGGCTTTGTCTGGCCTGTTGCCGGCAATCGGCGTGAATACTTGCGGGGGCGTCTTGAACAGGGGAGGGCGACTATCTACCGTAACCAGAGCTCAGGTGTGTTGCGCAGCGCCGCGTGGGCAGACGGATTGGTTGAAGTATTGGAGGGGGGCACTCTGCTCGAAGGAGACGAGGTCGTCTTCATTCCGCTGAGTGATCTCCTGGGCTGAACCCTGCTTCGCAAATGCAGGCGTCGACTGATCCTGTCGACGCCTGCAATGTTTCGTTCGGTCAATGGCTGATCAGTGCAACAAGCTGGTCGAATCGGCTATTGGCCACCCAACCCAACAGACTCAGCACTACGGCTGTTGCGCCCGCCGAGTAGGCGAGACGGTGTTTGATCGTTCTGACGTCACTTCGGACTTCGTCCATGTCCCGTCGAATGTATTTGAGGTGGGTTTCCAACTCGGTCACACGAGGTTCCATATCTGTTTCTCCAGTGGTCTTGGTGCTGCTTTTGAAATCGGACTTGTGACTCGCGCGACATTCGGCGAGAGGGGCAACCGGACTCACTGGCATTCTGGCTTCATGGCTTGACATGGACATATCCACTTGCTGTTTCAAATGTACGCCAGCGACCTTTTTCATCTTTCGAGCTATTAAAAAACCTTGGGGAGTTTCCACTCATTACATGCACATCCTTGTGTTGTCGGATTGATGATTGATACCGCCGGCACACGGTGACCCAACTGTTCTGTGTGGTCAATTGAGCCGATTTCGCATGTTTCGTAAGAAAAAGTACCGCTGTGTAGGACGCTTCGGCCGGCAATTGAATTAATTGTCATTGCTGTGGCTTTTTTGCGCGACACGGCGGTCAACATGTTTCAATCGATTCAATTCAGGGAGTGACGCTATGAGTGAACGCCGGGCGCTGTTGGTTCTGCATGGCAAGCAGGCACTCAACGAGGCCGTTCGCACCGCGGTAGAGAACAAGCGCAAGCAAGGCTGGGAGTTGGCGGTACGCCTGACCTGGGAAGCTGGGGATGCCCAGCGATGGGTCGAGCAAGCGTTGGCGGACGGGTACACGAAAATTATTGCTGGCGGCGGAGACGGCACGTTGCGCGATATCGCCGAAACCCTTGCGGCGCATCCAGGCAAAGCCAGTCTGGTGCTATTGCCTTTGGGAACTGCCAACGACTTTTCCCGCGCAGCAGGGATCCCGCTGGAGCCGGCCAATGCGCTTGAACTTCTTGATGTACCGCCGTGTGACATTGATCTGGGGGAAGTGGGCGGGCAGGTCTTCCTGAATATGGCTACCGGCGGTTTCGGCAGTCAGGTTACGGCCAATACTTCAGAAGAGCTGAAAAAAGTATTGGGTGGTGCAGCCTATCTGTTCACCGGTTTGTCGCGGTTCAGTGAGCTGCATGCTGCTTATGGTGAGCTGCAAGGGCCGGATTTCCATTGGAGCGGCGAGTTGCTGGCATTGGGGATCGGCAACGGGCGTCAGGCGGGTGGCGGGCATGTATTGTGTCCGCAGGCGCTGGCCGATGACGGTTTGCTTGATATCAGCATCTTGCCCGCACCACAGGAGTTGGCCGGCACCTTGAAGTCGCTGCTCAGCGATGGTTTCGGTATCGACAACATGTTTGTCAGAACCCGATTGCCTTGGGTCGAAATCAAGGTCGCTGAAGGGCTGTACATCAATCTTGATGGTGAGCCGCTGGAAGGCAGCAGCATGCGGTTCGAGGCGCGGCCAGCGGCGTTGCAGGTTCACCTGCCGAGGAGTTCGCCGCTATTGACCATCAAGCCATCAGTCAGTCGTCCAGACTGATGATCTGTTCGCGCACGGCGAACAGTACAAGGCCCGCCACATCGTAGATTTGCAGGCGTTTCATGATCTGCGAACGGTGGGTCTCTACAGTCTTGATGCTCAAACCCAGGCCATTGGCGATTTCCCGGGTGGATTTGCCGCGTACGATCAAACGCAGGATTTCCAGCTGTCGGGCAGTCAGGTTGTGCGAGTCGGCGGTTTCCGGTTGCTGCTTCTGATTGCGGGTCAGCGCCTGGTTGATCACGGTGTGGGCGATGGCCGGACTCAAGTAACGCTCGTTGTTGCGCAAGGCTTCCAGGGCGTGCTCGAGTTCGGTGGCTGTGGTGTCCTTGAGCAGGTAGCCGTGGGCACCGGACTCCAGTGCCTGCATGATCAGCGCAGGGTCGGTGTGCATCGACAGGATCAGCACTTTGCTCTGCGCACGCACGCGCTTTAACCGTTGCAAAGCTTCCAGCCCGCCGGTTTCTTTCATGGAAATATCCAGCAGCACGATATCGGGACTCAGTTGCTCGACCATTTCGAGCAATTGCGAGCCGTCATTGGCCTCGCCAATCACCGCGTAACCGGGAATATCCAGCACCAGAGCGCGCACGCCGGCCCTGATCAGCGAGTGGTCATCCACCAGAAGTAAGTTGCAAGTCAACGCATAACCTTATTCGTACTGGCCCGTTCGAGTGCACGGGGGGCCCAGGGGAAAAGTGCTTCGATTCGAGTGCCTTTGCCGGGCTCACTGATAACGTTCAGGGTGCCACCCAATTGCTCGATCCGTTCGGCCATCCCGGCCATGCCTCGCTGTCCTTCACGACCTGGATTGGCGGCAGGGGCAAATCCCCGTCCGTCATCGCTGATCAGCAACGTCAGGCCCTTTGGCAGGCGTTGCACGCGTATCACCAGATTTTTCGCCTGCGCGTGACGCAGGATATTGGTCACCGCCTCCTGGGTGATGCGAAAGGCGGCGACCGCCATTTCTTCCGGGATGCCGTTAAGGCGCTGCTGGCAATCGAGGCTCCAGTGCACGCTTGTATGAGTCAATGTCTTGAGCAGATGTGCTCTCAGGCTGGCTTCAAGGCCAAGGCTGGTCAATTGGCGAGGATTGAGAATGGCCGAAACATCGCGCACCTTGTTGAGCGTTTCCTCAAGGGTTTCGCACAGTGCGGTGCATTGGTCCTGCAAGTCTTCCGGCATCCGCCGTTTGAGCCAGTCGCTCTGCAGCTTGGCGGCGGTCAGCAATTGGCCGATATCATCGTGCAGCTCGCGGCTAAGGCGGTGGCGCTCGTTTTCCTGGACTTCGAGCAGGCGGTCGGCGAGCTCCTGCGGCTGGAATTTGATTGATTTGCGTGACAGCCGATATTGCACCCAGACACAGGTGGTAGCCGCGACGTCAAGCAACAACAGGCCGAGGCCAATGTGTGCGGAAAAGCCATAGGTCAACAGGCTGCCAAGTGTGGCCGCGACACAAAGGATGAGTGTGAACCGGCGGGCGTTTTCCCGAGAGGGTGGCCATGTGGTGATTGACTTGAGACTGGCGTACATAACGGATGGAGCCAATGGATGTTCGCTGCGGGTAGACCGGCCGGTGGCTGGCGGGTCTCTGTCTGAAAATGCTGTCAATTATGTTATTGATTTCAACGCGGTTCAGTGATCGTGTTTGGCTGCCAACTTCGCTGGAGTGCCTATAGGTGGAGTCACTGTGCCATTAACTTGAGAGCAACTAATGGGCGGCATAATACCACTTAAGATACCGTTGGTCGCGCTTGCTATATATGTCCGAGAAGTCAGGAATATGTGTGGTGTCGGGCACAATTGCCATAATGGGAAAAGTCAATCTATTGTGTTCAATAGATATCTGCGTGCCTGAAGTTGAGTTTCAACACACAGGTAAACCCTGAGCCCAGCCGGAAATATCCATGGCTGTCAGGTGTGATGATTTAATTCGATTTGTCGCTGACAGGCATGAACTATTCAATCACGACATTTGGCGGCCTCTTCAGTCATGGCGTGCGCCGGATCAGGCCTGTCGCTCCGAAAAGGCCAGGAGGGGCAAACGTTTGGCGGTGGGGGCTGGCTGAAACCGAGTTTGACCGACTTGAAAGGCGAAGGCATCGATCAGCGAGGCCTGTTCACTTTTATCGAGGCTCAGTTGTCCGGTGCTCTGATCGACCAGTTCAAGTTGCCAGGCCATCAGCGTGAAGCAATCTTTCAAGGCAACCAGGGCCTGTTCGTGCAGGTCGACGTGGTCCTGCACCGGGTTGAGCAAGTCGTAAATGTGCCGGGAGAACTCGGAAATAGCCTCAAGCGCCAGGGCCTCAGCCCTGCTTGCAAGCTTGAGCAGCGTGCTGAGCATGCAGTCGATGGCGTCCTTGTCGTTGCTGATCAGTTGTAGATGGCTGAGGCATTCTTCGGACTTGGCCAGGAGCGTTTCGGCCTCGACCAGAAATTCGGGGAAGCGTTGCGCCCACTCTTTACGGTCGATCGGCATGCTTATCTCCACAACGTCATGTCTGGTGAGGGAGTGCCGTGTGTGACGACGATCATGAATCGTCGGGAGATCGCGCCCAGACGTGCAGGTGCACAGACTGAGAGGTTCCAGAGGGGTTGTTGCCACTGAACTGCGATCGCACACAATAGCCTGACTCCGTTCATGCAATGAGAATGGCGTCACATTAATGGCTATTGGATATTGCGAATATCAGGTTGATCCTGATTGTTACTAGGGGAATCCCTTAGGCGCGGGAACCTACAGTGCAAACCGAGGTCGCGCCGCAAAGAATGTAGCAGATGAAAATCACGGCGCCAGTAAAGCATGATGTTAATGTGACATCAATGGTGCGTTATGGCATTTTGATGGTGAATTTTGCGGGAATCAAGATTCGTCATAGACCGCCGATAACCCCTTTTAGTGAATTCATCAGAACAAGCCCAGGAGTCATTGATGGCCGGCATTCTCGACACGGTAGACCAACGCACGCAACTGGTGGGTGAGAATCGCCTGGAAATTCTCATGTTCCGGCTGGCCGGGCGCCAATTGTTCGCGATCAACGTGTTCAAGGTTCAGGAAGTGCTGCAACTGCCAAAGCTGACCCTGATGCCTCAGCGTCACCCGTTCGTCTGCGGCGTGGTCAACCTGCGTGGGCAGACGTTGCCGGTGATCGACCTGTCGCAAGCAATCGGTATGCGTCCACTGGTACCTGGTCCGAACAGCACCATCATCGTTACCGAGTACAACCGTTCGGTGCAGGCATTCCTCGTTGGTGGTGTGGATCGCATCGTCAACATGAACTGGGAAGCCATTTTGCCGCCGCCGACCAGTGCTGGCCGTCAACACTATCTGACGGCGATCAGCAAAGTCGACGATCAACTGGTGGAAATCATCGATGTCGAGAAAGTGCTTGCCGAGATCGTCCCGTACAACGCCAAGGTCTCGCGTGACAAACTCGACGATCCGGTGCTGGAACGCGCCCGTGATCGCGAAGTCCTGTTGGTGGACGACTCCAACGTGGCGCTCTCGCAATTGCGTGACACCCTCGGCCAGCTCGGCGTGAAAATGCACATTGCCAGCGATGGTCTGAAGGCACTGAACATGCTCAAGGCTTGGGCGGATACCGGCGTGAACATGACGGACAAACTGCTGATGGTATTCACCGATGCGGAAATGCCGGAGATGGACGGCTATCGCCTGACCACCGAAATTCGTAACGATCCACGTCTGCGTGGTCTGTATGTGGTGTTGCACACCTCGTTGTCCGGCAGTTTCAACGAATCGATGGTGAAGAAGGTTGGCTGCGACAATTTCCTCTCCAAGTTCCAGCCGGACAAACTGGTCGACGTGGTACGCCAGCGTCTGATGCTCGACGAAGTGCCAGCGTGATGGATCTGTTCGAAGGCTGACCTCTCGTCAGCCTTTGATTCGCGGGTGAAGCTCGTATAGGGTGGCGTTTTTGCCCACAAGGGAGTTGGCCATGCTGCGTCTGAGCGCGCTTTATCGTTACCCGTTGAAATCCGGCAAGGCCGAGGTTCTGCAAGGGATCAGCCTGGACAAGCTGGGACTGGAGGGCGATCGACGCTGGATGTTGGTCGACGAAGCCAGCGGCCGTTTCCTGACCCAACGCGCCGAAGCGAAAATGAGCCAGCTGTCCGCGCTTTGGAATGCTCAGGGTGGTCTCACCTTGAGCGCGCCTGAGTATGCTTCAATCGACATCACCTTGCCTGCCAGCGATGCGCAGTTACGTGGCGTGACCATCTGGCGCGACACGTTGCGTGTGCCGGATGCCGGTGACGAAGCGGCAAATTGGGTCAGCGAATTCATCGGTAAACCGACCCGTCTGGTGCAAGTACCGCTGGACCGGGCACGCACGACTCAGGCCGGTTTTGGCAAGGACGACGACCAAGTCGCCTTCGCCGATGGTTTTCCACTGTTGCTGATCGGTGAAGCCTCGTTGCAACACCTGTCGAAACAGGTCGGGCGGCCGTTGGAAATGCTGCGTTTCCGGCCGAATCTGGTGATCGAAGGCAGCGAGGCGTACGCCGAAGACAGCTGGAAGCGTATCCGTATCGGCGATGTCGAATTGCGCGTGGTCAAGTCATGCTCGCGTTGCATTCTGACCACGATTGATCCGCAGACCGGCGAGCGCAGCGCTGATCGTGAACCGCTGGCGACCCTGCAGAAAACCCGTGCCCAGGCCGACGGTGCGATGTTCGGTCAGAATCTGGTCAACGACGGCAATGGTCGTCTGGAAGTCGGGATGGCGGTAGAAATTCTCGAGTAATCGATGCCAGAACGAAAAATGCCCGTGTCCTTGGACACGGGCATTTTTTTTTTATCGCGCATGAACCCGCTGGGTTTAGCCGCGGTATTCGCACAGGTAAGCGGTGTCGACCGCGACTTTCAGCTGGAATTTGCTGTTGGCCGGCACGTTGAACTGGCTTCCGGCGGCGAAGGTTTCCCAGTTGTTGCTGTCCGGCAGTTTGACGGTCAGTGCGCCAGACACTACGTGCATGATTTCACGCTGGCTGGTGCCGAATTCGTATTCGCCCGGGGCCATGACGCCGATGGTCGCCGGACCTTCAGCGGTGCCAAAGGCGATCGACTTGACGGTGCCGTCGAAGTACTCGTTGACTTTAAACATGGGCGATTCCTCGAAAAGGGCTAAAAAGTGAGGCGGCCAGTATGCACAAGGCTTTTAACGCCGTCACGCCCCTAAAGCGGCAGAACCAGCGGCAGCAGGCGCGCGGTGTTGCGTGCATCCTCCAGCGCTCGGTGTTGCTGACCACTGAACTGCATCCCGGCCAGTTGCAGCGCACCATTGAGGCCCAGCGGCCGCTCCAGGCGCCGGGCCTTGGCGAAGCGTTGCTTGAGGTTCATGTGCGGCACCCGGCTTAAGGCGCTGTCGAATTGCAGCCGCTGCCATTCCTGAAGTAGTTGTTTGCGGTCGTAATCGCCCCAGCTCACCCAGCCTTCGAGGCGCGTCTGATGCTGACCGAGCCAGCGTTCGAAGGCCGGCCAAACCTCGGTCAACGGCAGCGCCGCGTCGATATTGGCTTGAGTGATGTGTGTGAGTTCGCGACAGAACGGCGTCAGCAAGGGCCGTCGTGTCGGTTTGACGAAGCGCTGGAAGTGATCCTGCTCGCGTCCGGTACGATCAACCAGCGTGGCGCCGATCTCGATAATTTCCATTTCGGTGACCGGCCAGCCACCCTCGTCGGTGGTGGCTTCCAGATCTATGACCAGCCAGTGAGGCATCGCAGGGTTCCTGATTTCCGCGTCCTGATTCATCAGAGCGTAGTCAAACCCTGCGTTTGCGCCTGGCGACTCACTCCACTTGCAACAGGATCTGACGATTTTTTACCTGATCGCCGACCTTGACCTGCACCCGCTTGAGCACGCCGTCAATGCCGGCCTTGAGCGGGTGCTCCATTTTCATTGCCTCCAGCACCACCAGCAACTGACCTTTGCTGACTGCGCTGCCTTCGCTGACCAGTACGTCGACGATGGCGCCGTCCATCGGTGCTTTTAGCGTGCCGGAGCTGACGCTGGTCTGACTGCCGATGACCGCGTGAGTTCGATTCTCAAGGTGCAGGTTGCCGGGATGGGTGAACAGCCAGAGTCGCTCAGCATTGAGCCGATAGGCGTGTCGCTGGCGCAAACCGTCGATCTCCAGCGTCAACGCCAGCGGCGTGTGGTCGATGATTTTGAGTTCCAGGGTCTGTTGCGCCACTAGCACCTGGAAGGTGTTTTGCCCGCGCGGGAGTAGTTGCAGCATCCAGTCCTGCGAATCGAGCCCGAGGCGATAGTGCAGCGGCACATTGGCATTGTTGCGCCAACCCGCCAATGCCGTGCGGTGGAGGCGGGCGCTTGAGTGGTAGAACAGCACCGCGGCGATTGCCAGTTGTTCGGTACTGGGCACGTAGCTGTGCAGGCTTTCGTGATCCGAAAAGTGCTGGGCAATGAACGCCGTGCTGAACGCACCCCTGACAAATTGCGCCTGTTGCAGCAGGCTGACCAGCAAACGCTGATTGCTTTGCACACCCAGCAACACCGTGTCCTGCACGGCACGCAACAGTTTGCGCCGCGCCTCTTCGCGGGTGGCACCGTGGGCAATCAGTTTGCCGAGCATCGGGTCGTAGAACGGGCTGATCGTTTGACCTTCGAGCAGGCCATGATCGATGCGTGCGCCGTGCAAAAGCGCTGGCTCCCAGGCTTCAATGCGCCCGGTTTGCGGCACAAAGTCCTGTGCCGGGTCTTCGGCATAGAGCCGCACTTCCATGGCATGGCCATTGAGTTGCACCTGATCCTGAGTCAACGGCAGTGGCTGTCCTTCGGCGACCAACAGTTGCCAGGCGACCAGGTCCAGCCCGGTAACCAACTCAGTCACCGGGTGCTCCACTTGCAGGCGCGTGTTCATTTCCAGGAAGTAGAATTGCCCGCGGGCATCGAGCAGAAACTCCACGGTACCGGCGCCGACGTAGTTCACTGCACGTCCGGCCTTGAGCGCGGCCTCACCCATGGCCTGGCGCAGTTCGGCGGTCATCACCGGGCAGGGTGCTTCTTCGATGACTTTCTGATGACGACGCTGGATCGAGCAGTCGCGTTCGCCAAGGTAGATAAGGTTGCCGTGCTGATCGCCGAACAGTTGCACTTCAACGTGGCGCGGTTCGATCAGCGCTTGTTCGAGGATCAATTCGTCACTGCCGAATCCGTTCAACGCTTCCGAACGTGCGGTACGCAATTGCGCCGGCAATTGCGACGCGTTGTGCACCAGACGCATGCCGCGTCCGCCTCCGCCTGCGCTGGCTTTGATCATCAATGGATAGCCGATGCGTTCGGCTTCGCGCAGCAATGTGCTGTCGTCCTGTTCTGCACCTTGGTAGCCGGCGATGCACGGCACGCCGGCTTCGAGCATGGCGATTTTCGACAGACGTTTGCTGCCCATCAGTTCGATGGCGTCGGCACTTGGTCCGATGAAGGTCAAACCAGCCTGTTCGCAGGCGCGGGCGAATGCGGCGTTTTCCGAAAGAAAACCATAGCCGGGGTGGACGGCATCGGCGCCGCTGCGGCGGGCGGCATCGAGAATGGCCGGGATGTTCAGGTAGGACTGCTGCACTGGCGCCGCACCGATGGGCACGGCTTGATCAGCCATTTTTACGTGCAGCGCATCGGCGTCGGCTTCACTGAACACCGCGACGGTGCGATAGCCCAGGGCCTGTGCGGTGCGCTGGATACGGCAGGCGATTTCACCGCGGTTGGCGATCAGGATTTTCTGAATGGCGGGCATGGGCTGTTCCCTCGAAAGTTGCGGTGTATGTGCTGGCCTGCTCGCGAAGCTTTTAGGTGGCCCACCCGGGTTTGCGTTTTTGCATGAACGCCATGGTGCCCTCGATGCCTTCAGTACTCGTCACCGCTTCGCTGAACCACTGCGCCGCTTCATCGAGTAATTCACTTGACGGTTGCCCGGCACTGGCCAGCAGCAATTTCTTCGTCGCAGCATTCGCCTCCGGCGCGCAACACAGGACATGCTGCAGCACCTCATCCAGGCGCTCGGCCAGGGCCTGCGCATCCTGCTCGACAAAATGCACCAGCCCCAAACGGCGTGCCTGATGGCCGTCGAAACGTGCTGCTGTCAGCGCCAGTCGACGGGTTTCAGTCAGGCCGATGCGTTGCAATACAAACGGTGCGATCTGCGCGGGGATCAGGCCCAGGCTGGTTTCCGGCAAACCGAATTGCGCCTGGTGATCGGCAATCGCGATATCGCTGACACACGCCAGTCCGAAACCGCCGCCCATCACGGCGCCTTGCAGCACGCAAATCAGCACTTGCGGCGCGTGTTGTGCTTCTTCCAGCAATGCCCCGAACGCACGGTTCAAGTGGCGGTAGGCATCTGCACCCTGAGTGCGGGCGTTGGCCATGTCCTTGATGTCGCCGCCTGCACAAAAATGTCCACCGGCACCGCTGAGTACCAAGGCTCGAATGGCACGCTCATCGCGAACCGCCGCCAGCATCGCGCGCAGTTCGGCGACCATCTGCAGGCTCATTGCATTGCGGCTTTGCGGGCGATTGAGGGTGACGTGCAGTACGCCGCCGTGCCGCTCCAATAGCAGTGTCTGGCAATCGGGCAGGGGGCTCATTTTTTTTTCCCCGGCAGGATGCCCATCAGTTTGCAGATGATCCCCAGCATGATTTCGTCGGCACCGCCGCCAATCGACACCAGCCGCACATCGCGGTAAGCGCGGGCCACCGGGTTATCCCACATGAAACCCATACCGCCCCAATATTGCAGGCAACTGTCGCTGACTTCGCGACCCAGACGCCCGGCCTTGAGCTTGGCCATCGAGGCCAGGCGCGTGACGTCCTGGCCTTTGATGTATTGCTCGGTGGCCTGGTAGACCAGTGCCCGCAGGCATTCGATTTCGGTCTGCAATTCGGCGAGGCGAAAGTGGATGACCTGATTGTCGATCAGGGCGTTGCCGAAGGTTTTGCGCTCCTTGCAGTACTCGATGGTGCTGTCGACGCAGTATTCCAGGCCCTTGAGCATGTTCGCCGCACCGAACAGACGTTCTTCCTGAAACTGCAGCATCTGCATCATGAAGCCGGCGCCTTCATGGCCGATGCGGTTGCGCTGCGGGATGCGCACGTTGTCGAAAAACACCTGAGCGGTTTCCGAGCTGCGCATGCCGAGTTTGTCCAGATGCGAACTGAGACTGATCCCGGGTGTGTTCATCGGCACCATGATCAGCGATTTGTTGATGTGCGGCTTGTCGTCGGAGGTATTGGCCAGCAGACAGATGAAATCAGCGCTTGGTGAGTTGGTGATCCACATTTTGCTGCCGTTGATCACGTAGTCGTCGCCATCCTTGCGGGCGTTGGTTTTCAGCCCGGCGACGTCGGAGCCAGCGCCCACTTCCGAGACACCGATACAGCCGACCTGCTCGCCGCTGATGGCCGGGCGCAGGAATGCTTCACGCAGTTCATCGGAGCCGAAGCGGGCCAGCGCCGGGGTGCACATGTCGGTCTGCACGCCGATCGACATCGGAATGCCACCGCAGTGAATGGTGCCGAACTCTTCGGCGGCGACAATCGAATAGCTGTAATCAAGGCCCATGCCGCCGAATTTTTCCGGTTTGGAAATCCCCAGCAAGCCCAGATCGCCTGCCTTGCGGAAAATGTCGTGGATCGGAAAGCGTCCGGCCTTTTCCCATTCGTCGACATGTGGATTGATCTCGTGCTCGACGAATTGGCGGACGGTGCGGCGCAGTGCTTCGTGTTCCGGGGTGAAGATCATTTTTATTGTTCTCCGTAAGATCCGTGGCGATCAGAACCGGCTGACGCCGAAGCTGTTGGGTTGCAGGGCGCGGAGGTCGGCTTCGTGGCAAATATCCAGCAAGTAGCCCAGCAGGGTGCGCGTATCGCGGGGGTCGATCAGCCCGTCGTCCCACAGGTTGGCGCTGCCGTAGAGGGCGGTGGATTGGCTGTCGAGTTTCTGTGCGGTGGCCTGTTCGAGCATGTCGAGCATTTTCGGATCAGGCGTCAGGCCGTCCTTGAGCTGCTTGGCTTGGGTGACGATGCGCAGGACTTTACCCGCCTGAGCCCCACCCATCACGGCCGTGCGGCTGTTGGGCCAGGCGAAAATGAAGCGCGGATCGAGACCGCGCCCGCACATCGCGTAGTTGCCGGCGCCGTAGGAGCCGCCCACGACAATCGTCAGTTTAGGCACCCTGGCATTGGCCACGGCTTGAATGAGTTTCGAGCCGTGTTTGATCACGCCTTGCTGCTCCGACTCGGTGCCGACCATGAAGCCTGTGGTGTTGTGGAAGAACAGCAGCGGTGTCTGGCTCTGATCGCACAGTTGAATGAATTGCGCCGCTTTGCTCGCGCCGTTGGGGGTGATCGGGCCGTTGTTGCCGATGAACCCGCAGGCGCGCCCCTGAATTTTCAATTGGCCGCAAAGGGTTTGCTGATCGAATTCGCCTTTGAATTCGAGGAAGCAGGATTCGTCAGCGATGCGCGCGATGATTTCGCGCACGTCGTAGGGCTTTTTCGGGTCGTCCGGTATCAGCCCCAGCAACTCGTCGATGGGGTAGAGCGGCTCTTTATATTGCGGTTCCGGCAACCACGGCAGTTGCTCGTTCCACGGCAGCATGCGCAGGATTTCGCGCACCTGGCGTACCCCGTCGGCATCGTTTTCGGCCAGGTATTCGGCAGTCCCGGCAACTTGCGCGTGCATCTCGGCGCCGCCCAATTCTTCATCCGTGGCCACTTCGCCTGTGGCGGCTTTAAGCAAAGGGGGGCCGGCAAGAAACAGCTTGGCCTTGCCGCGCACCACCACCACGTAATCCGACAACCCCGGTTGGTACGCGCCGCCAGCCGTCGCCGAGCCGTGTACGACGGTAATCTGCGGTAAACCCATGGCCGACATCCGCGCCTGATTGGCAAAACTGCGTGCGCCTTCGACGAAAATCTCCGCGGCATAATTGAGGTTGGCGCCACCGCTTTCGGCGAGGGTGATGACCGGCAGTTTGTTCTCCTGAGCGATCTGTTGCAGGCGCAGGGATTTTTTCAGACCGCTGGGTGAGATCGTGCCGCCCTTGATCGCACTGTTGTTCGCCACCACCAGCGCACGAATGCCAGACACGTAACCGATGCCGGCAATCAAGCCGCCACCGGCCGCGCTGCCATCCTTGTCATCGTGCAGTTTGTAACCGGCAAGGCTGGCCAGTTCGAGAAACGGCGCGCCGGGGTCGAGCAGCAGGTTCAGGCGTTCTCGGGGCAGCAGTTGGCCGCGCTTGTCGAATTTCGGCTTGGCTTCGGCGGCCTTGTTCAACAGGTTCTGTTCCAGTTGCTGGACGTGTTCGATGGCGGCGAGCATTGCTGCGCGGTTGCGGGCGAATGCCTCGCTGTGCGGGTCGAGTTGGGACTGGATCTGCGCCATGGCTTACTCCTTGTCCTGCAAAACGTCGGGAAGGTAAGCGCGGTGGAAACCGTTGAATGAGTCACTGTGGGTCGCCTTGTGCAACGGCCATGCACGGCAGCCGATGCTGGCGGCACCATCGATTTTCAGCGTGCTGCCACTGATGAATGCCGCTGCCGGGCTGAGCAGAAATACAATCGCCGCGCTGACTTCCGATTCGGTGCCGATGCGCTTGAGCGGCACATGTTCACGCAGGGTCGGGATCACCGCTTTGAACGCCCCTTCGTAGGTGTCCATGCCACTGGAGGCGATCCAGCCCGGCGCGACCGCGTTGACTCGCACCCCGGCGTATCCCCACTCGAAGGCGGCAGTTTTGGTGAAGTTGTCCATGCCTGAACGCGCGGCGCCCGAGTGGCCCATGCCGGGCATGCCGCCCCACATGTCGGCGAGCATGTTGACGATGTTGCCACCGTGTTTGCTCATCGACTGGTTGAACACTTCCCGGGCCATCAGGAAACCGCCGACCAGATTGGTGCGTAGCACGGTTTCGAAACCTTTCTGATTGATCGACGCCAGCGGTGACGGGTACTGACCGCCGGCATTGTTGACCAAACCGTGGATCGGCCCGTGCTCGGCGATCAGCACCTTGACCAATTCCTTCACCGCCTCTTCATCGCGAATATCGCAAGCCTTGCAGTGTGCACGGCCACCGTCCTCGGCGATTTCGGCGGCGACCTTCTGCAGCTTTTCAGGTTTGCGTCCGACCAGCAGCACCTTGGCACCGAGCGCCGCCAGTTCATGGGCGGTGCAGCGACCGATGCCGCTGCCGCCGCCAGTGACGATGATGGTTTGGCCGCTGAACAGATCGGCTCTGAAAATCGACGCGTAAGCCATGCAAACAATCCTCTAGTCGAGCTGTTCGGCGATGCTCTGCGGCACCGGGATCTGGATTTCCAGCAGTTGCTGGGCGAAGGCTTTGCCTTGCGGATCGATACGCAGACTGGCCACGCCACCGCCGCCGAGAGCGTTTTCCAGGAGAAAATTCAAACTGTGGGTGCCCGGCAGGTACCAGCGTTCGACCCGACCGTGGAGCGGGTCGAGGACGTGGCTCATCCAGTCGACGATGACCGCTGGGGTCAGCGCTTCAGCGATCCATGGCAGGTATTCAGGCTTGCGCGGCATCACACCGATGTTGCTGTGGTTGCCCTTGTCGCCAGAGCGCGCCACGGCGAGTTTCACCAACGCGACGCTGGCGTCGGCGCGGCCCTCAGGTTTTGGTGGTTGATCGGCGATGGGCAGGTTCTGGCTGTCGAGAGCAATCAATGCGGGCAGGGCGCAGGGGTGTCGCTCACCGGCCTGGTCGATTTGCAGGGTGCAGGCACTTTTATCGATCAGGAACGAGAACAGACGAATGACCGGGTACACCGTCGGCCGGCCGCCGACGATGCCGGTGAGCCCCGGCGCCATGCCCGTGGCAGCCTGGGCGATCTCCCGGGAGAACAGGATCAGCGCTTGCTTGTTCGGATGGCGTACAGCCAGTTTGATCACCACCTCTCGCGTGTCGCGACGCTGGCCATGGGGGCCATAAGTGGCTTCACTGCCGAGCAGTTCGAGGCTGGTTTCGCTGTAGGGCATCCAGCCACGCTGGCTGAACATTTGCGCAGTCTTGTCGATAATGGCCTGACCGACGCGGCGTGCCTTTGCCACCGCGTCAATGCCGGCGATCAGGCAACTGGCGGTGCAGCGAAAACCGTCCGGGTACGTGGCACTGACTTTGTATTTGTCACTGGGCGGCAGGCCTTTGGCACCCTGTACATGCACCCCGTTTTTGCCCTGCTGCTGTAGTTTGACCTGACTGAAATTGCAGACCACATCGGGCAACAGATACGCCTGTGGATCGCCGATTTCATAGAGCAACTGTTCGCCGACGGTCAGCGGTGTGACCAGTCCGCCGGAGCCCTCGGGCTTGCTGACGATGAATTGGCTGTCGGCGCTGACCTCTACGATCGGGAAGCCGATGTGCTCGTAATCCGGAACATCGCGCCAATCGGTGAAATTACCGCCGGTACATTGCGCACCGCATTCGATGATATGCCCGGCCAGCGCGGCTTGGGCGAGTTTGTCGTAGTCATGCCACGACCAGCCGAACTCGTGCACCAGCGCTGCACTGACCACGGCACTGTCGACCACCCGCCCGGTGATGACGATGTCGGCGCCCAGGCGCAGTGCCTCGACAATGCCCGGTGCGCCGAGGTAGGCGTTGGTCGACACGCACATTGGTGGCAGCGGGGCGCCGCTGAACATCTCGGTGATGCCTTGGCCGGTGAGTGACTTGAGTTGCGGTTGCAGGTCATCGCCCAGCAGCACGGCGATTTTCAGCGCAGTGCCAGCCTTGTCACAGGCGGCTTGCAGGGCGGCGGCGCAAGCCAGCGGGTTGACCCCGCCGGCATTACTGATGACACGGATTTTCTGCTCGGCCAGTTGCGGCAGTAGCGGCGTCAGCACGTCGATGAAGTCGCTGGCGAATCCGGTCTGTGGGTCTTTCATGCGTGCGCCAGCCATGATCGACAGGGTGATCTCGGCCAGGTAATCGAACACCAGATAATCCAGGCGTCCTCCTGCCACAAGCTGAGCGGCGGCGGTCGACGTGTCACCCCAAAAGGCACTGGCGCATCCGATGCGGACGGTGGTTGGCATTTTTATCTCCGACTCAGGAACCTGCGACAGAAGTGTCTGGAGGCTACCAAGCAAGCGCTTGGTTTGTAAACACTTGAAACTATCTTCTGCCCGAGCGCTTGCTTGGTCGTCGCCAGCGGCTTAAATTGCGCGCAACCCTGCGGTTTCAGGGGGCAACAGACTGATCGACTGTAGGAGAGAACGGGTGGACGAGCAAAAAGCCCTCAGGGTCATGCGCGAATTGGTCGATGCAGGCCAGTTGACCGACCCGGACAGCGCTCGCGGCAAACTGCTGCAGGTGGCGGCTCATCTGTTCCGCAATAAAGGCTATGAACGCACCACGGTGCGCGATCTGGCCGGCGCGGTGGGGATTCAGTCGGGCAGCATTTTTCATCACTTCAAAAGCAAAGATGAAATTCTCCGTGCCGTGATGGAAGAAACCATTCGTTACAACACCGCGTTGATGCGCGCAGCGCTCGCCGAAGCGACCAGCGTGCGTGAGCGGGTGTTGGCGCTGATCCGTTGCGAGTTGCAGTCGATCATGGGCGGCAGCGGCGAAGCGATGGCGGTGCTGGTCTATGAATGGCGCTCTTTGTCCGAGGAAGGTCAGGCCAAGGTTCTCGCGTTGCGCGATGTCTATGAAGACATCTGGCTGCAAGTGCTCGGTGAGGCCAAGGACGCCGGGTTTATCCGCGGCGATGTATTTATTACCCGACGTTTCCTCACTGGCGCACTGTCCTGGACGACCACTTGGTTTCGCGCGGGTGGCAGTTTGAGCCTTGATCAGTTGGCGGATGAAGCCCTGATTCTGGTCCTCGAAGAGCGTTGAGGCGCTTTCTATCCGTCCGGGAAACTGGCTAACTGGGCAAAACCGCCTAGCTTGAATGCATTGATCGATATTTTTTCGGGGAGTGGGGTGTTTTGAAGTTTTCGCCAATTCGGACAGTCGCGGGGTTAGCGCTCGCAGTGCTGGCTGCACTATGGGTATTGCCCGCTCAGGCAGCGCAATTGGTTCGGGTCGGCGCGGCGCATTTTCCGCCTTACACCGTTCGCCCGGAAAACGGTGCCGATACCGGTCTGTTACCCCAGTTGGTTGAGGCGCTTAATCGCCTGCAAAGCGACTATCAGTTCGTGCTTGTGCCGACGTCGATTCCCCGACGTTTCGGCGATTTCAAGCAAGGCCGGATCGACATGGCAATCTTCGAGAACCCTGATTGGGGCTGGAAGGAGATTCCCCACACCGACGTCGACATGGGCCTTGAAGATGCCGAGATCTTCGTCGCGCAGCGCGAGGAGGGTCGCCAGCAGAACTACTTTGCCGACCTCACCGGCAAACGCCTGGCGTTGTTCAGTGGTTATCACTACGAATTTGCCAACTTCAACGCCGACCAAAAATTCCTCACGCAGCATTTCAACGCCACGCTAACCTATTCCCACGACAGCAACCTGCTGATGGTGCTGCGCGGGCGGGCGGATATCGCGCTGGTGACCCGCTCCTATTTGAGTGATTACCTGCTGCGTAACGAAAAGGTGCGCGATGAGTTGTTGGTGTCGCAACGCATTGATCAGGTCTATCACCACTACGCCATTCTTCGCCCGACCGCGCCGATCAGTGGCGAAGCGTTCGGCAAGCTGCTACAGGGTTTGCGCGACAACGGCGAGATGCTGAAGATTTTCCAGCCGTACCAGATTGCCGTGGTGCCAGTGCCTCATCGCTGAGGCACTGATTGACCTCCAAACCTAAATTTCCCCTCTTGGCTCACGTTCCATCGTTTAACTGTCAACGATTACCGTGAGCCCGACCCATGTCCAATCTGAATGACCTGACTGCCCTGGCCTTGCCATCGGGCAGCCAATTGGTAGCCGATGCAACCGAAAGCCGTCTGAGCCTGAGTCTGGACGGGCAACCGTTGATTCGTCTGCGTCTGGATCGCGAGGCCAAGGGGCCGATCCAGATCGATGAGCGTTTTGCCCTGCCGCCAGGCCAGGCGCTGTGGGCTGCCTGTTACTGGCTGTTCGCGCGGGACCCGCAGTGCCAGCAATTGACTTGGCAACTGGATCAGCCACCGACGCAGGCCTTGCTCAGCGGTTTGCTGGTGAGCACCGACGTGGCGGGTGAATACCGCTGCGAACGCACGCTGTTCTGGCAACTGCCGCAACCGTGGCTCGGCGCTTCGCTGACTGGCAGCTATCCGCAGCAAATGGTTGTCAGCGCTGGCAAGCGCCATCCGTTGCGACCGGTGAAGCCGCGCGGCGAGGTTTATCGGCGTTTTGATGCGCGTCTGGGCGCTTGGATTTCCCTGCGTACCGTCGAAATCGAAGCAGACCTGCCGCGCTTCAATCGCTGGCAGAACAGTCCGCGGGTGGCCAGTTTCTGGCAGGAAGAGGGCAGCCTTGAACAGCATCGCGACTACCTGACCAAGCTTGACACCGACCCGCACACCCTGACCCTGATCGGTTGTTTCGATGATCAGCCGTTTGCCTATTTCGAAGCCTATTGGGCCAAGGAGGATCGCATTGCACCGTTCTACGACGCGGACAATTACGATCGCGGCATTCACATGCTGGTAGGGGAGGAAGATCACCGTGGCCCGCACAAAGTGGCGAGTTGGTTATCGGCGCTGGTGCATTACCTGTTTCTCGATGATCCGCGCACTCAACGGGTGGTCGCTGAACCCCGTGCAGACAACGCGAAGATGATCGGCCATATGCAGAACCAGTGCTTTCATTGCGAGAAAGAGTTCGACTTCCCGCACAAACGCGCAGCGCTGATGATTCTGGGGCGTGAGCGGTTTTTTGATCGGTGCACATTGGCTTGATGATCGGGCCTCAGGATCTGAGTGATCCAGAGGCCGCCTTCGTGAGCAGGCTCGCGTCCACATGGGTTTGATGAACAAGACAAATCCAGTATGGAAGCTAGCCTGCTCGCGATTGGGAGCGCTGAAAACTCTGCGGGTTAGCGACGACCCACCGCCACGGCATCCCGACGACTGCCCGAGACCTTGCGGCAGTGCACCAGCGCATCACGAATCATGAAGTTGACCAGGGTCGGCGAAACGCCGAGTTCCTTGGCGATGTCCTTTTGCGGCACACCGTGCAAGCGGTACATCTCGAACGCATAGCGAGTGCGGCTGGGCAGCTCGGTCAGGGCGTCGGCGATGTGTTCCAGGGTCGAGAAGTTGATGTGCGAGATTTCTGGCGAAGCACCCTGAATGACTACGTTCAGCCCTTCCTCTTCAGGGCCGGAATACTTCTGCTCCAACGCCTGTTTGCGGTAGTGATCGATGGCCAGGTTGCGCACGATCTGGAACAGGTAGCTCAGTTGAGCCTTGATCGACGAGGTGATCTGTGGCGCCGATTGCAGTCGGAAAAACGCATCCTGCACCACGTCTTCGGCCCGCGATCGGCAGCCGGTAATGCGCGCTGCAATTTTGACCAGAATCAGTCGGTTGTCGACAAAGGCCTGAAGTAGCGGTGAATCGCACCTGCCTGTGGATACTTGTTCCGTCATGGAAATCACCTTGCTGCCAATAGGTTAGTGGGGCGCCTGGGGGAGGGGCGTCCTACACATCGAGCGACAAATTATGTTGAATGATAATGATTGTCAATTGAGAAAGAGAATTAATGATCCATGAAGGTGCGGTCTGGGAGGTGCGACACGCCGCCGCACCCCGGCGCCATTGGCTAGCCCGCTTGGCGACTAATTATTTCAAGACGTCGTCCGTTCTCATTGGTGAATGGTTGCGGGGTCACCACCCCGGCCAGACAGCATTCCCATGCCTTGCGTGGTCGGCGTAGACCGCGCCCTGCATGCCCTCGAAGGGCGTGACGCAGCAACCCGATTCCACTAGCAAGCCGAATTCAGGCAGGACACCCAATGACCGACGCGTTCGAACTCCCCAGCACCCTGGTCCACGCCCTCCAGCGCCGCGCGGCCCTGACGCCGGATCGACTGGCCTTGCGTTTTCTCGCCGAAAACGAAGAGCAGGCTGTGGTGCTCAGTTATCGCGAACTCGATCAGCGTGCACGCAGCATTGCTGGCGCGTTGCAGGCCGAAGCCGGGTTCGGTGATCGTGCGGTGCTGCTGTTTCCCAGCGGCCCGGATTACGTCGCGGCGTTCTTTGGTTGTCTGTACGCGGGGGTGATCGCGGTACCGGCCTATCCACCGGAGTCTGCCCGTCGTCACCATCAGGCGCGATTGCTGTCGATCATCGCCGACGCCGAACCGCGTCTGTTGCTGACCAGTGCAGATCTGCGTGACGCCTTGCAGCAGATCGAAGGGGCGCCGCCGTTGCTGTGCGTCGACACCCTCGACAACGCTCTGGCCGAGCGTTGGGTTGAACCGACCCTGTCGCCGGATCACATCGCCTTCCTGCAATACACCTCCGGCTCCACCGCGTTGCCCAAAGGCGTGCAAGTCAGCCACGGCAATCTGGTGGCCAACGAATTGCTGATCCGACACGGTTTTGGTATCGACGTGAACCCCGACGACGTGATCGTCAGTTGGCTGCCGCTGTACCACGACATGGGGCTGATTGGCGGTTTGCTCCAGCCGATTTTCAGCGGTGTGCCGTGCATCCTGATGTCGCCGGCGTACTTCCTCGGCCGGCCGTTGCGCTGGCTCGAAGCGATCAGCCAATACGGCGGCACCATCAGCGGCGGGCCGGATTTCGCTTACCGCTTGTGCAGCGAACGGGTCAGCGAATCGGCGCTTGAGCGTCTCGACCTGAGCCGCTGGCGTGTGGCGTATTCCGGCTCCGAGCCGATCCGCCTCGACACCCTGCAACGTTTCGCCGAAAAGTTCACCGTGTGCGGTTTCAGTGAAGACAGTTTCATGGCCTCGTACGGCCTGGCCGAAGCCACACTGTTTGTCGCCGGCACACCGCGCGGCACGGGCATTGCTGCGCTGCGCGTGGACGATCAGGCGCTGGCACAAAACCGCGCCGAGCCGGGTGACGGCAGCCCGATCATGAGTTGTGGCATCAGTCAGCCGGAACATGCGGTGCTGATCGTCGACCCCGCCCGTCTTGAAGCACTTGCCGATAACGCCGTCGGTGAAGTCTGGGCGGCCGGCCCGAGCATTGCTCAGGGCTATTGGCGCAACCCCGAGGCCAGTGCCAAGACCTTCGTTCAGCACGCCGGTCGCACCTGGCTGCGCACGGGTGACCTGGGTTTCAGCCGCGACGGTGAGCTGTTCATCACCGGTCGTTTGAAAGACATGCTGATCGTGCGCGGTCACAACCTGTATCCGCAGGACATTGAGCAAATCGTCGAGCGCGAAGTGGAAGTGGTGCGCAAGGGGCGCGTGGCCGCGTTTGCGATCAGCCAGGATGGCGAAGAGGGCATCGGCATTGCCGCAGAAATCAGCCGCAGCGTGCAGAAAATCCTGGCGCCCGAAGCGCTGATCAACGCGATTCGCCAAGCGGTGGCCGAGGCTTGTCAGCAAGCACCGAGCGTGGTGGTGCTGCTCAATCCGGGCGCGTTGCCGAAGACGTCCAGCGGCAAACTTCAGCGCTCGGCCTGCCGCCTTCGTCTGGCCGATGGCAGCCTCGACAGCTACGCGCTGTTCCCTTCGGCTGCAGCCTCCAGCACCGAACCGGCCGTGCCAACCACTGACCTGCAAGCCCTGATCGGCCACATCTGGGCCGAGCAATTGAACGTCAAACAGGTCAACAACGATGACCACTTCTTCCTGCTCGGCGGTAACTCCATCGCCGCCACCCAAGTGATCGCCCGTGTTCGCGAAGCACTCGGCCTGGAACTGAACCTGCGCCTGCTGTTTGAAGCGCCGACCCTGTCTGCTTTTGCCGCCGCCGTGGCGCAACAGCAAGAAGATGGCGGCCACGCTCAGGGCGCAATCGCCGTTGTGCCGCGCACTGAGCCGATGGCGCAATCGCTGGCACAAAATCGTTTGTGGATCACCTGGCAACTGGACCCGCAAAGCAGCGCTTACACCATTCCCGGTGCCTTGCGTTTGCGCGGTGAGCTGGACGAAGACGCCTTGCGCCGCAGCTTTGAGCAACTGATCGAACGCCACGAATCCCTGCGCACGCGCTTCTTGGAGCGTGACGGCGTGGCCCTGCAGCAAGTCGATGCGACGGCTCAATTCAACCTGCAACGGATCGACATCAGCGATCTGCCATTGCATGCGCGTGAAACCCGTGCGCAACAAATCCGCGAGGACGAAGCGCGCACTCCCTTTGATCTGCAAAAAGGTCCGTTGCTGTGGGTGAAGCTGATTCGTCTCGATGACGAAGACCACCAACTGCTGGTGACGATGCATCACATCATCGCTGATGGCTGGTCGCTGAACGTGCTGATCGATGAGTTCTCGCGCCTGTATGCCGCCGCCTCCCAAGGTGCTACCGCCCGTCTCGCGTCGTTGCCTACTCAGTACGCCGACTACGGCAGTTGGCAGCGTCAATGGCTGGCGCAAGGCGAGGGCGAGCGGCAACTGGCGTACTGGAAAGCGCAGTTGGGCGATGAGCATCCGACCCTGGCACTGGCCACCGATCATCCGCGCTCGGCTCAGCAACTTCATAGCGCCGCACGACACACGGTGCGTCTGAGCGTCAGCCTCAGCGAAGCGATCCGCAACACCGCGCAGGCGCACGAAGCGACGCCGTTCATGCTGCTGCTCTCGGCCTTCCAGAGTCTGTTGCACCGCTACAGCGGCCAGCGTGATATTCGCATCGGCGTGCCCAATGCCAACCGTCCGCGCCTGGAAACCCAGGGTCTGATTGGCTTCTTCATCAACACCCAAGTGCTGCGCGCGGAAGTCGATTCGCGCTCGTCGTTTGTCCAATTGCTGGCCCAGACCCGCCACGCCGTACTCGGTGCCCAGGCCCATCAGGATCTGCCGTTCGAACAACTGCTCGAAGCCTTCCCGCAGGCCCGTGAGCAAGGCCTGTTCCAGGTCATGTTCAACCACCAGCAACGCGATCTGAGTGCGCTCAAACGTCTGCCGGGTCTGCTCGCCGAGGAACTGCCGTGGCACAGCCGCGAAGCCAAGTTCGACCTGCAACTGCACAGCGAAGAAGACCGCAACGGGCGCCTGACCCTGTCCTTCGACTACGCCAATGAGCTGTTTGACGCCGCGACCATCGAGCGTCTGGCCGAGCATTTCAGCAACGTGTTGCGTGAGGTCTGTGAACGTCCGCAACAAGCCATCGGCGACCTGCAACTGTTGGCTGCCGCCGAGCACGATCAACAGCAACAGTGGAGCATTGCGCCGTGTACTGCGGCGCAACAATGGCTGCCGGAACTGCTCAATGAACAGGCACGCCAGACCCCCGAGCGCAGTGCACTGGTCTGGGAGGGCGGCAGCCTCGACTTTGCCCAGTTGCACACACAAGCCAACCGCCTTGCGCATTACCTGCGCGATAAAGGCGTTGGCCCGGATGTCTGCGTGGCCATCGCCGCCGAGCGTTCGCCGCAACTGTTGATCGGCCTGCTGGCGATCATCAAGGCAGGCGGCGCCTACGTGCCGCTGGACCCGGATTATCCGGCCGATCGCTTGGCCTACATGCTCAGCGACAGCGGCGTTGAACTGCTGCTGACCCAGACCGCACTGCTCGACCGCTTGCCGGCCAGCGAGGGTGTCAGCGTCATCGCCATGGACGCGCTGCATTTGGAGAACTGGCCAAGCCAGGCACCGGGTCTGTGCCTGCACGGCGACAACCTTGCCTACGTGATTTACACCTCCGGTTCCACCGGCCAACCCAAAGGCGTCGGCAACACCCACGCGGCGCTCGCTGAACGTTTGCAGTGGATGCAGAACAGCTATCGCCTCAACGAAACCGACGTGCTGATGCACAAAGCGCCGATCAGTTTCGACGTGTCGGTGTGGGAGTGCTTCTGGCCGCTGATCACCGGTGCCCGTTTGCTGATCGCCGGCCCCGGCGAGCACCGCGATCCGCATCGCATCGCCCAACTGGTCCAGCAGTACGGCGTGACCACGCTGCACTTCGTGCCGCCGCTGCTGGCGTTGTTTATCGACGAGCCACTCAGCGCCGAGTGCACCAGCCTGCGCCGGGTCTTCTCTGGCGGTGAAGCCTTGCCGGCGGAGCTGCGCAACCGCGTGCTCGCGCAATGGCCGGCGGTGCAACTGCACAACCGTTATGGCCCGACCGAAACCGCGATCAACGTCACCCATTGGCATTGCACCCGCGCCGATGGCGAGCGCTCGCCGATTGGCCGACCGCTGGGCAATGTGGTCTGCCGTGTGCTCGACGCCGATCTCAATCCAGTACCGGCCGGTGTACCCGGTGAACTGTGCATCAGCGGTAGCGGTCTGGCCCGTGGTTATCTCGCCCGCCCGGCACTGACCGCCGAACGTTTCGTGGCCGATCCATTGGGCGAGCAGGGCGCGCGGCTGTACCGCACTGGCGACCGCGCTCGCTGGACGTCGGATGGAGTGATCGAATACCTCGGCCGTCTCGATCAGCAGGTCAAACTGCGCGGTTTTCGCGTAGAACCGGAAGAAATCGAAGCGCGTCTGCTCGCTCAGGACGGCGTTGCCCAAGCCGTGGTGCAGGTGCGCGAGACCGCCGCCGGTGCGCAACTGATTGGCTATTTCACGGCCCTTGATGGCCGCGAAAATCAGGACGCGCAGATCATTCGCCTGAAAACCGCATTGGCCGCCGAACTGCCGCAATACATGGTTCCGGCGCAACTGATGCGTCTGGACGAAATGCCCCTGAGCCCAAGCGGCAAACTCGATCGCCGCGCCTTGCCAGCGCCGCAATGGCAAGTGCGCGAACACGTCGAACCGGTCTCTGCGCTTGAGCAACAGATCGCCGGCATTTGGCGCGAAGTGCTCTGTCTGGCGAAAATCGGTCTGCGCGACGATTTCTTCGCCCTCGGCGGCCACTCGTTGCTGGCCACGCAAATCATCTCGCGTACTCGTCAGGCCTGCGACGTCGAACTGCCGTTGCGCGCCTTGTTCGAACACAGCGAACTCGGCGACTTCGCCGAGCAGATTCGCCTGATCCAGGTCAGTGGCCGCACCAACCGACAACCGCCGATTGCTGAAGTTGATCGCCGTCAGTCGGTGCCGCTGTCCTACTCACAGCAACGCATGTGGTTCCTCTGGCAAATGGAACCGGACAGCCCGGCGTACAACGTCGGCGGCATGGCGCGCCTGCGGGGCGTGTTGCATGTCGAGCATTTCGAGGCGGCATTGCAGGCGCTGATCCTGCGCCACGAAACCCTGCGCACCACGTTCCCCAGCGTCGACGGCGTGGCCCGTCAGCAAGTGCATGCCCAAACCGGTGTACGCATGGGCTGGAAGGATTTCTCCCAACTCGCCGCTGAGGTGCGTGAGCAAAACGTCCAGCAACTGGCCGACGCAGAGGCGCACCTGCCGTTCGACCTGGAAACCGGTCCGTTGCTGCGCGCCTGCCTGGTCAAGACTGCCGATCAGGAACATTACTTCGTCCTGACCCTGCACCACATTGTCACCGAAGGCTGGGCGATGGACATCTTTGCCCGCGAACTCAGCGCGTTGTACGAGGCGTTCGTCGATGACCGCGATTCGCCGCTCGAGCCGCTGCCGGTGCAATACCTCGACTACAGCGTCTGGCAGCGCGACTGGCTGGAGTCCGGCGAGCGTCAGCGCCAACTCGACTACTGGACGGCGCAATTGGGCCGCGAACATCCGCTGCTGGAATTGCCGGGCGACCGTCCGCGCCCGCCAGTGCAAAGCCATCAGGGTGAACTGTTTCGCTTCGATCTGAGCGACGGTCTCGCCGCACGGGTTCGGGCGTTCAATGCGCAAAACGGTCTGACCCTGTTCATGACCATGACCGCCGCCCTCGCCACGCTGCTCTACCGCTACAGCGGCCAGACCGATCTGCGCATCGGCGCGCCGGTTGCCAACCGTATTCGTCCGGAAAGCGAAGGGCTGATCGGTGCGTTCCTCAACACGCAGGTGCTGCGGTGCCAGCTCGACGGGCAGATGTCGGTCGGCGAGTTGTTCGACCAGGTTCGCCATACGGTGATCGAAGGCCAGTCGCATCAGGACCTGCCGTTCGATCATCTGGTCGAGGCCTTGCAGCCACCGCGCAGCGCCGCGTACAACCCGCTGTTCCAGGTGATGTGCAACGTGCAGCGCTGGGAGTTCCAACAGAGCCGCACGCTCGCCGGCATGACTGTCGAGTACCTGGCCAACGATGCACGGGCGACCAAGTTCGACCTCAATCTGGAAGTCACCGACCTGGACCATCGCCTCGGTTGCTGCCTGACCTACAGCACGGATTTGTTCGATGAGCCGACCATCGCACGCATGGCCAGACATTGGTGCAACCTGCTCGAAGCACTGATCGCCGATCCGCAACAACGCCTCAGCGAACTGCCGCTACTCGATCAACCTGAACGCCAGCGATTGCTCGACAGCCTCGGCGTGGAACCGGGCGAGCATCGCCTTGATCAGTGCATCCATCACCTGTTCGCCGAAAAGGCTTTGGCGCGAAAAGACGCACCGGCCCTGACTTTCGCCGGACAGACCCTGAGCTACAGCGAACTCGATGCCCGCGCCAATCGTCTGGCCTGGGCGCTGCGTGAGCGCGGCGTCGGGCCGCAAGTGCGGGTTGGTCTGGCGCTGGAGCGTTCGCTGGAAATGGTCATCGGCCTGCTGGCGATCCTCAAGGCCGGCGGCGCTTATGTGCCGCTGGACCCGGAATACCCGCTCGATCGTCTGCATTACATGATCGAAGACAGCCGCATCGGGCTGCTGCTCAGTGACCGCGCCCTGTTCAAAGCCCTGGGCTCATTGCCGTCGAGCGTGGCGCGCTGGTGCCTGGAGGATGATCGCGCCGCACTGGCCGATTACCCGGCCACCGAGCTGCCCTTCATTAGCCTGCCGCAACATCAGGCGTACCTGATTTACACCTCGGGCTCGACCGGCAAACCGAAAGGCGTAGTGGTCAGTCACGGTGAAATTGCCATGCACTGCCTCGCGGTAATCGCGCGTTTTGGCATGCGTGCGGATGACTGCGAGCTGCACTTCTATTCGATCAACTTCGACGCCGCCACCGAGCGTCTGCTGGTGCCGTTGCTCAGCGGTGCGCACGTTGTGCTGCGGGCGCAAGGGCAGTGGGATGCGCAAGAAATCTGCGGGCTGATTCGCCGTCATCGCATCAACGTTCTTGGCTTTACCCCCAGCTATGGCAGCCAGTTGGCGCAATGGCTGGCGACGCAAAACGACATCCTCCCGGTGCGCATGATCATCACCGGTGGCGAAGCGTTGACCGGCGAACACCTGCAGCGCATTCGTGCAGCGTTCAAACCGAGCCTGTTCTTCAACGCTTATGGCCCGACCGAAACCGTGGTCATGCCGCTGGCGAGTCTCGCTCCCCAGGTGCTGGAAGAAGGCGCCGGCAGCGTGCCGATCGGCAGCGTGATCGGCGCGCGCGTCGCTTACATTCTCGACGCTGATCTGACGCTGGTGCCGCAAGGCGCGACGGGTGAATTGTTCGTTGGCGGCGCGGGACTGGCTCAGGCCTATCACGACCGTGCGGGCATCACCGCCGAACGCTTTGTCGCTGATCCGTTTGCGACCGATGGCGCACGCATGTACCGCACCGGCGACCTGGTGCGCCAGCGCGCCGACGGTCTGGTGGAGTACTTGGGGCGCATCGACCATCAGGTGAAAATCCGTGGTTTCCGTATCGAGTTGGGCGAAATCGAAACGCGCTTGCTCGATCACGACGCGATCCGTGAAGCGGTGGTGCTGGCACTGGACACACCGAGCGGTCAGCAATTGGTGGCCTATCTGGTGACGGCGCTTGCCGATCAAGTCGAAGCCAGACAGGCCGAACTGCGTGAAGCCCTCAAGTCGCATCTGAAGGCAAAACTGCCGGATTACATGGTGCCGACGCACCTGATTCTGCTGGCAAGCATGCCGCTGACGGCCAATGGCAAACTCGACCGCCGCGCCTTGCCGGCGCCGGATCCGGAGCTCAATCGTCAGGACTACGTCGCCCCCAACAGTGAATTGGAGCAGACCCTGGCACAGATCTGGTGCGACGTGCTCAACGTCGAACGGGTCGGTCTCAACGACAACTTCTTCGAACTCGGCGGCGACTCGATCCTGTCGATTCAAGTGGTCAGTCGTGCGCGACAGCAGGGTATTCATTTCAGCCCGCGTGATCTGTTCCAGCACCAGACCGTGCAGACGCTGGCCGCTGTGGCCAGTCGCACGCAGCAGGTGACGGCCGAACAAGGTCGGGTTGTTGGCGAGTCGCCAATGACGCCAATCCAGCACTGGTTTTTCGACACGGACATCCCTGAGCGTCAGCACTGGAACCAGGCGTTGTTGCTGGAACCGACCGTGAGGCTGGAACCTCATCGTCTGGAGCAGGCACTGTGGGCAGTGATTGAACAGCACGATGCCTTGCGCCTGCGTTTCAGCCAAGTCGCAGGCGAGTGGCAAGCGACGCATCAGCCCGTGTCTGAAGCGGTCGTGTTGTGGCAGGTGCGTGTCACGTCGATGGACAAGTGTGAAGCACTGTTCGCCGATGCCCAGCGCCGTCTCGATCTGCAAAACGGCCCGTTGCTGCGCGCTTTGCTGGTCGACGGCCCGCAAGGGCAGCAACGTCTGTTTATTGCTATCCATCACCTGGTGGTTGACGGTGTGTCGTGGCGGGTATTGCTCGACGATCTGCAAACCGTGTATCGCCAACTCGACAACGGGCAGTCGCTGAAACTGCCGGCGAAAACCAGCGCCTTCAAGGACTGGGCGGCACGCTTGCAGGCTTACGCGGGCAGCGAGTCCCTGCGTGAAGAATTGAGTTGGTGGCAGTCGCAACTGGCCGGCCCGAACGCTGACCTGCCGTGCGAAAACCCGCAGGGCGACCAACACCATCGTCACGCGCAAACCGTCAGCGTGCGACTCGATGCCGAGCGCACTCAACAACTGCTGCAAGCGGCGCCGCGTGCCTATCGCACTCAGGTCAACGACCTGCTGCTGACTGCGTTGGCCCGCGTCTTGTGCCGCTGGAGCGGTCAGCCGTCGGCGCTGATTCAACTCGAAGGCCACGGCCGCGAAACCCTGTTCGACGAGATCGACCTGACCCGCACCGTCGGCTGGTTCACCAGCGCCTATCCATTACGCCTGACCCCGCACAATATCGAAGAGGCTGCCGGGCAGGGCGCTTCGATCAAGGCGATCAAGGAACAACTGCGCGCCGTGCCGCACAAAGGTCTGGGCTATGGTGTGCTGCGTTATCTGGCCGATGACGTCTGCCAGCGCAGCATGGCGGCGTTACCGAATGCGCCGGTCACCTTCAATTACCTCGGTCAGTTCGACCAGAGTTTCGGCAGTCATGCGCTGTTCCGTCCGCTGGACGAGCCGGTCGGTGCCGCCCACGATCCACAGGCGCCGCTGCCGAACGAGTTGAGCATCGACAGTCAGATCTATGGCGGTGAACTGCTGCTGCGCTGGACCTTCAGCGCCGAGCGTTACAACGCGCAGACCATCAATGAGCTGGCCGCTGCCTACCTCGGCGAACTGCAAAGCCTGATCGCTCACTGCGTGCAAAGCGAGGCCGGCGGCCTGACGCCGTCGGACTTCCCGCTGGCCAAACTGACCCAGGCACAACTCGATGCCTTGCCGGTGCCGGCCGCGCACATCGAAGACGTCTATCCGCTGACCCCAATGCAGGAAGGCATGCTCCTGCACACCTTGCTCGAACCGGGCACCGGTCTGTACTACATGCAGGATCGTTATCGCATCAACAGCGAACTCGACCCCGAGCGTTTCGCTCAGGCCTGGCAAGCGGTGGTCGCCCGTCACGAAGCGTTGCGTGCGTCGTTCTGCTGGAACGTCGGCGAAGACATGCTGCAAGTGATCCACACCCCGGGGCGCACGCCGATCGAATATCTGGACTGGAGCGCCATCGCCGACACCGAGCAGGAACCCAAGCTGCAAGCGCTGCTCAAAAGCGAGCGCGAGGCCGGCTTCGATCTGCTCGATCAGGCACCGTTCCACCTGCGTCTGATCAAGGTTGGCGCGGCGCGTTACTGGTTCATGATGAGCAACCACCACATCCTTATCGATGCCTGGTGCCGTTCGTTGTTGATGAACGACTTCTTCGAGATCTACACCGCCCTCGGCGAGGGCCGCGAAGCACAGTTGTCGGTGCCGCCGCGCTATCGCGATTACATCGCTTGGTTGCAACGCCAGAGCCTGGCCGAGGCGCGGCAGTGGTGGCAGCAGAATCTGCAAGGGTTCGAACGCACCACGCCGATCCCCAGCGACCGGCCGTTCCTGCGTGAACACGCCGGTGACAGCGGCGGCATGATCGTCGGCGACCGCTACACCCGTCTCAATGTCGAGGACGGTGCACGTCTGCGTGAGCTGGCGCAGGCCCACCAACTGACCATCAACACCTTCGCCCAAGCGGCGTGGGCACTGGTGCTGCGACGCCTGAGCGGTGATCGTGACGTGCTATTTGGTGTCACCGTGGCCGGGCGTCCGGTGGACATGCCGCAGATGCAACGCACCGTTGGCCTGTTCATCAACAGTGTCGCGCTGCGGGTGCAGATGCCGGCGGACGATCAGCGCTGTGGCGTGCGTCAGTGGCTCAGTGGTCTGCTCGACAGCAACATGCAACTGCGCGAGTACGAATACCTGCCGCTGGTGAACATTCAGGAACAGAGCGAATTGCCCAAAGGCCAGCCGCTGTTCGACAGCCTGTTCGTGTTTGAAAACGCCCCGGTGGAAGTCTCGGTGCTGGACCGGGCGCAGAGCCTGAATGCAACCTCGGATTCGGGCCGCACCCACACCAACTTCCCGCTGACGGCGGTGTGCTACCCGGGCGATGACCTCGGTCTGCACCTGTCTTATGACCAGCGTTATTTCGACGAATCGACGGTCGAGCGCATGCTCGGCGAGTTCAAGCGACTGCTGCTGGCGCTGATCGACGGCTTCCATGGTGACATGGCCGATTTGCCGCTGCTGGGTCGCGAAGAACAAGATTTTCTGCTGCACGGCTGCAACCAGAGCGCTCACGACTATCCGTTGGAGCACAGCTACGTGTCGCTGTTCGAAGCGCAGGTTGCGCAACATCCGCAACGCATCGCCGCCCGTTATCTCGATCAGCAATTGAGCTACGAGGCGCTGAACCACAACGCCAACCGCCTTGGTCATGCACTGGTTGCGGCCGGCGTGCAGATGGATCAACCGGTGGCGTTGCTGGCCGAACGTAACCTCGATCTGCTGGGCATGATCATCGGCAGCTTCAAGGCCGGTGCCGGTTACCTGCCGCTGGACCCGGGCCTGCCGAGTCAGCGTCTGCAACGGATCATCGAACTGAGCCGCACGCCGGTGCTGGTGTGCAGCGAGGCGTGCCGTGAACAGGCGCAGGTCTTGCTGGACGAATTCAGTTGCGCCAACCGCCCACGGTTGTTGGTCTGGGAAGAGGTTCAGGCCCTGGCGACGTCGATGGAAAACCCGGGCATTCACAGTGGCCCGGACAACCTCGCTTATGTGATCTACACCTCGGGCTCCACCGGTTTGCCGAAGGGTGTGATGGTCGAACAGCGCGGCATGCTCAACAACCAGTTGAGCAAGCGCCCGTACCTCGATTTGAGCGAGGCCGACGTGATCGCGCAGACCGCTTCGCAAAGCTTCGACATTTCCGTCTGGCAGTTCCTCGCCGCGCCGCTGTTCGGGGCGCGAGTGGACATCGTGCCGAACACCATCGCCCACGATCCGCAAGGTTTGCTGGCGCATGTGCAGGTGCAGGGCATCACTGTGCTGGAGAGCGTGCCGTCACTGATTCAGGGCATGCTGGCCTCGGATCACCTGAGCCTCGACGGTCTGCGCTGGATGCTACCGACCGGCGAGGCGATGCCGCCGGAGCTGGCGCACCAATGGCTGCAGCGTTACCCGCAGATCGGTCTGGTCAACGCTTACGGCCCGGCGGAATGTTCCGATGACGTGGCGTTCTACCGTGTGGACATGGCCTCGACTCGCGGCAGCTATCTGCCGATCGGCACACCCACCGACAACAACGTGCTGCATCTGCTTGATGGCGCGCTGGAACTGGTGCCGTTGGGTGCGGTGGGGGAATTGTGCGTGGCCGGCACCGGGGTCGGGCGCGGTTATGTCAGCGATCCGCTGCGCACTGCGCCGGTGTTTGTACCGAATCCGTTCGGTGCGCCGGGCGAGCGTCTGTATCGCACCGGTGACCTGGCGCGGCGGCGTAGCGATGGCGTGCTGGAATACGTCGGCCGCGTCGATCATCAGGTGAAGATTCGCGGTTACCGGATCGAATTGGGTGAGATCGAAGCGCGTCTGCACGAACAACCGCAAGTGCGCGATGCGGCGGTCGGGGTGCAGGAGGGCGTCAACGGCAAGCACTTGGTCGGCTATCTGGTTGCGGCGGATTGCGCGCTCAACCCCGACGAACGTCTGGAGCGCATCAAACAACGCCTGCGCAGCGAATTGCCGGAGTACATGGTGCCGCTGCACTGGTTGTGGCTTGCGCAGTTGCCGCTCAACAGCAACGGCAAACTGGATCGCAAAGCGTTGCCGGCGCTGGAGATCGGTCAGTTGCAGAGCCGCGATTATCGGGCGCCACGCAATGAGCTTGAGCAGACCCTGGCGGGTATTTGGGCTGAGGTGTTGAAGGTCGAGAAGGTCGGCGTGCGCGACAACTTCTTCGAGCTGGGCGGGCATTCTTTGCTGGCCACGCAGATTGCTTCGCGGGTGCAGAAAACCCTGCAACGCGACGTGCCGCTGCGGGCGATGTTCGAGTGCAGCACGGTCGAGGCGCTGGCCGAATACATTGAGGGGCTGGCGGCCAGCGATATCACCGAGGAGAAGGTGGATCGCTTGAATGATCTGATGGCGCAGCTGGAGGGTTTGTAGTCTCCGGCATCATTGAACTCAACACACTTCAACCGCCACATTCGAGTACCTTTTCAAGGTTGACGACCCCGAACCGGCAGCTCAGTCTGCCGGTTCACTTTTTTACCGCGCAGGTGAATCGATGCCCTTTTTCACGGTGGACGGACAAGCACTTCATTACATTGATCAAGGCACAGGCCCCGCCGTGTTGCTGGCCGGCAGCTATTTGTGGGACCAGGCCATGTGGGCGCCGCAGATCGCCGCGTTATCGCCGCACTATCGAGTGATTGCGCTGGATCTGTGGGGCCATGGCGAATCCGGGCGGCTGCCCGATGGCACTCAGTCGCTGGATGACATTGCCCGTCAGGCGCAGGCGTTGCTCGATCATCTGGGCATCGACAAGGTCACGCTGGTCGGGCTGTCGGTGGGTGGCATGTGGGGCGTGCGTCTGGCGCTGTCGGCACCGCAGCGGCTCAAGGGGCTGGTGCTGATGGACACTTACGTTGGCGTCGAACCCGAACCCACCCGTCAGTACTACTTCTCGCTGTTTAAACAGATCGAGGAAACCGGGGAAATCTCTGAACAGTTGCTCGACATCGTCGTGCCGATCTTCTTCCGGCCGGGCATTGATCCGCAGTCGGCGTTGTATCAGGGTTTTCGCGCAAAACTCGCGGCTTACACTGCTGACCGGCTACGCGAAAGCATCGTGCCGATGGGGCGCATCACCTTTGGTCGTGATGACCTGTTGCCGCGTTTGGGTGAGCTGAATGCAGCGACCACACTGGTGCTGTGCGGCGATCAGGACAAACCACGGCCACCGTCGGAAGCGCAGGAAATGGCAGAGCTGATTGGTTGCCCGTGGGTACTGGTGCCAGAGGCGGGGCATATCTCCAATCTGGAGAATCCGGCGTTTGTGACTCAAGTGCTGTTCAACTTCCTGAGTGAGCGCAACGGTTAGACCGCGTCATCGTTCTTCGCGAGCGAGCCCGCGCCCACAGAAGGATGGCATTCCACTGTGGGAGCGGGCTCGTTTGCGAAGGGGCAGTAGCCTCAACAATGTCCAGTGTTATTTAGGCCCAAGAATCTTCGCCAACTTGTCCGGCGTCGGCGCGCCTTGTTGCTGTTGCAGTTCGCCCTTGTCGTCCATATAGAAAATCGCTGGCGTGGCTTGCAGGTCCAGGTCTTCCATCAACTGCATGTTTGCCGCCAGTTTGGTCTGCACCGCCGCCGGGATGTCTTTCAACGCTTTGAGCGAACTGCCCTTGCCTGCCTTTTCGTGGTCTTGCAGGGCCTTTGCCGGATCCTTGGCGGCCAGCAGCGCAGCAGATTTACCCGGGCTGTCTTCGCGAATGATCCCGACCATGATGTGCCGTAATTGCACCTTGCCGGAGTTGACCCACGGCCGTGCCTGTTCCCAGAACATGTTGCAATACGGGCAGTTCGGGTCGCTGAACAGGTACACCGTGCGGGGTGCATCCTTGTTGCCGTCCTGAATCCAGTTGCTCGCTTCAAACTTGGCCCAGACTTCCTTGGCCATCGGCGCGTAGACCAGTTTTTGCAGCGGTTCGCTGCTCAGGTCCTTGCCGTCGGCGTCGTACAGGTTGCCCAGCAAAACGTGTTGACCGTCCGGGGTCAGGTACAGCGCCATGCCACGGTTCTGGTATTGCGCGGCATAACCACGCAAGCCGTCCGGGGCGTCGAACTGGCCGACGATTTTTGCGCCTTTGGCTTCGATCTTTTTGATCGCGGCCGGTAACTCTTCAGCGGCCTGAACGGACGGCAGGTGGAGCAGGGCTGTGCCCAGGGTCAGCGTCAGCAGGTGGCGGAGGCGGTGCATGGCAGTTTCCTTGCAGAGGTGGCCGGGCCTGTGGCTCGGTTCGGGGCGTCGAAGTTTTCCAGGGCGCGGGCCAGACTGGCGTTGGACAGTTCGCCCAGATGACTGGCCAACAGCCGGCCGTCAGGGCTATAGAACAGGGTAGTGGGTAATGCCATGGAACCCACGGCCTGACCCAGGCGGCCGCCACGGTCGAACAACACGTTGCTCAGGCTCAGACCCTGGGTTTCGAGAAACGTCGCCACGCTCTGCATGCTTTCGGCCTGATTGACGAACAGGAAGGTCAAATCGGGGCGTTGCTGTTGGGCACTTTCCAGTACCGGCATCTCCCGCCGGCAGGGCGGGCACCAGGTCGCCCACAGGTTGATCACCAGTGGCCCGCCCTGATAGTCGCTGAGTTTGATGGTCTCCCCGGCCGCGTTGCGCAGAGAGATGTCCGGCAAGCGGGTACCTTGTTCGTAGATATTCAACGACAAGGTCGCCAGCAGCCAGAAGGCCACGCCGCTGGCGACGCCGAACCCCAGCGGTCGACGCGCCCCCGGGCGACGCCAGCCACGATACAGCGCCGCCAACAGCAATACGATCACCCCCGGCCAGGCAAGAAAACCACCATCGCGCAGGTCGATGATCTGCCACGGATCATTGCGATAGTGGCTCCAGTACATGGCGACAAATGCGATGCGGGCCGCGAGTATGCCGAGCAGAAACAGGCTGAACAACGCTGACTCGGGGTTATCGCCACCACGCTTGGCCACCCGCCAGCCAACAAAGGTTGCCAGTGCCAATGCACTGATCAGCAGCAGGTGATTAAGCGCGATGGCAAACGTGCCGAGGGTGAAGGTCAGCATCAGTTGGCGTCCCGGGTGGCGGTCCAGCGTTGCAGGAACGTATCGGCATCGACTTCACCGGTAATGCGCTGGCTACGGCGTTCCTTGCCGTCGGCGCCGATCCACACGAAGCTGGGTGGTCCCGGTACTTTGTAGCGACCGAGCAGTTCACGGCTGGCGGCGTTGTCGGCGGTGACATCCAGTCGCAGCAGGCGCACATCGCTCAGTGCCTGCATCACCTTGTCCTTGCCGAACACCTGCTTTTCCATGACTTTGCACGACACGCACCAGTCGGCGTAGTAATCGAGCAGCACCCACTGGCCCTGGGCCTTGGCGGTATCCAGTTCGCGTTGCAGTGCCGCCGGATCCTTGAGAGTGGTGAACGCGTCATGGCCACTCGTTGCGGCGTTGGTGACACGGCCGGCGCTGTAGACCTGCAACGGCTGGTACGGATCGTCGCTGCCGCCAGCGGCGCCGATCACCAGCAAACTGCCCCACAACCCGAGCAGCAAGGACGTGGCACCGAACATCTGGGCAACCCGGCCATAACCTTCGGATTGTTTCCAGGCGCTATAAGCGGCGATCAACAACAGGGCACCGCACAAACCCTGCCACAAAGACGGATCCAGCACCGGGCGCAACATCAACAATGCGGTGGCGAGGAACAGGAAGCCGAACACGCCTTTGAGCAGGTTCATCCAGTCACCGGGTTTTGGCAGGAAGCGATTGCCGACCGTCACCAGCAGCAACAGCGGTACGCCAATGCCGATCCCCAGCGCGAACAGAATCAGACCGCCATGCAGGGCGTTACCGCTCTGTGCGATGTACAGCAGCGCACCGGCCAGTGGCGCGGTCATGCAGGGGCCCACCAGCAAACCGGACAGCGCGCCGAGTACACCCGCGCCAATCAGGCTGCCACCGGTGCGGCTGCGCGAAGCGTGTTCCAGTCGGTCCCGCAGCGCGACCGGCAATTGCAGTTCAAAGAAACCGAACATCGGCAATGCCAGCACCACGAACACGGCGGCGAAGGCACCCAGCAGCCAAGGATTTTGCAACCAGGCCTGCAGGTTCGCCCCCAGCAGTGCGGCGATCACGCCCATCGCGGCATACACCAGTGCCATGCAGATCACATAACTGCTGGCCAGCGCGAAACCGCGACGTGGCGTCGCGCCACTGCCGACAATCATCCCGGCCAGGATGGGCAGCATCGGCAATGTGCAAGGGGTGAACGCCAATAGCAGGCCAAGGCCGAAAAACACCAGCAGGCTCCAGCCCAGCGCCCGTTGTTGCAGGCTGCTGGCCAGGGCTTGATCCGGTGCCTCGGCGCTCGCATTGGTTTGCGCTTCGCCCCCGAGGTCGATGACCCGGGTTTGCGGCGGATAACACAAGCCCGCATCGGCACAGCCCTGGTAGCTGACTTTGATTTGACCGGTGGCCGCCGCAGGAATTTTTACCTCCAGCCCTTGGCGATACACCGGTTGTTCACCGAAAAACTCGTCGCTGTGGGATTCGCCCTCGGGCAGTGCCGGCTGCTGCTCGGCCGTCAGCCCGTCGAATTTCAGGCGTTTCTGGTACAGGTAGTAGCCGTCTGTAATTTGCCAGAATAGCTGGGTTTCACCGGATTCCAGGCGTTCGGACGTGAGCGCGAACGCCTGGTCGACCGGTAGAAACTCGGGTTTTGTTTCAAATGGATTGTTTCCTGCCTGGGCCAGACTCGAAATCAGAAGCGCAAACAGTAGAAAGAAATGACGCATGTAGGAGCCTTGTCCCTGTGCAAGTGAAGCGCAGAATGGGCGGTGGCGATTAACCGATGATTAACCGCGCCCTGTGAAGCCTCTTGGCGAGTCAGTCACGCAACAGTCCTGGCCAGGTACCGTCATTGACCGACATTGGGCCGTACGTTAGTGAATTGTCCATGTCGTATCTCAGGTACTCGTGGTTGGTCAGGAAAATGTAAAGAACTGAGCTGTCCGATGTACGATCATTTTGTGCAACGGAAATCATTCGATGTTTATAGCGCGACAAGCCCGGCCAATTATTCTCGTTGATCGTTCTGTGACTGATCGTGTCGCGTGCCAGGTTTAAGCTGAGGGTAGTGCCATCGCTTAACAGAAACCGGAAATATTTGTCTTTTGCGAGAATCGGCCACCAGGTACCTCCGATAATTCGCTCAAAGTACGGTTTCAGGCGGTGCCACATTGAATGTTCGAGGAGCTGGTGGCCCATGACTTTGTCGGTATCCTGGTTGTACCACGTCACCACCGGAGTTTTATCCTGATAAGAGAACAACCACAGAATATCGCGGTCATCGAAGAATACTTTCTCCCGAGGGATTCCGGTTGTAGTGAAGCCGAAACGCAGGTTTTTTACGTCATTGAGAGTGTCCCAGCGACCCTTGACAGGTGTGGGGTACCCCTCCGGTACTTCATTGTCACCAATGTTGAAGCGTGAGTAGGTGTTGGTGTCTTTGAAGAAAAAATAAATCCGGTCTTCTCCTGCGCGCCAGTCCACAGCGACAAAATTTTTTAATTCAGGCATGTCTGATTCCATTCATATAAAAGTGGTAAGTTTGCTGCTTTAAGGTTTGTTTGTACGGCGGCTGTCACACAATGGCTCAGTCGCGCAGCAGCCCCGGCCAATTGGTTTCATTGATGTTGTGCGGGCCGGATACGAGCCGGTCTGTCAGTATGTTGTAAACAAGGTATTGGTTGCCGGTCAGGAAGATATACCAATAGCTGTCTGCGAAAGTCCGATCATTTTGTGCGCCGGTGATGATCCGGTTTTTATAAGGAACAAGGGCGCCCAGCCTATGCTGGCCCAACGCATTGCGGGTCAGTGTTTTTGCTCTGAAGTCGAACGTCAGGTAATGCCCGTCATTGAGGATGAATCTGAACAGGAAAGAATGGCCCGTAATCTCTGCCCATGTACCGGTAATGATCTTGTCAAAGTAAGGAAGTATCGGCTTCCAGAGCGTGTCGGCCAATTTGTAAATGCCCGATACTTTGTCTTCGTCCTGGTTGTACTTGCAGACTGTCGGCGTGTCGCCGTTGTAGAAGAACAGCCAGGCGATATCTTCGTCGCTGCCGGCGTTAAACCCCAGTGACGTGGTGGTGAAGCCGAAGCGCAAGTGTTTGGTGTACGGGTCGAACTTGTCCCAGCTGCCTTTAGTGGGGCCGGGATAGCCGTCCGGCACTTGTCGGTCGCCGATATCGAATCGAGAATAGGTGTCGGTGTCTTTGAAAAAGAAGTAAATGCGATCGGGGCCAGAGCGCCAGTCGACGGCGACGAAGTTTTTTAATTGACGCATGTTTTAAGTCCATTTAATCAGGGTTGTTTTTGTGAGGCGTGTTCAAACTATCTGGAAAAGTTATTTGTATGTAGTGAAAAGGTGTGGTTTTTTATTTCTGGAAGCGCTGGATGGACATGATCTAGCGCAACATCCGACTATTGGAGTGGGCGATCACAGGGTGCTGGCCCGCTCGATTGTTCGCTGTGCTTTGCGTCACACGCGGGGATCGCCATAATTGCGGCTTAATCCTCACTTGCTTCACTCACGTCTTTTGCTCAGGGAGCTGCCATGCACGTACTGGTTTGTGAAGACGATGAGTTGATCGCCAGCGGTATCGTCGCCGGTCTCACTGCCCAGGGCTTGACTGTGGAGCACGTCAACACCGCGTCCAAGGCGCGGGCGATACTCAAGGTCGCCGAGTTTGACGTGATGGTGCTTGATCTCGGCCTGCCCGACGAAGATGGGCTCAAACTGTTGCAGCAGCTACGCCAACAAGGCCTGGAGATTCCCGTGCTGATTCTGACTGCACGCGATTCGGTCACCGACCGCGTCAACGGCTTGCAGGCTGGCGCTGACGATTACTTGCTCAAACCGTTTGATCTGCGTGAGCTTTTTGCGCGTCTGCAAACCCTGCTGCGTCGAGTGGCCGGGCGCAGCGTCAACCTGATTGAACACGGGGCGCTGACCTACGACCCGAGCAGCCGTGAAACCACCCTGGCCGGGCAGCCGGTGGATTTGTCGCGACGCGAACAATCGCTGCTCCAAGCCCTCCTGCACAACCGGGGCCGAGTGCTTTCCACCGAACAATTGAAAGACAGCGTCTACGGTTTCAATGATGAGCTGGAAAGCAACGCGCTGAACGTGCATATCCATCACCTGCGCAGCAAACTGGGCAAAGGCATTGTCGAGACTGTGCGAGGGCTGGGCTATCGCCTCGGGCCGGCCGATGGTGGAGATCAGAACAAGTGATGAGTCTGCGATTGCGCCTGAGCCTGACCCTCGGCGCTGCGTTTGCGCTGATCTGGGCGCTGGCAGCGGCGTGGATGCTCAGCGATCTGCGCAATCAGATGATGTTTTCCCTCGATCAGCGTCTGGTGGCTTCAGCACGCATGGTTGCCGGGCTGCTGGAGCAACTGCCGGCCTTGCCGAGCAAAGGAGAGGGCACTCATTTCAGTGCCGAGCAACTGAACATTCCCGGCGGCATGGCCTGTCAGGTCAGTTCGCTGCGCGGGGAGATTCTCGCCCGCAGTCACAACCATCCTGAACAAGCGCTGGAGGCCGAGAAAATGGGCTTCCACGACCAGATGATCGACGGCGCGCCGTGGCGCAGTTTCACCCTCGCCCGGGGCGATGTGCGGATCACCACGGCGGACCGGCAGATTGAACGCGAAGCCCTGAACATGTCGATCCTGCTGGCGGCGTCGGTGCCGGTGGGGGTGGCGTTACTCGGATGTCTGTGCCTGCTGTGGCTGGGGATCGGCCAAGGGCTGGCGCCGCTCAACCGTCTGCGCGAAGCTTTGATGCGGCGTAATGCCGATTCGCTTGAGCCGTTGCAGTTGCAGTCGTTTCCCAGCGAACTGAAGCCTTTGCTCGACACCCAGAATCAGTTGTTCCAGCGCATCGGCAAGACCATCGAACGTGAACGTCGCCTGACCGGTGACGCGGCCCACGAACTGCGCAGCCCGCTGACGGCGATCAAGACGCACCTGCAAGTGGCACGCATGACCGACGGCAGTGCCCGCGATCAGTCGCTGGCACGGGCCGAGGAGGGCGCCGACCGTCTGCATCGCACACTTGAGCAGTTGCTGTTGCTGGCGCGGGTTGAGGGCAGTCTCTCGTTTGATGACGGTTCGCAATGCAGCGCCGAACAAGTGGCCAGACTCGCCATTCAGGACGCCACGGGTGGTGAACGTCAGCGGATCGAATTGCAGGTGCCGGCCAATCTCTCGGCAGCGCCATTGCAAATGCCAGCGGTGCTGTCGATTGCCGCGCTGCGCAATCTGCTCGACAACGCCCTGCGCCACACGCCCGAGGACTGTGCGGTCGAGGTGAGCCTGGAAACCATCGGCAACCGCGTACGCTTTGTCGTGCGTGACCACGGCCCCGGCATTGCGCAGGACGATCTGCAGCATCTGACCCAGCGCTTCTGGCGCAATGGCCAGAGCACGGGCTGCGGCCTGGGCCTGGCGATTGTTCAGGCAATCGTCCAGCGTTGCGACTGCGCGCTGCATTTCGACAGCCGCCCGGACGGGTTGCGGGTTGAACTGACCATGCCGTTGCAACCGGCCTGAATCCAGCATGAATCCCACAAAGGATCAGTGTTTTGGCTCATCAAATGTAACTTCTCGGCGTTCGCTATCCGGCTGGCTTGGGGTTAAGGTCATCCAAGCTTTGACTCAATGGATTGAGGGAACTGCGCCATGGAAGCACCCATCTGCACTCGTCCGGCCATTCTGGCCGATGTCGGAATCATCAGCCGTATCATCGAACATTCGATCCGTTTCGGTTGTGCGCTCGATCATCGCAATGACCCGCTGCTCGTCAGTGGCTGGACCCGACAGCATAGCGCTGACGCCATCAGTGCCCGGCTCGCCGATCCGCACTTCTACTTGAGTATCGCTTTGCAGGCGGACAAACCGGTCGGTGTCGGCATGGCCCGGGTCAGCGGCGACATTGTGTTCTGCTATGTACAGCCGCAATCCTTTCGCCGTGGCGTGGGGCGGGCGCTGATGAATGATCTTGAAGGCTGGCTGCGGGTTCGGGGGGCGCTTCACGCCCACCTCAACAGCACTTGCACCGGTGAAGCCTTTTATCGTCATCTGGGGTATCACGAATCCGAACCATCCCTGGCACACCAAGGCTTGCAGGTCCTGCCCATGTACAAGCCGTTGCCGTTGCCCGGATGACGAGTCGATCAAGGGCCTAAATCCTCACCTCGCTTAAGCGTTTCCAGAACAGGAAAACCTGCAAGTGCGCGCCGTGACTGGAATGCGTAATTGTCGGGTGTGCTGTTTTGGTCGCTATCCATAGCCAATTGAGGAGTCGAGAGATGTCAGTCGCCACCAGCCTTATCGAAGCGTCGTCGGCCCGGGTCATCTCGGCGCCAGCGGAAACCCTGTATCAGTTCAATGAATCGCCATTGCTGGCCCGTCAGGCCCGGCAGGAATCCAATGCCCGCAGCTATCCACGCCGCATTCCGCTGGCACTCAAGCGCGCCAGGGGCTTGTATGTCGAAGACGTCGAGGGGCGTACTTTCATCGACTGCCTGGCCGGTGCCGGCACGTTGGCGCTGGGGCATAACCATCCGGTGGTGATCGAGGCGATCCAGCAGGTGCTGGCCGATGAATTGCCGCTGCATACGCTGGATCTGACCACCCCGGTCAAGGATCAGTTTGTCCAGGATCTGTTCGGCCTGCTGCCCCCGGCGCTGGCGGCGCAAGCGAAAATCCAGTTCTGCGGCCCGACCGGCACTGATGCAGTGGAAGCGGCGTTGAAACTGGTGCGCACTGCCACCGGGCGCAGTACGGTGCTGTCGTTCTCCGGCGGTTATCACGGCATGAGCCAGGGGGCATTGAGCCTGATGGGCAGCCTGGGGCCGAAAAAACCGCTGGGGGCTTTGCTCAGCAGCGGCGTGCAGTTCATGCCATTCCCGTATGACTACCGTTGCCCGTTTGGCCTCGGTGGCGCGGCGGGGGTGAAGGCAAACCTGAGCTATCTGGAAAACCTGCTGAACGATCCTGAAGCGGGCGTGCAATTGCCTGCGGCGGTGATCGTCGAGGCGGTGCAGGGCGAGGGCGGTGTGATCCCCGCCGATATCGAATGGCTGCGCGGTTTGCGCCGGATCACCGAGAAGGCTGGCGTGGCGTTGATTGTCGATGAGATCCAGAGCGGTTTCGCCCGTACAGGCAAGATGTTCGCCTTTGAACACGCCGGCATCACCCCGGACGTGGTGGTGCTGTCCAAAGCCATCGGCGGCAGTCTGCCGCTGGCGGTGGTGGTCTATCGCGACTGGCTCGACACCTGGCAACCAGGCGCCCACGCCGGTACCTTCCGGGGCAATCAGATGGCGATGGCTGCAGGCTCTGCGGTCATGCGGTATCTGGTCGAACACAGGGTGTGCGAACACGCCGCCGCCATGGGCGAGCGTTTGAGTGAGCACCTGCGCATCCTGCAACGGGATTTCCCGCAACTGGGCGATGTTCGTGGTCGCGGTTTGATGCTTGGTGTCGAGTTGGTCGATCCGAATGGCGCCCCGGATGCGCTCGGCCATCCACCGTCGTTTGCGCGACTGGCGCCACTGGTGCAGCGCGAATGCCTCAAGCGTGGCTTGATTCTGGAACTGGGTGGCCGTCATGGCGCGGTGGTGCGTTTCCTGCCGCCGCTGGTGATCACCGCTGCCGAGATCGACCGTGTTGCCGAGATTTTCGGTCGCGCCCTGGGCGCGGCCATCGCGGCACTCTAAATTTTTCACCACGCCGAACGTTCTTTCTACATACCCGGCTGCACCCTTCGAGCAGCCCACCCTTACAACGATGGAGAATCAGCATGACGTCAGTATTCGACCGCGAGGACATCCTCTTTCAGGTCGTGGTCAACCACGAAGAGCAGTACTCGATCTGGCCGGATTACAAAGCCGTGCCAGAGGGTTGGCGCACCGTGGGCAAGAGCGGCTTGAAGAAGGAATGCCTGGCCTACATCGAGGAAGTCTGGACTGACATGCGTCCGCTGAGCCTGCGCCAGAAGATGGAAGGTCTGACAGCCGCTCAATAAGCGGCCAGGCAAAAAAAGAAACCCGCTGGACTGGATGCAGTCAGCGGGTTTTGTCATTTCCGGGATTTGATCATGTAGAGCGTTAATGCGCTGTAACTGCACTCAACCCCTTGAGCAACTCGTCGACATTGCCTTCCAGTTCAGCCACCGGGTCCGCCGCATCTGTACTCAACACCAACAGCCGACTACCCGATTCAGCAATCGCCGCTTTTACCGCCTCCGACGGCTGTCGATGGTGCAACACCAGCGCCACCTCATTGTCTTTTAGCGTCGCCGTCAGTTGCTTCAGATCTTCAGGTGCCCAGTCAGCATCAGGGCGTGGGTCCTGACCGATCAGCTCCAGGTTCAGGCTGCCGATCAGATACCCGAAGTGATCGCTCAAGCTCATCACACTCAGATTATCGGTACTGGCCAGACGCGCTTCGCTGTCGGCGCTGAGCTTGAGCAAGCGCTGTTTCAACGCCGCCAGATTCGCCTCGATCCTCGGCTTGGCGGTCGGTGCCAAACGCACCAGATCGGCGGCCATCACGTCGGCCATGCGTCCCATGTTGTTGCTCGCCAGCCATGGCTGACTGTTCAAACCATCGACCTTCAACCCCGGTTGCACAGCGATGCCGGGCAGGGCGCCGTCGACCGGACGGGCAGCATCGACTTCAACGATACGGATGTTGCTGCGGCGGGCGATCGGGTACAGCGGATCATCGGCCCACAGCGAGCGCACACCGATCACCGCATCGGCGCCGGTTGCCAGTTTGCTCAACGCCGGCGCGCCGCGCCCGGTGAAGTAGGCGGTCTGGCGACTGCCCGGCAGGTTGGCCGGTGCCGCACGTTCCAGGCTGACGTCGGTGCCTTTGAGCAGCACCTCGCCCAGGCCATAGGTGATTGGCAGCGAGGCGAGCACTCGCAGGGTTTTGGCGCTTTCGGCGGCCATCAAAGGCGTTGCGACCACGCCGCACAGGGCCATGGCCAACGTCAGGTTGCGCAATGAAAAAGCCATTTATCCAAGGTTCCCTTTCAGACTGGGGATGACACCGCGCGCGATGGCGGCGAGGGCGAAGGCGATGCCGGCGACCAGAATGATCGCGGCGCCGGACGGAATCGGCAGATCAAACACGATCGGCGCGAGAATCCCGCACAGGGTGCTGACGGTGGCAATCAATACCGAACACCCGAAAAAGCCCTTGAGCGACTGGCTGAGCAAACGCGCCGCCGCCGCCGGAATCACCAGCAGGGCGCCCACCAGAATTGCGCCGATGACTTTCACGGCCGCGACGGTGATCAGTGTCACCAGAATCACGAACAGGTAATCCAGAGTCTTTACGGCCACGCCGCGCACGGCGGCCAGTTGCGGGTTGAAACTGGCGAGCATGATGCGGTTGTACAGCGGCAGGGCCAGCGCCATGACCAGCGAACCGACGATGGCCAGCACTGCAAGATCGTTGCCGTTGACGGTCAGCACCGAACCGAACAGCACGTTCTCCAGAATGTGCACGTTGATCTTGCCCGCCAGAATCAGCAGCAGACTCGCGCCCAATGCCAGCGACACTGACAGGAACACGCCGATCAGGGTGTCGGGTGCCAGACCGGTGCGGTTGCGCAGGTAATTGAGCAGGATGCCGAACAGCAGGCAGTAACCGAGCAGGCTGCCGTAAGGTCCGGTGTAGGGTTCGCCGAGCAGGATGCCGATGGCCACGCCGGTCAGCGCCGCATGGCCCACCGCCTCCGAGAAAAACGCGAAGCGCTTGACCACCACCAGCGTGCCGAGGCCACCGAGTACCGGGCCGATCAACAGACCGGCAAGCAATGCATTGACCACAAAACCATAGGCCAGCGCTTCGGGCAGGTAACCGGAGGAGGCCCAGCCCTGGACCATCAGACGAAAGGCTTCATAACTCATCAGGCAACGCTCCGTGGATGGGTCGAAAACAAACTCAGCAGGCGTTCCGGAGTCAATGCCTGTTGCGGTGTGGCGTCGAACAGCACGCGACGGTTGAGACCGGTGACGCGATCGGCCAGACGCCCGACCGCGTCCAGATCATGTTCGATCCACAGCACGGTGATGCCCGCTGTGCGCCAGTCGCCGAGCAGGCGTTCGAATACCTGGATCCCGGCTTCGTCCAGAGCCGACATGGGTTCGTCGAGCACCAGCAGTTGCGGCGCCGGGATCAGCCCTTGCGCGAGGAGCACTCGCTGACGTTCACCGCCGGACAGCGCGCCCATGCGGCGTTTGCGTTTGTCCTGCATGCCGACGCGCTCCAGTGCCGCACCGATGGCGCCGGCGTAGCGCTTGCTCAATCCGAGAAACGCCGGCCGGCGCTGGCACATGGCGGCCATGAAATCGTCGACTGTCATCGGCAAACCGCGATCGAATTCCAGCGCCTGCGGGACGTAGCCGATGGTGCCGGGCATGCCGGGCCATTGCAGGCTCAACTGCCCCTGATGCGGCATTTGCCCCAGCAACGTCTTGATCAGCGAGCTCTTGCCACCCCCGTTGGGGCCGACCAGTGCATGCACGCTGCCGGGCTGTACCTCAAAGGTTACGTTGTCGAGAATCGTGGTGCGCCCCAGCGTCAGACTGACTTCGGCAAAATCCAGCGTCGGCCCCGAAACCTGCGCGAGCAAGCTCGCTCTCACAGCGGATCTGGATGCGTCAGAAAGGGTTTGTTTTACCGTCATGCGCCGGACTCCTGAATCGCCCGAACCACGGTGTTGAGGTTGCCGGTCATTTCCTTTTCGTACTTGTCTGCCGCGTATTCACCGTAAGAAATGTGCGACAGCGGGTACAGCTTCACGCCTGACTCACGCTCAATGGTGTCGACATACGTGGATGGGAAGTCCATTTCCGAAAAAATCACTTTTACGTCCAGTTCGCGCAACTGGTCGATGGTCTTTTTCAACTGGCTCGGGCTCGGTTCAATACCGTGGGCCGGTTCAACCACCGCGGTCACTTCCAGGCCGAATTCGCGCAGCAGGTAGTCATAAGCGGCGTGAACCGTGGCGACGCGCAATTGGGCGTTGGGTGCCTGGGTCAGTTTGGCGAGCGCATCGGCACGCATCTGCCGCAGGCGTTTGCCGTAGGCGCGGGCATTTTGGGTGTAGGTCTTGGCGTTGTCCGGATCGAGTTTGCCCAGCTCGCGAGCGATGTTGTTGACCTGCGCGATAGAGGCGCTGATCGACAGGAACGTATGCGGATTCACGACTTTGCCGGCACCGCGTGCGGCGACCCCGGTGGCGGCCAGCAGCGGCACGTTTTCGTTGGCTTCGATGGTGTTGACGTTTGGCGTTTCGCTGGCCGCGATCATGCGGTCGGCGAAATCATCATGGCCGACACCGTTGAGCACGATCACATCCAGACCGCTGATGCGTTTGATGTCCTCGGCCCGGGGTTCGTAGGCGTGCGGATTGAAACCCGCAGGAATCAGCGGCACGACCTCAGCCTTGTCGCCGACGATGTTCGCCACATAGCTGTAATAAGGATGCAAGGTGATGCCGATACGCAGGCGTTTGGCCGGATCGGCGCTCGCTAGCGGGCTCAGCAGGCAGGCGCAAAGGCCCGCTAGAAACAAACGTAATAACGGACGGCGAGGCGATGAAATAGACATGGGCAAGCGGTCTTCTCTCGAATAAGGGCGAGGAATCAATGACGATGTTCGCGGGTAACCCCGGCATCGTATTGCGCGACGATCTGTTTCCACCCGGCGGCGGACAGGGCGGTGTCGGTCAGTTTCGGTGGCGCTTGCAGACCCGCATCACGATTGAGCCAGATATCCGGTGCAGCCTTGTCATCGGCGGTTACGCGCATCAGAAACGAACCGGCGACGGCGGGTGTCTGGCTATGGCCGAAGTAGGCGCTGTCCGCGAGTATTTGCCAGGCATGGCCGCCACGGCTGATCGCGCTGACGTCCTGAGCAAACGGGGCGAAACCTTCATCGGCCAGGCCTTGTGGGGACGGCAGGGTTTTCTGTTCTTCGCGCAGCAACTGGATTTCGTCCAGCGTCACGCGCAGATCGGCATAAATGCCCTGCTCGGCGGCGCTGAGGTCGCGCCGGGCATCGAACTGATGGCTGGCAACGGGCTCCGGTTCGTGGGAAACCCTGCGCCATGCCACCACGGAACCTGCTATCGCGAGGATCAGCAGGCACAGCAGCAAAACGTTGAGGGTTTCATGGCCGGCTCCAGCCGGGCGCACAACTTGGGTGGTTGGCGTACTCATGGTGCCTCGATGTCCGCTTGGTCGATTTCCACGACGTGCCCCGGACCGGCATCGAACAGTACGTAGAACTCGGTGCCGGGTTTCTTGAAGGTCAGGGTCGAGTCGCTACCGAGTTTGCCCGGCACCAGAATCGTCTCGTCGTAGCCGATCACGTCGAGGGTTACCCCCGGCGCGCCGCTGCCGTCGGAGAAACCGCCGGTGCATTTGATCTGCTCGGCATCAATGGCTTTGCACTCGCACATCGGGTTGTGCGCCAGGGCGCCGGCGCTGAAGCCGGCGCACAGTACCAGCAGCGCGGCCCTCAGTCGCAGACGGGAAGGGCGTTGAGCGGGGCTCATGGGTTGGCTCCTTGTTTGTTCAGCCAGGCAATGGTGGCGGGGGAGGCCTGGCTCAGGGGAATCGAGGCCTGATGCATGCTGCCGTCCCAGCCCTCCAGGGTGATCCACAGTTCGGCGTCAGCTTTGGTTTTTTCCGGGATCGGCAGTTGTGTGCCCATTCGGTAAGGCGTACCGAAGAAGATCACGCCGGCTGCACGCAGGCTGCGCGGCTTGCCGATGCGCAGATAGGTGGCCTTGACCTGTTCGATACAGGTCTCGCAGAGGGCCGCGCTAAAACTCTTCATATAGCCGGCCGGCCCCGTGAGGATGGGGGCTTCATTGCGAAGTTCGGCCAATCGCAGGCTCCAGGGCCCGACCTGGATATCACCGATCTCGTGCTGACCCAGGCCACTGTCGCCGCGAAACAATGAGGCATCGGCGAAGTATTTGGGCATGAAGCCCAGGGGGATCAACAACAGCAGAACATTGATGTGAAACCGCCACTTGTGCCAGAAGCGAGACAGTCGGGATGGCCGCTTGATCAAGGTTGACTTGCTCACAGGCTGGCCTGCGAAGGTTCACGGCTCATGGCCGCTTGCGCCTTGATGCGGGTTTTCTTGTCCTCGCGCTTCAGCGCGTTGGCGGTCGCCAGCGCGGTACGCTTGGTCCAGATCAGCAGGCCACTGAGCACCATCATGCTCAGCAGCAGGCCGAAGAAAAACCAGATCAGCTTGATCCAGATTCCGCCGAAGTCACCGGTGTGCAGCGGGCGCATGGATTCGGTTACGAACTCCAGCGAGGAGCGATCGGACAGTAACCGTAAAGCGGCCAGGTCACCGTTGTACGGGTTGAGCGTCGCGGTCTGGAACATCAATGGATACCAGCCGCGACCGCCGACGCTCATGTGGCTGTAGGCGTTACCCGGCAGGCTGACAAAACTGGCTTGCAGCCCCGGAATCTTCTGTTGAGCGATCTCGATGGCGTGATCCAGGCTGATATGTGGCGGCGGCGTGCCTGTTGCTGAAACGGGTACGCTTTCTCGGGACATGGCCGGGATGATCGGTTCGCTGGAGATGGAAATCTGGTTATCAAACAGAATCGCCCGGATCAGGAACCAGATGCCGGTAATGGAAATGACCGCAATGAACCAGATCGACCAGATGCCGCACAGTCGATGGAAGTCGCCCCAGAAGATGCGTGCTCCGTGGCGCACACGCAGGGTCGGACGCAGAAAACCTTTCCAGAAGCGCTTGTAGACCACCAGTCCGGTCATCAACGAGACCAGCATGGGCACGCCCAGAAACGACACCAGATACCACCCCCAACTGAAACCGTTGGTGAATGGCACCAGCCACCAGCCATGCAGGGCGCGGGTGAAAGCCTTGAAGTCGAAGGCGGGCGCAGTGCCCTGAATGACGCCGGTGTACGGGTTGACGTAGACCGTCAGTGAGCGCCCGTCGGGGTAGCTGACTTCGACATCAAGGGCAAAGTGTGATTCGTCCGGACGGCTGATGCTTTGCACCAGTGTCTGGGGCTCGGCCTTTTTGATCGCAGCCAGAATCTGGTCGTAGCTGAGCAGCGGGGCATCGTCTGAGGGCTGGCTGGCGCGCATTTGCGGGTTGGCCAGCCAGACAATCTCCTGGCTGACGACCGCCAGCGTGCCGGTGACGCAGACGATCAGGACAAAAAACCAGATGGGCAATGCAAGCCAGCTATGTGCCAGGAACCACAGTTTGGAGCGGGATTTCTTCGACATGATTACGCGTCTTGATTCGGTGAAAGGCCGCGTGACTACGGGCTTCGTAGTTGGCGTCCCTGAAAGGCGCAGTCGTGGCTTTTGCCTACGCGAAAGGCCTGTATCCCTATAAGACGGATGAGCGAAGCAAATCCCGATAAACGATATGAAAGTAAATGTTTCGCAATTCTCCGGATGATCCAGAACTGCTCTTGGGGATCTCGGTAAGTAGCGCTGGCAGGTGAAGCAACCGCGCCAAACAACCCTGTGAGAGCGGGCTTACTCGTGAGGAGGCCAGACCTGCCACGCAAAAATCTAACCCTGACTGAACATCTCCATTGCCCGCTGCCTGATTTGCTCCTCTGTCAGATCCTCCTTGCGTGTGGCCAGAAACCACAAATGCCCATAGGGATCCTTCAACGTGCCGCTGCGATCACCGTAAAACTGGTCCTTGACCTCGGACACCGTCGTCGCCCCGGCGTCCAGCGCCCGTTGAAATGATTTGTCGACATCAGTCACATACAGATGCAAACCGACCGATACCGCTTTGTCGGGGCTGCTCAGTGGCCCTTGATCACACGGCGAGCCGAGCATGATTGCGCTGTCGCCGATACGCAGTTCCGCGTGGCCGATGCCGCCATCGGGCATGGCCAGGCGCATGACTTCCGTGGCACCGAAGGCTTTCTTATAGAAATCGATGGCCTCGGCGGCCTTTTGGATGCCCAGGTATGGGGTAATGCTGTGATACCCCTCCGGGATGGGTTTGACGCTCATGACGTTCTCCCTGATTTTTATTCGAAGAGATGTGGCTCCACCCCACAGGTGGAAAATTCACTATAGAACTGTCCTTGCGGCGAGGATTTTTGCCCGACGAGCAGCACCCCATATCCGTATTAGAGAAAGTGCGGCCCGGGTCCTTGTTCTCCCAGCACATCGCCCTGATTGCGCAGCGGACAAGCCTCCATCGACAGGCAGCCACAACCAATGCAGCCATTGAGTCGGTCGCGCAGCAGCGTCAGTTGGTTGATCCGCTCATCCAGTTCGCGCTGCCACTGCTGCGACAGGATCTTCCAGTCCGCCGCGGTCGGGGCACGATCATCCGGCAGGATTTTCAATGCCTCGCCAATCTCCGCCAGCGTAATGCCCAGGCGCTGTGCAACCTTGATCAGCGCTACCCGCCGTAGCACTGCGCGTGGATAACGCCGCTGATTTCCGCCATTGCGCTGGCTTTTGATCAACCCCTTGGCTTCATAAAAGTGCAGGGCGGTGACTGCAACGCCGCTGCGGGCCGCGACTTCACCCACGCTTAACGGCTTGTGTAGGTTTTCTTTGGTGATCATCTGAAACAGCTCTTGACCTTGACTTAACTAGAGGTTTTACCCTGCGATCCTTCGAGTCGCAAGATTCGTCATACAGATACGAGGGGGCTTTTCATGCAAGCATCAGCGAAAAATCGTAGCTTCACCCAGTTGATCGAATTCGAGATCGAACCTCGGCAGCAAACGGCACTGGTCTTGGCGTTGTCGGTGCAAACCGAGCGTCTGGCCCTGCGCTACGAGGGGTTTGTCAGCGCCAGCGTGCAGGCCAGCGACGATGGCCGGCGGGTGTTGAGTTTTCTGCAATGGCAGAGCCGCGAGGCCGGGGAGGCGGCATTCAGCAGTTTCGAGAATGGTGAGCAGGATTTTTGGCAGTTGATCCGCGCCCATCAAGCGAAAACCGTCACGTTCAATTCGTTCCAGGTGCTGAGCAGCATCGCCCGCAGTCAGGACGATGCACTGCACTGCCATCTGGTCGGGTAGATCGAAAACCGGATCAGCCATTTGCGGGGAAATGGTCAAATTCTGATAGCCACTATCGAGAGCGTTGATTTTTGCTCGAGCGCGGCCGGGCGTAGCCTTTGTCCATCGACTCCACACTGCTTGCCAGGACGCTCCCCATGAATCGTTTACTGACCCTTTCGCTGTTGCTCGTGGTTTCCGTGCTTGCCGGATGTGCCACCCATGTCTCCCCGGAACAACGTCCCTACACCCCCGAAGAAACCCGTGAGTTGGCGATGGAGGCCCTCAATCGCAGTGGTTTGTCCTTTGACGAATATCACGCGAAAAAAGCCTTGTTGCTTGGCCAGTCACCCAAAGCATTTGGTTTCGATAAACAAGGCGAAATGAGCGCCGAGCGTGCCGTACAGCTGCATGGCCGCTCAAGCTGAAAGGCAACTGTACTGCTTGAAGTTTTACCTAACTGTCCGTGGGTTTACTGGGCTGCGTGGGATAGGGTCAACATCTGAATGACCTTGATGGATTGCCCACCATGACCCTCTCGCTTGATCTTCTGCTGGGCTTTGCCCTGTTTGCCCTTGTCACCTCGATTACGCCGGGGCCGAACAACACCATGTTGCTGGCATCGGGGGTAAATTTCGGTTTCAACCGTACTATCCCGCACATGCTCGGCATCACCTGCGGCTTCTTTGTTCTGGTGGTGGCGGTGGGTTTTGGTTTGGGCGCGGTATTTCAGAACTATCCGATTCTTTATACGGTGCTGCGCTACGTCGGCGCCGTATATCTGCTGTATCTGGCGTGGAAAATCGCGCGCTCCGGGCCTGTCGGTGACAGCGCGCAAGGCGAAGGCAAGCCGATCAGCTATCTGGGTGCTGCAGCGTTCCAGTGGGTCAATCCCAAGGCGTGGATCATGGCCATCGGTGCCATCAGTACCTACACGCCGATGCAGGGTTATTTCACCAATGTGCTGGTGATCGCCGCCGTGTTCGCCATCATCAATCTACCGAGCGTCGGCGTCTGGGCCGCGTGCGGTACGCTATTGCGCAATGTGCTGAAGGATCCGCGCTGGTTGCGTGTTTTCAACTGGGGAATGGCCACGTTGCTGTTGATTTCGCTGTACCCGTTACTTCTCGAAAGCTTTAGCTGACGCATTGCTTCAATCGCCGGCCCGATGCCTGTTAAGCTCGGCTTCAGGAGCGTTCCTACGCACTTTTAAATGAAGTTGTTCTTCTTTAACGGCATCCGATCAGGTATTGATGACGCTCTCCAACCGACGCGCAGCTCACGAGGCTGCGCTGTGCCGTTTGCAGACACGAGCCTCCTGATCCCGGAACACGCTCTGCGAGTCTTTTATGAACACACGTCCGTTGTATTTCGATTACGCCGCCACCACACCGGTGGACGAGCGTGTCATCCAGGTGATGATCGAATGTCTGGGGTTTCACGGTAATTTCGGCAACCCGGCTTCCAGCTCCCACGCGTTCGGCCAGCAGGCCCGGAAAACGGTCGAGCAGGCTCGCCGGCAAGTCGCCGAACTGGTGGGTGCGCAAGCCGGACAGATCGTCTGGACCTCCGGTGCCACCGAGTCCAATAACCTCGCCCTCAAAGGCGTGGCCCAAGCGCGCGGTGTGCCGGGCGGCCACATCATTACCAGCCAGATCGAACACAAAGCCGTCCTCGATACCGCCCGCCAATTGCAGGACGCCGGCATCACCGTGACCTATCTTGTGCCGGACACCGACGGCCTGATCACGCCGCAGGCTGTCAGCGAAGCGATGCGCGATGACACCTTTCTGGTGTCACTGATGCTGGTCAACAACGAACTCGGCACGGTCAACGACATCCCCGCCATCGGCGAGGTCGTGCGTGGCCGCCAAGCACTGTTCCATGTCGATGCGGCTCAAGGTGCCGGCAAAGTGGCAATCGATCTGGCGCAGTGGCCGGTCGATCTGATGTCGTTTTCGGCGCACAAGCTATACGGTCCCAAAGGCATCGGCGCCCTGTATGTCGGCCCGCGGGCGCAGCAACGTTTGCAGGCGCAGATCCATGGCGGCGGCCACGAGGGAGGGCTTCGTTCCGGGACTCTGGCGACCCACCAGATTGCCGGTATGGGCGCGGCGTTTGCCTTGGCTGCAGCCTCCTTTGATGAAGAGAAGACGTCCATCGTCGCGCTGCGCGAGCGTCTGCTCGAACCACTGCTGAGCTTGCCGGGCGTCAATCTCAACGGCAGCGCGAGCCACCGTATCCCGCACACCTTGAGCCTGACCTTCGGCGAAGGCGAGTTCAACAGCGCGGCGCTGAGCCATTCGATGGCGTTTTCCGCAACCTCGGCCTGCAACTCGGCAAGCAACGCGCCGTCCCATGTGCTGTTGGCGTTGGGGCATGACGCACGTCTAGCCGAACGCACTATTCGCTTGAGCCTTGGCCGTTTTACAACGGCCGAGGATATCGACAAGGCCGTAGAATTGATCAAAACCGCCTGCGCCAGTGCTCCGGCATTCTGGGCGACAGGTCTTTAACCAGCCGACCTAACGGCTACGAATAATCACGATGAAGTGATTGGCAGGAGACATGATGAGTAACCAGACCTCGACCGAAGGATCGGTGCCCCAGCGCCTTGCGCAGACCCGCGAACTGATGCGCCGCGAAGGCATTCATGCGTTGTTGGTGCCGTCGGCCGACCCGCATTTGTCGGAATATCTGCCGGGCTACTGGCAAGGCCGGCAATGGCTTTCGGGCTTCCACGGCTCGGTCGGGACTTTGATTGTCACCGCAGATTTCGCCGGCGTCTGGGCTGACAGTCGTTACTGGGAGCAGGCGACCAAGGAACTCAAGGGTAGCGGTATCGAACTGGTCAAGTTGCAACCGGGTCAGCCGAGTCCGTTGGACTGGCTGGCCGAGCAGACGCCGCAAGGTAGTGTGGTTGCCGTCGATGGTGCAGTAATGGCTGTGGCTTCGGCGCGCACCTTGAGCTGTAAACTTGAAGCACGCGGCGCTCGACTGCGTACCGATATCGATTTGCTGAAGGAAGTCTGGAGCGATCGGCCGAGTCTGCCGAATGCCCCGATCTATCAGCATCTGCCGCCACAGGCGACTGTCAGCCGTGTCGACAAGCTGGGCAAACTTCGCGAAACCATGCAGGAGCGCGGAGCAGACTGGCATTTCATCGCCACCCTCGACGACATTGCATGGTTGTTTAACCTGCGTGGCGGCGATGTTTCGTTCAACCCGGTGTTTGTTTCCTTCGCGTTGATCAATCAACAGCAAGCCACGCTGTTCGTGGCCTTGAGCAAGGTTGATGCAGATTTGCGCGCAGTGCTCGAAAAAGATGGCGTGACGCTGCGCGATTACAGCGAAGTGGCTGACGCCTTGCGCGCTGTGCCGAATGGCGCCAGCCTGCTGGTGGATCCGGCGCGAGTCACCAGCGGTCTGCTGGATAACCTCGACAGCGGCGTGAAACTGGTCGAAGGCTTGAACCCGACCACGCTGGCCAAATCGCAAAAAAGCGAAGCCGATGCTCAGCACATTCGCAAAGCAATGGAGCAGGATGGCGCAGCGTTGTGCGAATTTTTCGCCTGGCTGGAGTCGGCCTGGGGCCGAGAACGCATCACCGAATTGACCATCGACGAGAAACTCACCGCTGCCCGTGAACGTCGTCCTGATTATGTTTCGCTGAGTTTCAACACCATTGCTGCGTTCAATGCCAATGGCGCGATGCCGCATTATCACGCCACCGAAGAAGAACACGCGGTGATCGAGGGCGATGGTCTGCTGCTGATCGACTCCGGTGGTCAGTACCTGGGCGGCACGACCGATATCACAAGGATGGTGCCGGTCGGTACGCCGACTGAAGAACAGAAACGCGATTGCACGCGCGTTTTGAAAGGCGTGATTGCACTGTCGCGAGCGCAGTTTCCGAAAGGCATTCTGTCGCCGCTGCTTGATGCCATCGCTCGTGCGCCAATCTGGGCTGAGAGCGTGGATTACGGTCATGGTACCGGTCACGGCGTAGGCTATTTCCTAAACGTTCACGAGGGCCCGCAAGTCATTGCCTATCAAGCGGCGCCGGCACCGCAGACGGCGATGCAGCCAGGGATGATCACGTCCATCGAGCCTGGCACTTATCGTCCGGGTCGTTGGGGCGTGCGTATCGAGAACCTGGCGATGAACCGTGAGGCGGGCAGCAGTGAATTCGGCGAATTCCTCAAGTTTGAAACCTTGACGCTGTGCCCGATCGACACTCGGTGCCTGGAGCCTGCGTTGCTGACGCAGGAAGAGAAACAGTGGTTCAACACCTATCATGCCCAAGTGCGTGAGCGTCTGAGCCCGTTGCTCGATGGTGCGGCGCTGGAATGGCTGAACACTCGCACTATCGCTATCTGATCGACCGCAACTCAGGCGCTGATACCAGCGCCTGAGTCACAGCTTCCTCTAGGGTTGGCGCAGCACTTCTTCGACAAAGTCGAGGCGATCCTGGCCAAAGAACATCTGATTGCCAATAAACATGCTCGGCGCGCCGAAAACTCCGCGCTTAACCGCTGTTTCCGTATTTTCCTTAAGAACGGCTTTGACGGTTTCGTCGTTGGTCAGCGCCAGTACTTCTTGTGGATCGAAACCGTGTTCGCTCAACACCGCTGCGACAGTTGCTGGTTCATCCAGGCTGCGGCCTTCTACCCAAAGTGCGCAAAACAGGCAATCAATTAAGGCCTGGAAACGATTTGGCTGACGCAGTTGAACACCTGTCACGGCGCGCATCAGTGTCAGCGTATTGATGGGGAAGTGTGGGTTGAACCTCAGGGCGACACCATAGCGTTTGGCATAGCGATCCAGATCCTGAAACATATAGCGACCTTTTGCCGGAATCATTGCCGGGGAGGCGTTACCGGTGGCTTTGAAAACGCCGCCCAGCAGCATAGGGATGTAGATCAGCTCACTGTTGGTCGCGGCGCATATCTTCGGCAACTGGGTATAGGCGAGGTAAGTGGCAGGGCTGCCGAGGTCAAAATAGAACTCCACGGTTTTGCTCATCATCGCTGAACGCTCTTTATTGTTATGGAGGGGGATTACCAGCGCTCGTTCCAAGGGCGCAGGTCCAGCTCAAACGTCCACGCATCCCGTGGCTGACTGTGCAGATACCAATAGTTTTCGGCAATGTGTTCGGGGTTGAGAATACCGTCCTGATCCTTGGAGGCGTACTTCTCGGGAAAGCTGTTGCGGATGAAATCGGTATCGATGGCGCCATCGACCACTACATGCGCGACGTGAATGTTCATCGGCCCCAATTCACGCGCCATGCTCTGTGCCAGAGCGCGGATACCGTGTTTGGCACCCGCGAACGCGGCGAAACCCGACGCCCCGCGAAGTCCGGCGGTCGCGCCCGTGAAGAGAATGCTGCCACGTTGACGGGTAACCATGCGTTTGGCCACTTCGCGAGCATTGAGGAAACCTGAAAAACAGGCCATTTCCCAGATCTTGAAGTACTTGCGAGCGGTTTCCTCGAGAATGCTGCACGGTACGTTCGCGCCGATGTTGAATACGAAGGCTTCAATCGGACCGACGCGAGTTTCGATGTCTTCGATCAGTGCAATGACGTCTTCCTCCTTGCGCGCGTCGCAGGCGAAGCCGTGGGCTTCGCCACCCTCGGCCCGAATGGCCTCCACCAACGGCTGCAATTTATCGGCGTTGCGCCGCGTGACGCAGGCGATAAGTCCTTCCCTGGCAAAGCGCTTTGCAATCGCGCCGCCCGTCGCATCGCCAGCGCCGACAACCAATACGACCTTATTGTTATTCATGGGTAGCCCCTTTATTAAACGATCGTTAAGTGAACGAACGTTATGCTAGGATCCAGGCAACGTCAAGGCAGCCAGTTCGAGAGCAAACATATGCGTTACTCCGCCAGTCACAAACTGCAAACCCGGGAAAAACTTTTGCAGAGCAGTGCGCTGTCAGCCAAGCGATCCGGGTTTTCCACGGTTGGCGTCGATGGCTTGATGAAAGCCATTGGCTTGAGTGGTGCGGCGTTTTACAGCCACTTCTCGTCCAAGGATGCGTTGTTCTCTGCCATCGTCGAGCGAGAGTTGGGTCAAAGCCTTGAGCGACTGGGCGGGCAGGGCACGCAGGATCGTGAGCGACTGGAACGCTGTCTCAAGCACTATTTGAGTATGGCCCACGTTGAACAGCCAGAATCCGGCTGTGCCTTGCCTGCGTTAGGGGCGGAAATCGCACGTTCGGATATTCAGGTGCGTGAACAGGCAGAGTTGTGGATATGTCAGCTTCAAGAGCGTTGGGCGCAGATACTTGAGAGCGACAGTCTGGCATGGTCGGTCCTGTCGCAGTGTGTGGGGGCGCTGGTGGTGGCGCGTATGCTGGCCACGCCGGACATTCAGCGAGCGGTGCTCAAGTCCAGTCACAACGAGATTGGACGCCAGATCGCTACACGGCCGTGATCTATTTACAGATGACGATCATGCTGCGACTTGTGTAGCCAGCGGGGTTGAGGCCAAACGGATAGTCGCCTGGCTCTTCCACGGCATCCCCCGATTTGGCGATAACCCTGTAGCCTTTCGGAGCGCAGGAAGTAGCTGCGCTGGTATAGCAACGATCCCAAGAGGACGAGAGTCCCGAACAGTTGATGTGCAGTCCTTTCTTGCCGTGCTTTACCGAAGTTTTCGACGTTGCCGCGCAGCCAGTGACTGCGAGTACGGCTACCAGTATCAAAATTCGCTTCATTACTGTCCTTATAGCTAGCAGCCACGAGTCTCTCGCTCGGGTCTGCCTGTATTCGCTCGCACTCTAAGCGTTTCGATATCCCTATCCGAAAAAATCCATATCTGGCACTGAGTTAAGGGGTTAAACATGGCCTAAATGAACGCCAATTGCCAGACCTTCGTCAAATCCTGTTTCAATCTGCCGCAATGACAGGCTTGGCCGCGCTACCCATAGTCATGGTTGCGCCGACGGAAGCCAGGATAATGCACAGGATCGCCAGCCATTGTGACAGTGTGAGGTATTCCTGCAGGAACAGCAGTCCCGACAACGCTCCGAACGCGGGTTCGATGCTCATTAATGTACCGAAGGTGCGTGCAGGCATACGCGTGAGTGCGACCATTTCCAGCGTGTAGGGAAGGGCGGTGGACAGGATGGCAACGCCAATGGCAATCGGGATCAGCGATGGCGTCAGTAGAGCTGCTCCGGCATGCACGATACCTATGGGGGCCACAAACAGGGCTGCGATCATCACGCCTAACGCAGCGGTTGTAACACCGTTGTCGGCACCGGCCTTCTGACCGAACAGGATGTAAAGCGCCCAGCAGACGCCGGCACCTAAAGCATACCCGGCGCCGACCCCATCGATGCCTGCGGTTGTTGCCCCTGTAGGTATCAACAGCAGCAGTCCGGTTGCTGCCAGGCCGATCCATAGAAAATCGATGGCGCGACGGGATGCATATATGGCTACAGCCAGCGGACCGGTGAATTCGAGAGCAACGGCGATTCCCAGCGGAACTGTGCGCAAAGACATATAGAAGAGGAAGTTCATGCCGCCCAATGCCATGCCGTAGACGATCACTGTGCGCAACGACTTGGTGGTTAGCTTCGCTCGCCATGGGCGTAGCAATAACAACATGATCACGCTCGCGAAGAGCAAGCGCAGGGTGGTTGTTCCTTGGGCGCCAACCACCGGAAACATGCTTTTGGCCAGAGAGGCCCCGGACTGGATCGATGCCATGGCTATCAAAAGCAGGCCAACCGGGAACAGCATGGAGGCAAGAGAGCGGGGTTGGTCGTTCATCGTGCGGCATCGTCCAAAGTGAGAGCGGGGGTATTGTTTTAGGTGTTGGGCAATATACTGCGCATTCACTGTCGCTTCGTCTATATATAAGCGGCTCTTTCCGTCAATCTATAGAAAAGCGAAATTAATGGTTGACGGCGAATTCCAGACGTCTATAATTCGCCCCACTTCCGGCGCAGTCGAAACGAAAAACTCCTTGAGATTCAATGAGTTATGATGTTTTCGGCAGTGGGTTGCTTCAGGTTATCGAAGCCAGAAAGAAGTTGAAAAAGAGGTGTT
>NZ_CAXAPL010000037.1:0-60781 GCF_963970845.1 Pseudomonas sp. RA_105y_Pfl2_P56
GATGCATTCTTTATCGGCGCTTGGGTGAAAGGAGGAGGGTGAAATCTCCCACGGTCTGTACTGCGCTAACAGTCAGAATCGAGCCTTGTCCCTCCTCCTCCCTTCAAGTCCTACCATACAAGCGAGCCTGCTCGCGAATTAACCATGACGCAGCCCTCAAGCCGGGCTGGTTTTAGGCTTCAGATTGCGCGCATACCACGGTCGTTGCGGCACGCGACGGAACAGGCCGGCGAGCTTGTCCTCGTCGGTGATGAAGGTGATGCGCAGCGCCAGTTTCATGGTTTCCGGGTCCATCTCGACGGTTTTACCCCTCTGCAATCCCGGCGTGGTGCTGCAACCATGGGTGATCGGCCCCAGCCACGGATCATCGACCTCGACCCAGCGCCCCGGTGCGAACCAGTGCACGCCGTTGACTTGCAGGCGCGTGACTTCACCCGGATGGAAACGCTCGTGGGCGCGGAACCAGTCTTCGATCCGGTCATCGATCCAGCCATGAAAATGCCAAAACACCGGATTGACGTGGGACGAGAACGGATCGCCAAGAAAGTCGTTTTCGGCGTTGTACCAGCGTGCGGCGAAGTCCGCAGGATCGCGGGCAAACGGCACCGGTTGACCATTGGACGGATCGCGCGGCACCGAAGCCCAACGCATGTGCAGCCAGTCATGCAGGCCCAACTCGACTTCCGAGCCAAACTGCCCCAGCGTGAGTGTTGCCAGATACGCCGGATCACGGTACTGCGACTCCCAGACCTGGAAATTGCTTTCGTAAGTTTCGGCGGTCTTGATGTCGCTAACCCATTGACTGAACTCGTCATCGCCTGTGGCCGTCCACGTCGGTGGCAAAGCCGTGCCGTCATGATTATCGAAGTAACGGGCAAAACCGATGCGGTCGCGGATCAACTCCGGCTGCGGCAGCGGGAAGTATTCCCAGGAGGGCAGATCCTGCATCGATCGCGCCGTCCCGAGCATGTGCCGGTGCATGAAGAAAAAGTCCACGCCCGAACCGTTGCGATCCTTGCGCGGGCCACGGGCATCACGCTCCTTGTCACGCGGGCCGGGTTGCCAGCCAATGCCGCGCAACGCCTCGCGCTTGTCTTCGGGAAGCTTGTGCCACTTGTCCCGGGTTGCATGCCACAACTGGTGGAACAGGCGATGTTCAGGAGAGATCAGCCAGGCCAGCAACGTCGCGTTCAACGGTGTGCGCTCGCGCGATTCGGGAAACAGGCGCTTGACCGCCACGAAGCGGTTGTCCTGCGCTGGCAGGCTCAACGCCCGATCAAGTCGCAGCGCTTTGCCGCTGAGGGTGCCACTGCCGGCATTGCCGAAGTCGGCCCAGACTTCATCGAGGATCATTTCCAGCTCATAGCTGATCTGGCCATCAGCGCCGATCAGCCGCCAACTCAACTTCGCGGCATCGGCCCCGGCGAGATCGCCAAGAATTCGGTAACAAGGCCTGTCGCCAGAGCGCAAGCGTTCGGGCGCATCGAGAAAGCCGCACACGCCTCGGCCCTTCTGGCCAATGTCCAGAAACACTTGCAGCCCCTTCAGCGGCAAGCCTTCAAGACCTGCGTCACAGCCTTCGAAACGGATGTCCCAAACCCCGCGCAACGCATTCGCCAAGCGTTGCCCGGCCCTGTCGGCGACGTCGAATGATGCTTCGCCAGGCGTGATCGTCGGGTCCGGCTTCGTCCATTCACGATGCCCAAAATAAACCGCCGGCACGGCAGCGCCCGTCAGCGCCAGGCCCGCCATGAACCATCGTCGAGAAATCTTCATTGCCCTACCTGTGTCAGCCATGAAGCAGGCTTTATCCAAGCTAGAACGTTTGTTGCTGCGGCAAATTTAAGGCGCCGCTTTTGCCAGAGGTTCACGCGCCTAAATTTCCCTGCCGACTACTCGTTCTTCCCAGATAGCAAAGGCCCCCGCGCCTGCACCTCGATGGCGAACCTGACTGAGATGGCAATGACAAAACCACGTTCGAAAAAGGCTCTATTGATCGGCCTGCCACTGGCCCTGGCAATCAGCGCCGGCGCAGGCTTTGCCGTTTGGCAACTCGGGTTCAAGGACGACCTCGGCTACCCGGTCAAAGTCATGAAACAGGCCGATGAGCTGCACGAACGCATGCTCTCCTTCGACAGCCATGTCAGCCTGACGCAAAATTTCGGCACCGACGGCCACGAAGCCGACAAGGACGGTGACGGCCAGTTCGATCTGGCCAAGGCCAACCGTGGACGTCTGTCGGGCGCTGCGCTGACCATCTTCGGCTGGCCGGAAATGTGGAACGGTCCGAATGCGCCTCACAAACCGACGCCCGGCTTCGTCGAAGAGGCGCGCAACCAGCAGGAGATCCGCTTCAAGATCATTTCCGGCATGGTCCGTGACTATCCCAATCAGGTCGCCATCGCCTACACCCCGGACGATTTCCGGCGCCTGCACGGCGAAGGCAAGTTCGTGATTTTCATCAGCATGCTCAACGCCTATCCACTGGGCCACGACCTGGGCCTGCTGGACATGTGGACGGCACGCGGCATGCGCATGTTCGGCTTCAGCTACATCGGCAACAACGACTGGGCCGATTCGTCGCGTCCGCTGCCGTTCCTCAATGACTCGCCGGACGCCCTCGATGGCCTCTCGGATCTGGGCAGGCAAGCGGTCAAGCGCCTGAACGATCTGGGTGTGATCATCGACGTATCGCAGATGTCGACCAAGGCCCTTGAGCAAGTCGCGCAACTGAGCCGCACGCCACTGGTGGCTTCGCATTCGGCGCCGCGAGCGATGGTCGATATTCCGCGCAACCTCAGCGACAAGGAAATGCAGTTGATCAAGAACAGCGGCGGCGTCGTCCAGATCGTCGCGTTCTCGCAGTACCTGCGTCCGCTGACTCTGGAAACCCAGAACAAACTCAACGAAATGCGCAAGGCGTTCGACCTGCCGCCATTGCCGAATCTGGCCATGGCGCTGATGCCCGGCGATCCGATCATTGCCGCGTGGTCCGAGCAGAAGTTCGGCCAGTACGCCGGCCGCCTCTACGGGATCCTCGAACAAGAGCCGAAAGCCAGCCTCAAGGATCTGGGGGACGCCATTGATTACGCGGTGCGCAAGATTGGCATCGATCACGTCGGCATCAGCTCCGACTTCAATGAAGGCGGCGGCGTCAAAGGTTTCGAGAACGTGGCAGAGATCCGCAACGTCACCGCCGAGCTGATCTCGCGCGGTTATTCCGAAGCCGACATCGCCAAGCTCTGGGGAGGCAATTTCCTGCGGGTCTGGGATCAGGTCGAAAAAGCCGCGAAACCTTCGCTGGCCACCGCGCAGGAAACCGCCAAGCCATGAGCAATCGCCGTGACTTTCTGAAGCAGGCGGGAATTCTCGCCGCGGCGTTGCCACTGGGGGCGAGCCTGCCGAGTGTCGCCAGCGCCTCAGCAGCCGCGCCGTTGCCACGCAACAAGTGGGCGCAGTTGCAGCAACTGTTCGATCAGGATCCGGATTACCTGCACTTCTCCAATTTTTTGGTCACCTCGCACCCCAAACCCGTGCGCGACGCCATCGAAATGCACCGCTCCGCCCTCGACAAGAACCCTGGCCTGGCGATGGACTGGGATCTGGGTGTGATCGAACAGCGCGAAGAAAACGTGCGGATCTGGGCGGGTCTTTACCTGCAAGTCAACGCGAAGCAGATCGCGCTGACCGGCAGCACCACCGAAGGCTTGGCGACGATTTACGGCGGCGTACATGTGCGCGCCGATCAGGAAATCCTCACCACCGTCCACGAGCATTACGCGACTCACACCATCCTCGCTTTGCGCACCGAACGCGACGGCACGCGGGTGCGCAAAATCCCTCTGTTCAAAGATGTGCACCGCACCAGCAAAGCTGAAATCCTGGCCGCCATCGACAGCGCCATTCGCCCCGAAACCCGCGTGCTGGGGATGTGCTGGGTGCATTCGGGCAGCGGCCTGAAACTGCCGATCGGCGAGATCGGCGCCCTCGTCGACAAACACAACCGTGGGCGCAGTGACGCTAACCGAATCATTTATGTGGTGGATGGCGTTCACGGTTTTGGCGTGGACGACCTGAGTTTCACGCAGATGAACTGCGATTTTTTTATCGCCGGCACCCACAAATGGATGTTCGGCCCGCGCGGCACCGGCCTCATTTGCAGCCGCTTCGAAGAGGTCAGGTACATCACACCGATCATTCCAACGTTCTCCGAAGCGACAACGTTTTCCACCACCATGACCCCCGGTGGCTATCACGCGTTCGAACACCGTTGGGCGCTGGACGAAGCGTTCAAGTTGCACCTGCAATTGGGCAAGGCAGAGGTCGAGGCGCGCATTCACGCGCTTAACAGCTACCTGAAAAAACGCCTGCAACAACGCCCGTCAATTGAACTCGTCACGCCCTTGAGCCCTGAGCTGTCCGCCGGCTTCACGTTCTTCCGGGTCAAGGACGAGGACAGCGACAAGATCGCTGCGCACCTGATGAGCAATCGTGTGGTGGCCGATGCCGTCAACCGCGATGTCGGCCCGGTCATCCGCACCGCTCCGGGGCTGCTCAACGACGAAGCCCAGATCGACCGACTGCTGGCCGTGCTCGACCAAGCCCTTTGATCCCGCGCGATCCCTTTTTCCTTTTAGCGAGACCCCGCAATGAACAGTGAACTGCGTCGTTTTTCCTTGAAGGCCGTGCCGGCGCTGATGCTCACCGCCCTCGCCATCAGCCTGCTGCCAGGCGCCGCCCAGGCCGCCACGCCACCTGCGCCGGGCAAGGTGTTCAAGGACTGCAAGGACTGCCCGGAAATGGTCGTACTGCCCACCGGCACGTTCACCATGGGCACTCCGGATGACGAAGTCGGCCGCGAACCTGACGAAGGCCCGATGCACCCGGTGACGTTTGCCAACCCGCTGGCGATCAGCCGCTTTCAGATTTTGAAGAGCCAGTGGGACGCCTACCTCACCGACACCAGTTACAACATGCCCGACGGTGACACCCGCCCCGGTCGCGCCTGCAAGGCTGGCGTTCCCGACTATCAGGGCAGCGACCCGAAAAAGCAGTACACCGACAAGCATCCGGCGGTGTGCATGGACTTCCCTGAAGTCGAGGCGTACGTGGCGTGGCTGTCGAAGAAAACCGGCAAGCCATATCGACTGGTCAGCGAATCCCTGCGTGAATACGCCGCCCGCTCCGGCAGCAGCGGCCCCTTCCCCTTCCCGTTCGATGAAGGCAAGGAATACAGCATCGCCAAACACGCCAACACCTACGGCGCCGCCGATGGCTACAACTTCACTGCGCCGGCCGGCAGCTTCCCGGCCAACGCCTTCGGCGTCTACGACATGCACGGCAACATCTATGAATGGACAGCCGATTGCTACAACGAAAACTACGTCGGTGCGCCCAGCGATGGCAGTGCCTGGTCGAGCGGCAAATGCGAAGTGCGCCGCATACGCGGCAACGACTGGGGTGAGGCGCCAGTGTTCTCGCGCTCCGGCAATCGCAACGCGACCTACACCGACACGCGCGGCGACTGGATCGGCTTTCGCGTCGCCCGCGATCTGTAGCGCTATCGCCCGGCTAAATTAGCCGTCCTGCCAGTCGTTTTACAGGTGGGCGCCAACCGACACGGCGCGCCACCGCCCTCTACGTCATCCAGGCGAAGCCCGCGAGTCAATGCCGGCCTTCGCCGCTCTCTCAAGCAGGGAACCTCCATGAGCAATCCAACACGCGGGGTGATCAATGAATTGTTCGCCCTGCTCAAACCCTTTCGGCTGATCGTCACCGGCGCGATCCTGCTCGGCATGGTCGGTGGTCTGAGCGTCACCGCGTTACTGGCAACCATCAACAGCGTGCTGCACAGCGAAGGCGACCTGAGCAACACCATGGTCGCGGTCTTCGCCGGCCTGTGTCTGCTAGCCCTGACCACCTCGATTTTTTCCGACATTGGCACCAACTATGTCGGCCAACACATCATCGCCAAACTGCGCAAGGAACTGGGCGAGAAAGTCCTCTCGGCGCCGATCGAGCAGATCGAGCGCTACCGCAGCCATCGCCTGATTCCGGTGTTGACCCACGACGTCGACACCATCAGCGACTTCGCGTTCGCATTCGCCCCGCTGGCGATTTCGATGACCGTGACCCTCGGGTGCATGGGTTATCTGGCGATGCTGTCGTGGCCGATGTTTCTGCTGACGGTGGTCGCCATTCTGATCGGCACGGTCGTTCAGTACATTGCTCGCGGGCGTGGCATGCAGGGTTTCATGAAGGCCCGCGACTACGAAGACGAACTGCAGAAGCACTACCACGCGCTCGCCGAGGGCGCCAAGGAACTGCGCATCCACCGTCCGCGCCGGCACCGCATGTTTGTCTCGGGCATTGAAGGCACGGCGGACAAGATCTGCGACATTCAGGTGCGATCGGTGAACATATTCGTGATCGCCAAGACGCTCGGTTCGATGCTGTTCTTCGTCGTGATCGGTCTTGCGCTGGGCCTGCAATCGCTGTGGCCGAGCGCCGACAAAGCGGTCATGAGCGGCTTTGTACTGGTGCTGCTGTATATGAAAGGCCCGCTCGAACACATCATTGCCGCGCTGCCGATTGTCAGTCGCGCGCAGATCGCGTTCCGCCGTATCGCCGAGTTGTCCGAGCAGTTTTCCTCACCCGAACCGCACCTGCTGCTCAACGATCAAGGCCATAAAAAGACAACGGTGCAGAGCCTGGAGCTGACCGACGTCTCGTACAGTTTTCCGACCGTACAAGGCACGATCCCATTCCGTCTCGGGCCGGTGAACCTGAAGATCGAACAGGGTGACATCCTCTTCATCGTGGGCGAGAACGGCTGCGGCAAAACCACCCTGATCAAACTGCTGCTGGGCCTGTACGCACCGCAGCAAGGTGAAATCCGCCTCAACGAGCAGATCATCGACGCCACCACCCGTGACGATTACCGTCAACTGTTCACCACGATTTTCGCCGACTACTACCTGTTCGACGACGTGGTGCAGGGCGACACGCACATTCCGCAAGATGCCAACAAATATCTGGAGCGTCTGGAAATCGCGCACAAGGTCAGCGTGCGCGACGGTTCGTTCACGACCACCGACCTCTCGACCGGCCAACGCAAGCGTCTGGCCCTGATCAACGCGTGGCTGGAAGAACGGCCGGTACTGGTGTTCGACGAGTGGGCCGCCGACCAGGACCCGACCTTCCGCCGCATCTTCTATACCGAACTGCTGCCTGACCTCAAGCGTCTGGGCAAAACCATCATCGTCATTTCCCACGACGATCGTTACTTCGATGTCGCCGATCAACTGGTGCGCATGAACGCCGGCAAAGTGGTCACCGAGCTTCAACCCGCCTGATTGTGAAAAATTTGTAAAAAAAGTGCGTTGAGTCTTTCCGGTTTTCGGAAGGCTCAACGTCTTACTTACAGTTAATAGAAATAGTTCTCAGTCAACACTTTGAAGAGTAGAAGAACAATGCCCGCACCGCACGGACTCCACCCGCTCGCCAAGGCTCTGCTGATCCGCCGCTCCTTAGGTTCCACGTTGCCAGCGCTGTGCGCCATGGCTCTGACCCTGCCATTGGCAGGCCAGGCCCAGGCCGCCGCCGTGGCGATCAATATTCCTGCTCAGTCGCTGGGGAGCGCTTTGCAGGAATTCGGCCGCCAGACCAACCTCCAGGTGCTGTACAGCCCGGATGAAGTGAGTGGCCTGCGCAGCACCGCCGTCAACGGCAACCTGGAACCAACGGCCGCGATCGCCCAGTTGCTCAATGGCACCGACATCGCCTACAGCGTGCAGGGCAACAACGTCGCATTGCGCGCCCGCAACGCCAACGGCGCCAGCCTGGATCTGGCACCGACCAACATTTCCGCCTCCGCGGAATCAGCCTGGGGTCCGGTTGCCGGGATCGTCGCCAAGCGCAGCGCCTCGGGTTCGAAAACCGATACGGCGATCAAGGAAATTCCGCAGACCATCAACGTCGTGACTCAAGACGAAATCAAGATGCGCGGTTCGAAGTCGGTGACCGAAGCCCTGCTCTACACACCAGGCATGACCGGCGGCGGTTTTGCAGACCGGGTGAAGATTTTCGACGAGCCAACCTCCCGTGGCTTTTCCCCTACCCCGCTGTACCTCGATGGCCTGCACATGCCTTATGGCGGCGGCAGCACCGGCGGTTCGCTGCAGATCGACCCGTACACCCTGGAGCGCGTCGAAGTGCTCAAGGGCCCTGCGTCGGTGCTTTACGGCCAGAACCAGCCTGGCGGTATCGTCAACATGGTCAGCAAGCGTCCGACCGCCACTGCGCTGCACGAAGTGAAGATCGGTGGCGGCAGCTATGACCGTAAATACGGTGCCTTCGACTTCGGCGGCCCGATTGACGATCAGGGCGAGTTCCTCTATCGCCTGACCGGCGTGTTCAACGACAGCAACTCGGCCATCGACTATGCCAGCCAGAACCGCATGTTGCTGGCGCCAAGCCTGACCTGGCTACCGAACGACCGCACCACCATCACTGTCTTCGGCCAGTACCAGAAAGACCACGACGTACCGGAAGCCCAGGGTTTACCTGCGTTCGGCACGGTCAAGAGCACCTCGAACGGGCGTATCAGCCGCAGCCGGTTCATTGGCGAGCCGGACGTGAACAAGTACCACCGCGAGCAGTTCGTCCTCGGTTACGAAATCGCCCACGAACTCAACGACGTCTGGACCCTGAAACAGAACGCTCGTTACGCCGACGTCAACGACCAGTACGTGGCGCCGCTGCACGGTTATTCGTTCCCGACCAACCCGGTCACCGGCCTTAACGACAATAGCTACCAGAACCGTTACGCGGTGGACTGGTCGCAGCACAACAAGGTTTACGGCATCGATAACATCGCCCAGGCCAAGTTCAAGACTGCCGATATCGACCACACCGTGCTGTTGGGCGTGGACTACTACCACTTCAACTCGCAGTTCCTTGGCCTCTATGACCGCACCGCCCCGGGTATCGACCTGTACAACCCGGTATATGGCAGCCAGATCAATTTCCGCCAGCCGTACAAATGGGACAACACCATCACGCAGACCGGCCTGTACGCTCAGGATCAACTGCGCTGGAACCAGTGGTTCCTGACACTCGGCGGTCGTTATGACTTCGCTGAAACGGATAACAAGCAACCACTGACTCGCGGCCACACCAACCAGAAGGACGAGAAGTTCACCGGTCGTGCCGGCCTTGGTTATGAGTTTGAGAACGGCATCACGCCATACGTGAGCTACGCCGAATCGTTCCTGCCGCAAACCGGTACTGACATGGGCGGCGGCGCATTCGAACCCACCACCGGCAAGCAGTACGAAGTCGGTATCAAGTACGAGCCGACGTCCATCGATGGCTTCATCCAGGTTTCGGCCTACCAGATCGACCAGGACAACATGCTCACCTCGGACCTCAACAATCCGGGTTTCAGCACCCAGAGCGGGACCGTGCGCTCGCGTGGTGTCGAGTTGGAAGGCAAGGTCAATGTCACCCGCAACCTGCGCGTAATGGCTGCGGTGTCACGTAACCAGACCAAGTGGGAGAAAGACAACGACGGTCGTGAAGGTCGCACCCTGGCGATGCGTCCACCACTGACCGCGTCCGCTTGGGTCAACTACGACTTCGACAACTCCACTGCCCTGGCCGGTTTCGGTATGGGTCTGGGTGCACGCTACGTGCGCAGCAGCTACGGTTCGGACTACGAGTCGGACTCGTTCCAGATCCCGTCCTACACCGTGTATGACGCCATGGTCTCCTATGACCTGGAAAAATCGCCGCTGCACATCAAAGGCGTGAAGCTGCAAGCCAACCTGCAGAACCTCACCGACGAGAAGTACGTTGCCGCGTGCAACAGCACCCTCGACTGCTACTACGGCGAAGGCCGTACCATGACCGCCGACGTGACCTACAACTGGTAATACGTTCAGCACTCACTAAAGCGCCGACATCTGTCGGCGTTTTTCTTGCTTGATTGAGCGAGGCGGCCGTTGGGCCGACCATGCTCTTGTAGCCTTTGTGAATATCCGTTTTTTGGGTGTTGCGGCTGGCGGTTCCGCTCTTACAGCGGGTCACTTTTTCCGGACGTACTTCATCTCGCCAAGACTCAGTGTTCCCTCGCTACGGTGGGCTCCAAGTCAAAGGCCAACGCAGATCAAAAGATCGCACCCTTCGGCAGCCTCTACAGGGAATGGGGGCACCCGCCAGAGACTGGTCGGCTGGCAGGCCACCATCGCCAACAGGCTGGCGCCTACAGTTTTAATTTGCGTACACACAACGAGCGTTAGCTCGCGTACAGCGCTTGACCTCAAAGGCCCGTCGGCAGGCTTCGTTCCGGGATTGATCCGGGGGTGGGAGCGCAGCGGCCGTTCGACGAAGTCGAACACATCGAGAGCAGGTGCAGCGAAGGGCTGCCCCCTAAGAAGCCATTACCTTCAAGCAAAAAAGGCGCCCATTCAGGCGCCGTTCCTTGAACAATTGCCGATCACATCACCGCGACGGCGGAACCCGAATATCCCCTGCCCGGCACTGAGTTTTCACACCCTTGCCACAGGCGCCAGGCTGCAGGTCTTTACCCATGCACACGCGTACCTCCGACAATTCCGGGCCGCTGCAAATCACCGCGATGCCATCCGCCGCAATCCCCGGGTTAGCCTTGCGGAACAAGTCGGAAATCTCCTGCGCCTCAAAGTAATAGGACGTACTGAACGGTTGCAGCTCTTGCGGGATTTTCACCGCGCCCACCGCTTTATCCGCCGCATCCAGATAGCCCATCGCGCCGAGACCACTGCACGTGCCATGTTTCGACCATTCGTGATCAAGCAATTTGCGGGTCGGGAACAGCGTCATGCCCTTGCTGCTCTGCGCTGCCGACAGCGTAGCCATCGGCGGGCAGGATTCTGGCCAGCCGCCCTTGGCGTATTGCGGCCACAGACCATGCAGCACGAAACCGTAACCTTTGCCGGAACACTGCACGTCGTCCTTGTGTGTAAGGCAAAACGTCGGCGACCAGGACAACGACAGCAGGTAGTAATCAAACACCCCCGCCACTGATTCCGCCTGCACCTTGCTGGCCTGGGATTGGCGCGCCGAACTCAGGCCGATACTACCGGCCGTCAGCGCAATCACCGCCAAAATTGTAAACAGCTTTTTCATACACCCGCTCCTTGGGACGCTTGCGTCCGTGGTTTTCGATCCTGACCCGACTGGGTCAGCCATGATTTCGACACGCTTGTGTTGCAAGCGCATGACGCAAGGCAACGCTGTACTCCGTTGAAAGGTCTACGATTAATAAGCAGACATCAAACACAGGGATCCGAAATGAGTAAAGCAGACGAACTCGCCGCGAAGCTCAAGCAAACCCGGCACACCCCCGCGGACGACATTACCTGCGCGGAACTGGAGATCGATTGCTGGCCGGCGCAGGTCTATGACCTGTACCACCGCATCGAGGCGTGGTTGCAGCCAGTGACCGAAGTCGGCCTGAAGATTCGACGCAACCCTACCCACGTTTGCGAAAGTTCGCCCGACGGTCAAACCCATGATTACGCCATCGACCAATTGATGATCGAGGCCAACCACCACAGCCTCACGTTTGATCCCATCGCACGCTTTACCGGGGATGGTTGCGGTCGTGTGCAGATTACCCTGCCAGGCAAAGACACTTCCCTGCTGCGCACCGTCGATGAGCACCACGAAAGCCATTGGTGGTTGCAGTCGATGGAAACCGGGCAGCAACTGGATGCGATTGCACTGACGGAAAACAACCTGTTGCAGGTGGTGCAGGAGGGATTAGGCTTGTAAGTGCATCGTACCGATAGGGATCAGCGCCAAGAACGTGGTTAACTTCTCGCTCCGATCCCTTGGAAGCTCGACAGCCATGAGAACAACCACAATCCTGCTCGGTACCCTGCTGGCCCTGCCCCTGACCTTCAGCGCTCAGGCTTCAGAACAATCGTCACATCTGGACACCCTCCAGCAACAAGGCCAACTGCGCGTCTGCACCACCGGCGACTACAAGCCCTACACTTTCAAGCGCGACGACGGCGAATTCGAAGGCATCGACATCAGCATGGCGCGCTCGCTGGCCGAAAGCCTCGGCGTCAAAGTCCAATGGGTGCAGACCACTTGGAAAACCCTGATGCCCGACATGCAGGCCGGTAAGTGCGACATCGGCATGGGCGGGATTTCGGTGACCCTGGAACGGCAGAAAAAGGCCTATTTCAGCAACACCCTTGACGTCGACGGCAAGATCCCGCTGGTGCGTTGCGCCGATCAAGCCAAGTACCAGACCCTCGAACAGATCAACCAGCCCAACGTAAGACTGGTCGAGCCTGCCGGCGGCACCAACGAAGCCTTCGTTCATGCCTTCCTGCCCAAGGCACAACTGGCCCTGCACGACAACGTGACGATCTTTGAGCAACTGCTCGACAACAAGGCCGACGTAATGATCACCGACGCCTCGGAAGCGCGTTATCAGCAGAAGCTCAAACCCGGCTTGTGTGCGGTCAACCCGCACCAATTCATGCAGTACGGGGAAAAAGCCTACCTGCTGCCGCGCGATGACATCAGTTGGAAACTGTACGTCGATCAGTGGCTGCATCTGAGCAAGGTCACTGGCCAATATCAGAAAGTGCTGAGTGAATGGATTGCCGTAACACCTGAGCAGTAATCCTCAGTCGTCATGCAACAGGCCGGAGCTGTATTGGTTGAAGCTGTTAGCCATATTGCTCCCGCCAAACTTCAAGGTGTTGGCATTGCGCCCCTGCGGCGACTGACAGTCGCTGGAGAAACAACTTGTCGTGGTCAACCCTCCCGCCCCCGAACACGCACTCAACACCGACACAGCCGCAATCAACAACACTTTGACGACGTTCAGACTCATGGCACGATTCCCCTCGGGATGGAAAGCAACGATCTTGTGTCAGCATCCTAGGCCCGCGCCGTACCCGGCAACATGAAACTTTCGTGATCGACAGCGCCAGTTCAGAATCACAGCGCCAGACAAGGACATCTGCATGCAATTTCTTCCCTTGACCGAAGCCAGCCCCGACCTCCAGGCCCACGTCCGCCACCTGCGCAATCAGCAAGACGTGCGCAAGTACATGTACACCTCCCACGAAATCACCGAACAGGAACATGCCAACTGGCTGGCCTCCTTGCAGGCCAACCCACGGCAGCAGGTTTTTGTAGTGATCAAGGATCAACAAGCGGCCGGGGTTGTTTCGTTGAATGCGATCAATGCAATGCACAAAACCGCCGATTGGGCGTTTTATCTGGATGTCAGATTGCAGGGTAAAGGACTGGGCAGTGTTGTTGAGTTCTGGATGCTGGATTACGCCTTTGACGTCGCGGGGCTGGAAAAGCTGAATTGCGAAGTGCTGGCGATGAATTCGGCGGTGGTCAAAATGCACCAGAAGTTCGGGTTCGAAGTGGAAGGCGTACGGCGACAGAACGTGGTGAAAGATGGAGTGCGGGTTGACGTCGTGCTATTGGGGATTACCAAGGCTGAGTGGCTACACAAACGCTCGGCGCTGGCCCCCGTTATCGAGCGGATCAGTGCGAGCTGAAGACGCTCAGCGCTTGAGCCACGCCCCCTTTGGAATCTGCGCCAGTGACTTGAAAGCAGGTTTGGCGAACCAGAAACCCTGCATCAGATAAATGCCGCAATCAGCGAGAAAGTCTCTTTCCTGCGCCTCTTCTATGCCCTCGGCGATCACCTCGACGCCCAACTCTCTACACATGTTCACAACGTTACGCACGATGGTCTGGCGAACTCGGTCAAGGTGGATATCCCGGATCAACGCCATATCCAGCTTGATCAAGTCCGGCTGAAAGTCCGCCAATAAGTTAAGACCGGAATAGCCTGCGCCAAAGTCGTCGATCGCCGTCTTGAAACCAAACTCACGGTACTCACGCAAGATGTTCGTCAGATGGCTGTTCTTTTCAACGTGCTCGCCCTCAACCGCCTCGAAGATCAAGCGATCCAGCGGGAACCCGTGAGCGCGCGCCGCTTCAAGCGTGCTGCGAATGCACAATTCCGGACGGTAAACGGCATTCGGCAAAAAGTTGATCGACAGGTACTCGGTCATACCTAACTGAGCCGCCGTGGAAATAGCCCGAACACGACACAGTTGATCGAATCGATAACGATTTTGATCGTCTACCTGCTCCAGAACTGACAACGCCCCCTCACCATTCACGCCGCGAACCAAGGCTTCATGGGCAAAGGTTGTTTGATCGCGCAGATCCACAATGGGCTGAAACGCAAAGGCGAAATCCAGATCCGGCGCGCCTTGGTTTTTGCAGCCCTGGCAGCCTCCGGGTGAGGCGGATGTTTTTGGAAAGTCGGTCATGACGCCCCCTGATAATGGGTTGCAACCGTCCGTGGTGATAAATAAAGAAACAGCGCTTGAGCCGGGTTATCTGCCAACCCAAGCATCACTTTAGCCCAACGGCGCCTGAATATTTGAAGGTGCCGTGGACTGATCGTTCGCATAATCAGGTGCGGAAATGCGCAGTCATTCGCTGCAAGTCCTGCCCCAGCGACGCCAGCTCAATCGTCGCTGCCGCACTCTCTTCGCTGGCAACCGCCGACTGGTCGGCCACATCACGCACGCTGACGATGCTGCGATTAATCTCGTCGGCCACGGCACTTTGCTGCTCGGCAGCGGCCGAGATCTGCAGGCTCATTTCCTGAATCGTACCGATGGACTGATTGATCTCGGTAATCGCCAACTCGGCTTTTTGCGCCAACACCACCGTATCGAGGGTGCGCTCGCGGCTGGAGGCCATCAGCGTAGAGGCCGCTTGCGTGCCTTGTTGCAGGGTAATGATCAGTGCCTCGATTTCCTTGGTCGAGTCCTGTGTGCGCTGGGCCAGCGAGCGTACTTCGTCTGCTACCACGGCGAATCCACGTCCTTGCTCACCCGCCCGCGCTGCTTCGATAGCGGCATTCAACGCCAGCAAATTGGTCTGTTCGGCGACGGCCTTGATCACATCGATCACTTTACCGATCTGCTCACTGTCCTGAGACAGCACGTTCATCGCACCGCCCAACGCTTCAATGGCCACAGCGAGCTCACTGATCTGCACCGTCGCCTGTTTCACCACCGTACTGCCGTGGCGCGCCTGTTGATCGGCCAACGTCGCGGCCGCGGACGCATCGGTGGTGTTGCGCGCGACCTCCTGCACCGTCGAGGCCATTTCGTGCATCGCCGTGGCGACTTGATCGACTTCACTTTTTTGCTGACGAACACCCGCGCTGGTCTGCTCGCTCATCGCCGAAAGTTTTTCCGCCGAGGTCGAAATATGCGTGACACCATTGCCGATGCCTTGCACCAACGTGTTCAGGTTCTGCGCCATGTCTTGCATCGCGTTTTGCAGATCGCCCAACTCATCCTTGCGATTTGATTTGGCCTGTACCGTCAGATCGCCCTTGGCAATTCGTCGAGCCAGATCAACCGTCAATGCCAGCGGCGCAGTGATCTGGCGCGAGATAACCACCGAAGCGAACAACCCGACCAACAGCGCCAACAGGGTCAACACCGCCATCTGAATAAACGCTGAGCGCTGATCTTCAAGCGCCAGGCGCTGCTGGGTATCCATCAGACCGTTCATGATGCTGTCCATCGCCTTGCTTTCCTGATCGACCTGCTGACGCATGCTCTGCTTCTGCGCAAACAGCCCGGCCACTTCCACCAAGACGTCGCGATAACGACGCATCCCGGCGTACGCTTCTTCAACCTGGCTCGACAGGGTCGCCGGCAAACGGGTACGCGCTTCAGTGATATCGCTCAGGAACGTGTCGGTCGTCGCCATAAGCACATTTTTGTTCACCTCATTCGGCACCGCGATGTAGCGACGCAACATCAGGCGAAACAGGGTCATGCCGTTGCGCAAGTCAGCCACCGTACGTAACTCCCGAACGCGCTCGCTATCGGCTGACGCCAGAGCGCTGGTTGTGGTGCTTTCAAGCATCCCGGCAAACGTGTCTGCGTACTTGTCGGACAGCGCACTCAGCGGTTTCAAGGCATCCGTCGTCGACTTGTCGGCATCGATCAGCCGCTTCACCTTTTCATCATAGGCAAGGATAGACGCTTGCAAAGCCTTCAAGGCTTGTTGGTTTTCGGCACGCGTCAACGTTTCCAGTGCCCTGCCCACCAAGCCCTGCAAGACATTGAGCTGAGCGTGATAAGAATCAACGAAAGCAGCGTCAGCCGCAGCTTCGTACTGTTTTTCGGACAATCGCATATTTTGCGTAGCGTCATTCAACGTGCCAATCAGGCGCGTCGTACTCAAGCGATCAACCAGCACGTTGTTGCTGTTATAGCCAATGAAAGCAACGGCCAAAACAGCCAGCAAAAGAATGCCGAAACCGGTTCCCAGCTTGCGGGAAACCTTGATGTCACCCAGGAAATTCGATGCTACTGCCATATTCAGCCTCAAACGCCCTGACGCGAAACGTCAGGCACAAAAAATAGATCTTCGGCAACTGCAGTCACCGTCCAGATATTCGGGGGTCGTCATCCAAGGCGTGTTACGGAACACTCCAGCTGTCCCGGAAATGCAAAATGCGATGCTGTTGATGCATCAAAGAGAAACCCGACGCGAGCATCGGCAGACAAACCAACACGTCGCAAACAGGGTGCCTGCACGCAAGGTTGATCGATTCAGCAAAGGTATCTGGAAGGGATGCTATAAACTTTAGGAAAACTTGTACAACTTTTTATTTTTGTATAATCATTGAACTTTTAGAAGCGCGTGATGACGCATTGCCATCACACAATATGGCACATCGCTACTGGCGCAAAACGATGCTGAAAATGTCGACTACCGCTCCCATGACAGCACCAACAGCGGTAACCAGAACGCCGACGACCTGATCCCAAGCATCGACGAACTGTGCTGGCGTCACTAAGGCCGCACCGCCGGCGTGACCTAAGCAGTACTCGAAGCCAACCCCGAGCAGCCAAGACGTTTTTCACCCGCAAGGTAGAGCGGACATGAATTACCAACATCATCAGGCCAAGCCATGAACAACCCCGACCGACTGTTGATTTTCATCGACAATGGCAAGGTTCGTTACATCGCCGCGCAGACGCTCTCTTTCGAATACAGTTTCGATCTGCAAGTCATCTTCATCGACTTCGCCGGTCATCCCGACAGCGTCATGTTGCACTTGTTTGGTTGGTTGAGCGTCCACCAATCCGAGTTGCTGGAGAACCTCAGCAAAGCCGCGGATGGCATTCAGTTCAAGGCAGACATTCTCGAGCCTGACTTTGCCCCTGATCGAGCGCGTAGTGTTGGGCAAAGACGATTGGGGCAACACCACTATCCGTTATTCAGGGGAACTCCAACGAACTGCCAAATTCCTCATCCGAACTGAATACCTGGCGCTCAGGGCACCGGTAGCGAATGGGGGCTACCGAAATGACCAACCAACGCTGGAGGATTGGGCAGCAGGATTGCTTGGACAGCTTGAACCGGCATCACGCAACAAACTGGCCCGCAATCTCGGTCAAACGTTGCGACGCAGCCAGCGGCAACGAATCATTCAAATACGCGCGGCGGAAAAAGCATAAGCTGCGCGGAAAGGATTGCGCCGAGCGCATGACGACAGAGGTGCGTTATGAACAGCGTGAGGTGCTGGGCTTTACAGATGCCAACCTTGATTTAATCAAAAATGGATTGCTCAGACACCTCATGCAGACTTCCTTTACAAACGTGTAATTACTGGTTCTTTCCGAGCAAGAAAGTATTTAACCTGCAGCCCGGCATCAACATCAATATTTACCCCTAGCGCATAGTCCCCGCTAGAAGTTGTAAAACAATCCGTCACACTACCTGTATAAACCGCGCCCTCATATTCAACTTTGACACGTTGCCCCGTTGATAAACGCTCATCTTCAATCGATAACGATCGCAGAGAACCCTTAGTCTCTTCTCTTGAGATTAAATAGTTGAATTCATTTACGCTAATTATTTTTTCCATAAACTTTTACCTCCAAGATAATTAACATGATCAAGCCGCTAAATAATCACTGAAAGCATGGAGAGTGGCACCTGTCAAACCTGACAGTAGGCAATACTTATTCGGCATCAAAATGCTGCTATGAATAACCAAATTTTTATTGTGTAACGGTTGGTTCTACAAACCGACAAGACTGAAATTCCCCACACATGGCGCCACCATTGGCGCGGATAGTAAGCAGGCTAATCGGCTTTTAGCCGCCGCCACCGGATCAGTCGATTGGCCTCTCTAGGCCGTTTTTAATCTGTGAACGATTCGCCCTCTCGCCATTCTCGGGGCAGTCACCAAGCGGCACCAAGGCACAACAATGAGAGGCCAAAAATAGGCGTCCAGTCCCATATCGTTCCCATATCGCCCTTTTCCAGACGCCAAAAACCACAAACCCCTGACTTTCTCTAGGAAAATCAGGGGTTTGTGTTTACTGAATGTGGCGGTGAAGGAGAGATTCGAACTCTCGATACAGTTTCCTGTATACACACTTTCCAGGCGTGCTCCTTAAGCCACTCGGACACTTCACCGTATCTCTTCAAACATGTTCTGTCTGTCGAGGCGCGCTAATGTAGTCGAAAGCTTTTCCGATGGCAAACTTTTTTTCAGAATTTTCATGCGGTTAAGAGAAGAAGTCGTTTCCACGCTCCGACAGGCCATGGCAAACCGGCCAATCTTCGGTGGGCGCGGCCTTTCTATATAGAAGGCGAAGCGTCAGCCATGTGGCGCGCTACGCTGGGCAAGCCGGGGAACGGTGACTGGCGGGTCAGTCACGGCGCTTTACCTGGCTTGCGTCGGTGAGTAACGTCTGCCCATCTTTCTTACAAGGAATAGCGTCATGAGTGAGTTGATTTCCTACCACCTCGAAGACGGTATCGCGACCCTGACCTTGAGCAACGGCAAGGTCAATGCCATTTCCCCGGACGTGATTGCGGCGTTCAATGCGGCGCTGGATCAGGCTGTGACTGATCGTGCCATCGTGATCATTACCGGTCAGCCGGGCATTCTGTCGGGTGGTTATGACCTGAAGGTGATGACCGCTGGCCCTAAAGAAGCCGTGTCGCTGGTGACCGCAGGTTCGACGTTGGCTCGCCGTCTGCTCTCTCACCCGTTCCCGGTGATCGTCGCTTGCCCGGGTCATGCCGTGGCCAAGGGTGCCTTCATTCTGTTGTCCGCCGACTACCGCATCGGCGTCGATGGCCCATTCAGCATTGGTCTGAACGAAGTGCAGATCGGCATGACCATGCACCACGCCGGTATCGAACTGGCTCGTGATCGACTGCGTCGTTCGGCATTCCACCGTTCGGTGATCAACGGTGAGATGTTTGATCCGAAAAGCGCTGTGGATGCCGGTTTCCTCGACAAGGTGGTTTGCGCCGAGGAGTTGCAAGGTGCCGCACTCGCTGCCGCGCGTCAGTTGAAGAAGATCAACATGACTGCGCACAAAAACACCAAGCTGAAGGTGCGTAAGGCTCTGCTGGAAACCCTGGATAACGCCATCATCCAGGATCAGGAGCATCTGGGTTAATCACCCGGTTCCAGCATTGAAGAAAAGCCCGGCCGTCGTGTCGGGCTTTTTCCTGCAAGCTCCGTTGAAAGCGCCACGGCTGCTCTAGGACGCGTCTGACAAACAAATCTGAAACATGCGCTTAAACATCGCCTATCTCCTGCCTCTATAGCGGCAATTGCCGAAAACAGTGCACATCCGTACACTGCGCCACCTTTTGTGCCGGTGGGGCCTTAAAATGCTGTTCGTGTTTCGTATGTTATTGATGAGCCTGCACTTTATTTTAGCCGGCGTGCTGGGGGTGATCCTCGGGTTGTGCCGCCCATTCAATCCGGACAACAGCCGTTTATGCGCCCGCCTCTACGCCTTGCCGGCGATGTGCATTTTGCGTCTGCGAGTGAAGTCCGATGTCAGCGGCTTGATGAGCAAGCCTGACAGTTGCGTGATCGTCGCCAATCATCAATCCAACTATGATTTGTTCGTGTTCGGCAATGTCGTGCCGCGCCGCACCGTCTGCATCGGCAAGAAGAGCCTGAAGTGGGTGCCGCTGTTCGGGCAATTGTTCTGGCTGGCCGGCAACGTTTTGATTGACCGTGGCAATGCGCACAAAGCGCGCCAGTCAATGCTCACCACCACGCATACCTTGCAGAACGAAGACACGTCGATCTGGGTGTTCCCGGAGGGCACGCGTAACCTCGGTGAAGAACTGTTGCCGTTCAAGAAAGGCGCGTTCCAGATGGCGATTGCCGCGGGCGTACCGATCGTTCCAGTGTGTGTCAGCAGCTACATCAGGCACATGCGTTTGAATCGCTGGCGCAGCGGGAAAGTTCTCATACGCTCGTTGCCGGCAATTCCTACCGCTGGACTGACCATGGACGACATGCCCATGCTCATCAGCCAGTGCCGCGAGCAAATGCGCGAATGCATCGAATCGATGGATCGGCAACTGCAAGCCGCCTGACCAAATAAACCCGCCCCGTGCGGGTTTTCTTTTATGCGGTGAACTGTGCTGATTTCACTGACTCTCAAGCAGCGACACGGCTAAGCTGAAGCCGTGCAATCCCTGTCATCTGCCAAGAAGAAGTGAACCACCACCATGGGTCGAGTTGTTGCTGCTGCGGTGTACAGCGCGGGTAAGAAAGTCACCAGTATTTCCCTTGATGAAGGCGCCGCCTGGGCCGCCAAAACCGGCCACTTTGTCTGGATCGGCCTCGAAGAGCCGAACGCACAGGAATTGTCCAACCTGCAACGCCAGTTCAACCTGCACGAACTGGCCATCGAAGATGCCCTGGAAAAACACAGCCGGCCAAAACTGGAAACCTTTGGCGACGCATTGTTTATCGTGACTTACTCGCCAATCCGCGAACACGGGATTTTGCAATTCATCGAAACCCACATCTTCGCCGGCAAGGGCTACATCATTACCGCGCGCAACGGCCACTCGGCGTCGTACGCCCATGTCCGTCAACGGTGTGAAGCACGCCCACTGTTGCTGGAGCATGGAGAAGACTTCGTCCTCTATGCGCTACTCGACTTTGTGATCGAGAACTACCAGCCCGTAGGCGAGGCGATCCATGCCGAAATTGATGAACTTGAGCGCAATGTGCTGTGCAGTGCGCTGAACGAACACGACATTCAAAGGCTTCATGGATTGCGCCGCGACGTAGTGCGCCTGCGCCGGTACGCGGCGCCGATGGTGGAAATCGGCGAAGAACTGCAACGACTGAGCTTTCCGTTTATCGACAAGAACATGCGCCCGTACTTCCGCGATGTGCAAATCCACGTCACAAGACAGATGGAAGACCTGACTACACTGGCGGAAATCGCCAGCCAGACCATCGAAGTCGGTGTATTGCTTGAAGCGTCAAGACAAAGCGTGGTGCAGCGCAAATTTGCGGCGTGGGCCGCGATTCTGGCGTTCCCGACGGCAGTGGCGGGGATCTACGGGATGAATTTTCAGAACATGCCCGAGTTGAGCTGGCACTACGGTTACTTCGGTGTTCTGGGGTTTATTACGGTGGGATGTGTGAGTTTGTGGGCAAGTTTCAAGAAATCAGGCTGGTTGTAGTGCTGTGGTAAGGGAATGCTCCCTTACCACAGATGCCGCGTCAGATTTTAAACAGCTTTAGCTTCTGGCTCGTGCGCCACAAAGCGCATCATCCACTCCGCGACCGTAGCGCCATGATGCTCCTGCTCAAGGCTGGCCACGCCTTTGCTGTAAATCTGCGTACCCAACGCGTCCTGACGCAGTTCGAGCAGCGCACGCGAATAATCGTGAATGAATTCCGGATGGCCCTGGAAGCACAGCACCTGATCATTGATGTGGTACGCCGCAAACGGGCAGAAGTCGCTGGAAGCGATGACCGTGGCGTTTTCCGGTAGCGCCGTCACCTGATCCTGGTGGCTGATCAGCAGTGTGAGTTCCTCACGCACCGGGTTCATCCACGGCGCCCTGGCCGCGAGTTTGTAGTTGTGGGTACCAACGCCCCAACCCTGAGCCGCGCGTTCGCTCTTGCCACCCAGCAGCAGTGCCAGCAGTTGGTGGCCAAAGCACACACCGAGCAGTTTGTCGCCACGTTCGTAGCGGCTCAGCAGGTATTGCTTGAGGGTTTGAATCCACGGGTCGGTACCGAAGGAATCAGCCTTGCTGCCGGTGACCAGGTACGCATCGAACGTCAGGTCGTCGCTCGGGTATTCGCCCTGCATCACGTTGTAGACGGCGAACTCGGCGGCGATCGGTTGCTGCGAGAACAGGCGCTGAAACATCTGCCCGTAACCCTGATATTGATCGACCAGTTCCGGACGCAGGATGTCGGTTTCCAGAATGCAGATGCGTAGCGACATAAAAAATACCTGACACATGATGGGAATAATGAACACCCAGAGCCTGCCCTGAAACACCCAGACAAGGCAAGCCCCGCAGCCTTCTCCCCATCACTTAAAACAGCTCGCCTTTCGCAGCCTTCTCCAACAACAACGCCGGTGGTGCAAAACGCTCGCCATATTGCTCCGCCAGATACTGCGCACGGGCAACGAAGTCTTTCACCCCGTATTGATTGATGAATTGCAACGCACCACCGGTCCACGCCGCAAAACCAATGCCAAAGATCGAACCAATATTGGCGTCCGCCGTCGAGGTCAGCACACCCTCCTCCACACAGCGCACGGTTTCGATGGCCTGCACGAACAACAGACGGTCACGTACATCCTTCGGCGAGATCTGCCCATCAGCCTTCTCGAAACGGGTCTTGAGTTGCGGCCACAAATGCTTCTGTCCACCGGCCGGATAATCATAAAAACCGCCGCCAGCCGCTTTGCCGGGGCGCTTGTATTCGTTGAGCAGCAAATCAATCACGGCGAAGGCCGGGTGCTCAATCAGCGGTTTCCCTTCAGCTTGCAGGTCTTTGGCCGTTTGTTGGCGGATATGGCTCATCAGGCTGAGGGAAACTTCGTCAGATATCGCCAGAGGCCCGACCGGCATACCGGCCTTGCGCGCTTCAGTCTCGATCATCGCTGCGCTTACGCCTTCACCGAGCATGGCGATGCCTTCATTGGTGAAGGTGCCGAACACGCGCGACGTGAAGAAGCCGCGACTGTCGTTGACCACAATCGGCGTTTTCTTGATTTGCAGTACGAAATCAAAACCACGGGCGAGGGTTTCGTCGCTGGTCTGCGCGCCTCTGATGATTTCCACCAGCGGCATTTTCTCCACAGGGCTGAAGAAGTGCAGGCCGATGAATTTGCTCTGATCGGGGACGGCACTCGCCAGACCGGTGATCGGCAAGGTTGAAGTATTGGAAGCGATCACGGCATCAGCGCCAACAACCTTCTGAGCTGCCGAAGACACCTGCGCTTTGAGTTCGCGATCCTCGAATACCGCTTCGATGATCAGATCACAACCCGCCAGGTCGACATCGGTTTCAGTGGTATGAATCCGCGTCAGCACCGCTTCGCGCTGTTCAGCACTCATTTGCCCGCGGGCGACTTTTTTGTCCAGCAGCGCCGCCGAATGCGCTTTGCCCTTCTCGGCCGCGGTCAGGTTGATGTCCTTGAGCACCACGTCAATGCCCGCCGAGGCGCTGACAAAAGCGATCCCGGCGCCCATCATCCCCGCACCGAGTACGCCGACTTTCTGCGTTTTATACGGCGCAAGCCCCTGCGGCCGCGACCCACCGGCATTGATCTCATTGAGCTGAAACCAGAACGTGCCGATCAGGTTTTTCGAAATCTGCCCCGTGGTCAGCTCGGTGAAATAGCGGGTTTCGATCAGATGCGCGGTATCGAAATCCACCTGAGCGCCTTCAACCGCCGCACACAGAATCTTTTCCGGCGCTGGCAGCGTGCCTTGGGTTTTCGTCCGCAGTATTGACGGCGCAATTGCCAGCATCTGCGCCACTTTCGGGTTCGACGGCGTACCGCCGGGAATCTGGTACCCCTTGACGTCCCAGCGCTGTACCGCCTCCGGATTGGCGACAATCCAGGCGCGTGCCTTGGCCAGCAGTTCATCGCGATTCGCCGCCAGCTCATCAATCAAACCGGTTTGCAACGCTTGCTGCGGACGCACTTTTTTACCCTCCAGCAGATAAGGCAGCGCCTTCTCGATACCAAGCATTCGCACCATGCGCACGACCCCGCCGCCACCCGGCAGCAGGCCGAGGGTGACTTCCGGCAAACCGAGTTGCACCGACGCGTCATCCAAAGCGACGCGATGATGACAAGCCAGGCAGATTTCCCAGCCGCCACCGAGCGCCGCACCGTTGATCGCCGCAACCACCGGTTTGCCCAAGGTTTCCAGAGTGCGCAATTGCCCCTTGAGGGACAGCACCATGTCGTAGAACGCTTTGGCTTCTGGCTTACCGACCTTGATCAGCTCATTGAGGTCGCCACCTGCAAAGAAGGTTTTCTTCGCCGAGGTGATGATGACGCCAGCAATGCGGTCTTTTTCAGTGACAAGCCGGGCGACGCAAGCGGCCATAGCCTCGCGATAGAGGGCGTTCATGGTGTTGGCGCTCTGGCCCGGCATGTCGATGGTCAGCACGACGATCCCGTCCTGGCCTTTTTCGTAACGAATGGCTTCGCTCATAACAAGTTCCTTGAATTCGGGGCTCAGAGTCGTTCGATGATGGTGGCAATGCCCATGCCGCCGCCGACGCACAGCGTCGCCAGGCCATAGCGCAGGCGTCGGGCTTCCAGTTCATCGAGCAAGGTGCCGAGGATCGCGCAACCGGTGGCGCCCAGTGGGTGGCCCATGGCGATGGAGCCGCCGTTGACGTTGACCTTGTCCGGATCGACGGCCATGTCCTTGATGAATTTCAGAACCACCGACGCAAACGCTTCGTTGACCTCGAACAGATCGATTTCCTCTACACGCAATCGCGCTTTGGCCAACGCCTTGCGGGTGGCCGGCGCGGGGCCGGTGAGCATGATGGTCGGATCAGTGCTGGTAACCGCCGTGGCGACAATTCGCGCCCGAGGCTGCAGGCCCAGCGCCCGGCCCTTGGCTTCGGAGCCGATCAGCATCAGCGCCGCGCCGTCGACAATGCCGGAACTGTTGCCGGGTGTGTGTACATGGTTGATCCGTTCGACATGGCTGTAGACCCGTAGCGCCGTGGCGTCGAAGCCCATCAGGCCCATCATTTCGAAACTCGGCTTGAGTTTGCCCAGCCCTTCGAGAGTCGATTCGGCACGAATGAACTCATCGTGATCAAGCAGGATGATGCCGTTCTGATCCTGAACGGGCACCAGCGACTTATTGAACGAACCATCAGCTCTGGCCCGCGCCGCTTTCTGTTGCGAGTGCAACGCGTAGGCATCGACGTCCTGGCGACTGAAGCCTTCGAGGGTGGCGATCAGATCGGCACCAACGCCCTGCGGCGTGAAGTGGCTGTGCAGGTTGGTCTGCGGATCCAGCGCCCAGGCACCGCCATCGCTGCCCATCGGCACACGCGACATCGATTCAACGCCCCCGACCACCACCAGGTCTTCAAAACCCGAGCGCACTTTCATGGCGCCGAGGTTCACCGCTTCCAGCCCCGAAGCGCAGAAGCGGTTGATCTGCACGCCCGCCACGCTCACGTCCCAATCGGCCACCTGCACGGCCGTTTTAGCAATGTCAGCGCCTTGATCACCCATCGGCGTGACGCAGCCGAGTACGACATCATCGACCTGGCGGGTGTCCAGCGAGGTTCGCTCTTGCAAAGCACTCAGCAGGCCGGCCACCAGATTCACCGGTTTGACGCTGTGCAGTGCGCCATCGGCCTTGCCTTTGCCGCGGGGCGTGCGTAACGCATCGAAAATCAAAGCTTGGGTCATGACGTCCTCGAACCTGTGCGGTGAGTGATTTCTTGTGCCTTCACTCTTGACCCGAGCGCCTACGGATTCAATGACCCCAGCGCTCAATACGCTTGACGCACACGCTCAGACGGACGGTCATCAGCCGCCGGGTGAACCGGTTCAGGTCGGCGAGTTGTCTAGCAAGCGGGCGGCAAAGAAGCTGGCAATAAGCCTCATGCCTTTTTAATCGCTACCGACATGAACTACATATGAAATGGGTCTAAGCCAAGCGTGACGCGGGCCCTAATGTAAGACAAGTACGTCATGGTCGTCGGGTTTTGCCGGGGCAGGCGTGCTTCAACAGGATGTGCAGCGCTTGCCGTCATGGATATGCAGGCAAGCATCAGGAAATAACAATAAAGGCGGTCAAGCCATGTTCAAACAACCGAAAGTTCGTCAAGCAGGACTCATTCTTTTCGCCACGACGCTGTTGTTGATTTTGCCGAACCTGACCAGGGTCATCGGTTGAACTCAAGCGTCAGGCGCGGCTTGTCGCCACTAAACATGTGACTGGCCCGCTACCCGGGCCGGCGTGTTTGTGCCAACCTTTGCGCACTCCCACAACAATGATGACGATCATTTGAAAGCGCTTATTGTGTTCTTGGCATTGCTGTTGAGCATGCCTTTGGCTGCGGCACAACTGGATCTGCGGCTTGGCCAAATCAGCCGCACCTGGCAGACCGAGGAGTTGCTCAAACATCCTCAAGTACAAACCCTCACGATCAAAAATGATGTGTCCTACAAGAAGGACATGACCTATCGCGCCGTGCCCATGGCTAGTTTGCTCACGGGGATCAAACCCGACGATCACTTGCAAGCAGTGGCACTCGATGGGTTTGCCGCCGAACTGGCTGCTGCGCCCTTGCTCGGCACCAAAGGCGCGCGCGCATGGCTGGCGATCGAAGATCCGGCCCAACCATGGCCACCTCTGTCCGAGGGCAAGCACAGCGCCGGGCCGTTCTATCTGGTGTGGACCGATCCACAAGCGGGAAATATCAGCCCGGAGCAATGGCCGTTCGAAGTGGCAAGCATCAAGCGCATGGCGCCGGTGGCCGAACGCTTCCCTGCCCTGCTGCCTGACCCTGCGCTGAAAGCCGATGATCCGGTGAATCAGGGTTTTGCGCTGTTTCAGAAAAATTGTCTGGCGTGCCACCGATTGAATGGTGCGGGAGATGCGCAGTTCGGGCCGGATCTGAATATTCCGTTTAACCCGACCGAGTATTTCGGCGCGGACTTCCTCAAACGCTACATTCGTGACCCGCAAAGTTTGCGTCAGTGGCCGCAGGCGAAGATGCCGGGGTTTTCAGTTGAGGTGTTGCCCGACCAGGATTTGCAAATGCTGATCGGGTATCTGCAGCACATGGCTGGGCGCAAGGTTAAGCCCTGAGCCTTGTGTTGTCGGTACTGATCTCTTCGCGAGCAAGCCTGCTCCCGCAGGATCAATGCTGATTCAAAATCAGCGCATAACCTGTGGAAGCTGGGTTGCCAGCGTTTGCGGCATCCCGAATCCTATTGCTGTTGCACGGAGACAACCGGCTCCGGCGTCGGCGACACGAACACCTTCGCATGCATCTGCTCACACCCGCCACCACGGCGCATCCCGCGCACCGGGCAGGCGTCCAGATAATCCAGCCCCACCGCCAGCTTAAGATGTCGCTCAGGGCGCGCCAGTTGATTGGTCACGTCAAAGCTGTACCAGGCGTCATCCAGCCACGCCTCAGCCCAGGCATGGCTGGCCAGATGTTCACAATCCTCGCTGTACAAATAACCCGACACATACCGCGACGGGATTCCCAGGCTACGCGCGCAGGCCAGGAACGCGTGGGCGTGATCCTGACAAACGCCTGAGCGGCCAGCGAACGCCTCGGCGGCGCTGGTATCCACTTCAGTGGAACCCGGCGTGTACGTCATGTGCTGGTTCAAGCCATGCATCAAATCGATCAACGCCGTGCGGTCGCGACGTTGCTTGCAGTTTTTTTCGGCGAACGCACGCAGCGCCTCGTCGGCCTCGGTCAGTCGAGTAAAACGCAGAAACGGTAACGCGGACTGGCTCTCGTGCTCTGCCTCGCGCAACTCATCGATATCCACCTGACCACGGGCGCCGATGATGATCGCTTCGTGCGGCTCGTCCATGGTCAGTACATGCAGGATGTTGCCGAACGGATCGAGTTGCGCACGCACCGGGCGCGGCAGGTCGAGTTGCCAGCTCAATACGTGCTGACGCTCGCTGTCATGGGGTGTCAGCCGCAGGTACTGGATGCTCGCCCGCACCTGATCTTCGTAGTGATAGGTGGTCTCGTGGCTAATGGAAAGTCTCATGCAGCCTCCAGGTAGGAACTGTGAATGGCGTTACCCAACTGGCGCACCAGCGGGATGAATTCGGTCAGCCAGGCGTGCAGGCCTTCCTCGAGGATTTCGTTGATGCCGGTGTAACGCAGGCGTGCGTCCATTTCTGCGGCCAGGCGTTGTGCCGGCCGACCGTTGGCCCCGGGCAACTGCGCGAGAATCTGATCGATCTCTTCGGTGCAGGCACGCAGTGAACGCGGCACATCTGCGCGCAACAGCAGCAACTCGGCAACATGTCGCGCCCCCGGCGCATCGCGATAGATTTCGGTGTAGGCCTCAAACGACGACAAAGCCCTGAGCAAAGCACTCCACTGATAGTAGGCGTGAGCAGTGCCGTCACTGACCGCTTCGGCCTGATCACCCGCCATTTCGTAGCGGGCATCGAGCAGGCGCAAGGTGTTGTCCGCGCGCTCGATAAAGGTCCCCAAGCGAATGAAGCGAAACGCATCGTTGCGCATGATCGTGCCGTAGGACGCCCCACGGAACAGGTGTGAACGCTCCTTGATCCATTCGCAGAAACGGCTCATGCCATAGCGGCTCAGCCCCTGTTCGGCGATCCCGCGAATCTCCAGCCAAGTGGCGTTGATGTTTTCCCACATGTCAGCCGTTATTCGTCCACGTACCGCGTGAGCGCTGGCCCGCGCCGCGCCCAGACAGCTGTAGATGCTCGCCGGATTGGCGGCATCGAGGGCGAAAAAGTGCAGCAATCGTTCGGCATGCAGCGCGCCGTGACGCTCCAGATAATCGTCGAGTGTGCCGGTGATCAACAGCGGCATGGCCAGTTCGTGCAGACCATCGCCGCGGCCGTCTTGCGGCATCAGCGACAGCGAATAACTGATATCGAGCATCCGTGCGAGGTTTTCCGCTCGCTCCAGGTAACGCGACATCCAATACAGATCCGAGGCAGTTCTACTTAACATGGCAAACTTCCTTCAATCCTCGACCACCCAGGTGTCCTTGGTTCCGCCGCCCTGGGAGGAATTCACCACCAGAGAGCCTTCGCGCAGGGCGACACGGGTCAAACCGCCTGGCACAACCCGCGTTTCGCGACCGGACAGGACAAACGGGCGCAGGTCGATGTGGCGTGGCGCAATACCGTTTTCGACAAAGGTCGGACAGGTCGACAGCGACAATGTCGGTTGCGCGATGTACGCGTGGGGCTTGGCTTTGATCCGCTCGCGGAATGCATCGATTTCCGCCGTCGTCGCTGCCGGCCCCACCAGCATCCCGTAACCGCCCGAACCTTGGGTTTCCTTGACCACCAGATCCGCAAGATTGGCCAGCACATGGGAAAGTTCAGACGGATTGCGGCATTGCCAGGTCGGCACGTTCTTCAGGATCGGTTCTTCATCGAGGTAGAAACGGATCATGTCGGTCACGAACGGATACACCGACTTGTCGTCGGCCACACCGGTGCCAATGGCGTTGGCCAGCACTACGTTGCCGGAACGATAGGACGACAGCAGCCCCGGCACACCCAGCATCGAATCCGGATTGAACGCCAGCGGATCAAGGAACGCGTCGTCGAGACGGCGGTAGATCACGTCGACCGCTTTTGGCCCGTCGGTGGTGCGCATGAAGACTTTGTCGTCACGCACGAACAGATCGGCGCCCTCCACCAGCTCCACGCCCATTTCCCGCGCCAGAAAAGCATGCTCGAAGAATGCACTGTTGAAGCGCCCCGGCGTCAACACCACCACACTCGGGTCATCAATCGGGCTTGAGCTTTTCAGGGTGTCGAGCAACAGGTTCGGGTAGTGGTCGATCGGCGCGATGCGCTGCGCGGCGAACAGCTCCGGGAACAATCGCATCATCATCTTGCGGTCTTCGAGCATGTAGCTCACGCCGCTCGGTGTGCGCAGGTTGTCTTCGAGCACGTAATAGGTGCCGTCGCCGTCGCGCACCAGATCGACACCAGAGATGTGCGAATAAATATCGCGGTGCAGATCCAGCCCTTGCATCGCCAACTGATATTGCTCGTTGGCCAGCACCTGCTCGGCGGGAATGATCCCGGCCTTGATGATGCGCTGCTCGTGGTAAAGGTCGGCGAGGAACATGTTCAACGCCTTGACCCGCTGGATGCAGCCGCGCTCGACGATCCGCCATTCGCTGGCGGGGATGCTGCGCGGAATGGTATCGAAAGGAATCAGGCGCTCTGTGCCTTGCTCGTCCCCGTAGAGCGTGAAGGTAATCCCGGCACGATGGAACAGCAGATCGGCCTCGCGTCGCCGTTGGGCCAGCAGCTCGTCAGGCGTGTCGGCCAACCACCGGGCAAACTCCCGGTAATGCGGGCGAATCTGGCCGCCGGCATCGTACATTTCATCAAAATAAGTGCGGATCATGCCGTACTCCTTGTCACCCGGACATACAGGCCTTCGCAAGGCCCGTGCCATCGGCATAAACGCTTTGATTTCAATCAGTTGGATATTCACGCCGCAGGTGCCGCACCATTCCTGTGCAACAAATGCCCCAACCTGATTGCCCCCGCCTCATTGCGACGCAGTGTTGTCGTCTATCACCAGCATAGTCAGAGTTGATTTCACTGCTCGGCATGAGCGGCGGATAATCCGCGCATCCGCTGAAAGAGCTGCCACGCGCAGGTCTTCAGCTCAATTGATCCGGCCTGCCAGTGCAGCCCTTAAAGCCTTGGCCCTGAACGGTTTCATCGATTTATCGGTCTTCCCTTTTCGCCACCCTCTCCGGTGGCTTTTTTTTGCGTGCGTGAAACGTTTTGAAAGCAAAAGAGATCCATAAATGAAAACGGCCAACCCGAGGGTCAGCCGTTGCTCAACAAAAAACACCAGAGATCAGTTCAAACGGTAGCGGTTGCGTACCTCCTGCTTGACGCCCCAGCCCTCGATGATGCCACCCAACGGTTCGACCACGGCGGAGAAGCCCTGCTCGAAATCGCCAATATCGTCATAAGTCGCGTACATCACTTTGCTTAGTTCCAGAGACCAGGCGCCGTCGTCGCGCGCACTGACCTGGGCATTGATGGATTCACCGCGAAACTTGCCTGCCGCCCTGCGCGCCCGCTCCTCGTCCGGGAAAATGGCGTAGAACTCGATGGGATGGAATCGGGAAAAATCGAAACCGCCTTCTTTCATGCGGCGCAGCACGTTGCTGCTGATGTCTTCTTGATAGGCTGTGCTCATGAATCGTCCCCCTCGGATGATGGATAGACTTTCCGTATTCCCGCCCCGGGCCTTGGGCCTAAGTACTTCGGCAAACTGGTTGCACGCGGGAAACAAGCATGTAGCTGACAAGACCAGACCTTAGCGATCCGTTCGCTGATCTCGCTTGCAGAGTAGCCCCAAGATAGAGCTGCTGCCAAGGCCTGGCGTGATAATGATGGAAGAATTTCAGATGGGGGTGATGCTGCGGATTTCGATGCTGTTCTGGGTTTTCAGACTTTTGACACCCGCATCGGCGGTGCGGCCTTCCAGATCGTTCAAATCCAGTGCGGCGGCAACAGGCAGGAGCCGTTGCTTGATCAGTCGAGCGGCCTCATCGTCGCTGGGACATTCGGCGCGCTCGAAGACCTCAACAACAGTTTCACCATGATCGTCCACGAAAGTGATTTTCCACTTTTGCATCGGTGCCTCCTCGATCAAACCCGCAAATGGGCTTACCTCTATCTCGACTTTTGGCCGGATTGATCGTTCAAAAGGATTGCATCGGGCGAACATGAAAAAAAAGACACCCAATACGCAAGCAGGCTTTTTTGGCTAGGGGATTTATTCCCGATCGGCTGAGAAGCAGTCGTAGATCACGGGGTTTTCTGTCAGACCGCACCCACCGGTTCAAGGGACGCTTCGCGCGCCCATCGGCTTAACACAACCTCACAGGTTTTGCGTTGTTCGCGAGAATGGCTCAGATCCGCACATTCCCCCGTGGCCCGGCAATCGCCCAGATGATCAGGCCCAGCACCGGCAGAAGGACGATCAGCAGCACCCAGAGGACTTTCATCCCGGTCTCGGCGCCGCTTTTCAGTACGTTGATGATGGCCCAGATATCGAGGGCAAGAATGATCAGACCGATCAGACCGTTAAACGTCGAACCCATGGTGTCGCTCCAGAATAGTGGCATGCACTTTTAGGATAGACGGTCGCGCGAAGGGTTCCCTTTTATTGCCCTCAGACGTGAACAGCGACCTTCAAGGCCTCCAGCGATGGCGCAGCGGCGATGCCAACTTCGGCGCACAACGCCAGCACCCGTGGCACGTCGTTGCCGTAGACCAGTACGACTTGCAGCTCGTCGTCGAGCAACTGACTGAAGTTCATCAGCGTGTAACCGCCGTTTTCCTTGTTCAGGCTGCTCATCTGCACCTGAATGCGATTGAGCGCAGTCAATGCTTCGGTTTTGGCCAATTGCTTGGGCTTGAGGTTGAAATCGACCCCTGGACCGAACGAGGCAACGATCTGCGCGAACAGATCGACGTAGGTGTCGGCCTGAAACAGTACGGTTTCCGGCAGGCTGCCGACCACCACCCACTCGCCCAACGTGATCGGAAAAGTGTCGTCGTAGTTGATGTCCGGGTTGGCCGTCAGAAAAGCGCCGGCATCGGCGTAGGCCTGTGCGGCTTCGTCGGCCACTTTCAGGATCTCGTCCTCGCCCATGCAGCCGGAGCTGATTTTGCTGATGAGTTCGACGAGTGCGGCTTTCATGAGGGCAGATCCTGTGGCGAAGGTGAATTTCGAGGGCGCGAAGGATAGCGCATTCTCTCCCTCACCACAGTTCAACAGAGCTGATTTCAGCTCAACAGTTTTTCCAGCTGCGCGGTGGTGTCGACCGCACCCATGGTGCGAGCCGCGTCCAGTGCTGTCACGCCGTTGGCGTCCTTGGCTTGCGGATCGGCACCTTTGCTGATCAGGTAATCGACGATTTCAACGCGGTTGAACATTGCCGCCATCATCAACGCGGTACGACCGTCGAACGACGAACCTTCGATCTCGGCGCCCGCTTCCACCAGTGTCTTGACCACGGCCAGATCACCTTTGAACGCTGCGCCGGCAATCGGGCTCTGGCCGTTGCCATTGCGCATCTCCGGGTCAGCCTTGTGTTTAAGCAGCACCTGCACCGCCTCCACATGGCCGTAGTAACTGGCCAACATCAGCAACGTGTCGCCTTTGGCGTTTTTCAGGTTCACCGGCAGGCCGGCGCTGATCAGTCGATCCAGCATCACTGCATCACCGTCGCGCGCCTTGTTGAAAACCTGCTCGGTGAATTCGGCAGCCTCTTCAGGGGTCATCTGGCGGCTTTGGTCGGACATGGGGCAACTCCACTTTCGGTTAATCGCAAAGCCGACAGTTTCCCGAGCGCGGCGATAGCTGTCACCCCCTTTTTCTCAAGAAAGGCTATAGCCAGAATCAATAGCGGTATTTGCCCTGGTGAATGTCGGCCAGCACTTGATCGGTCACCTGCACATACGTCTGCGTGCCAGGCAGCCAGGCGAAGATCGGGTCATCTCCCGTCAGGCCCGGGTCGAAGCCTTCGTTTTTCAACCGCGTTTTCTGGTATTTGAAGGTGCCGGTGGTTTCCATTTTCACTTTCACCCGCAGGAACAGAGGGACGGCGTAGGCCGGCATGCGTTGCCGGGCGAACGTCAGCAGTTCGGCGAAGTCCAGGGTGGCGAGGGATTCGGCAGGTGTGATCGCCGCCATCCCGGCGCGTCCGTTGGTGTTGCGGATTTCCACGCCGTAGGCCACGGCCTCGGAGATGTGCGGATGTTGCAGCAACAGGTTTTCAACTTCGGTGGTGGAGACGTTTTCACCTTTCCAGCGATAGGTGTCGCCGAGGCGATCAACAAACTGGGCATGACCAAAACCGATGTTGCGCAACAGATCACCGGTGTTGAAGAAGCGGTCGCCCTTGGTGAACACATCGTGTACCACGACTTTGGCGGTCTTCTGCGGATCGGTGTAGCCGTCCAGCGGCGCCTTCTCGTCGATTCGCGCCAGCAGCAAACCTTGCTCGCCCTTACCGACCTTGCGCATGAAACCGTCGTCGCTGCGAATCGGCTCGCCGCTGTCATGATCGTAGGCCACCAATTGCCAGGCCATCAGCGAAAACCCGATGGTGTTGTCGAAGTTGAGGATGTTGGTAAAACCGATATTGCCGTCGCTCGCGGCATACAGTTCACAGATATGATCGACCGCGAACCGCGTCTTGAACTCGGCCCACGCGCCTGGACGCAAGCCGTTGCCGATCATCTTGCGCACATCGTGGCGATTGTCATCGACGCTGGCCGGTTGATCGACCAGATAACGGCATAACTCGCCGACGTAACCGATAGTGGTGGCGCGATAGCGGCGCACGTCATTCCAGAACTGACTGGCGCTGAATTTGCGGCGGATGGCGAAACCCGATGCGCCGTTGATCGCCGAGCCCCAGCACACGCAGAGGCCGGTCGCGTGATAGAGCGGCAAGGTGCAATAGAGGACATCGTCGGGGCCCATGTCGAGGGCGATCATGCCGAAGCTGGCCGAACTGCGCATCCAGCGACCGTGCTTGAACACACCAGCCTTGGGCAGGCCAGTCGTGCCAGAGGTGTAGATGTAGAAACACGGATCGTCGAAAAACACCTGCTGGCTGCTCGGGGGATTATCGCTGCGAGCGTCGACACTGGCGCTGATCAGGTTGACGTAACCCTGGGGGGCAATGCCCGGATGGCTGTAAGTGTCGTGGTCCGCCACGAACCAGGTGCGCTCTGGCGTAATCGTCACTTGATCACGTACCGCGGCAAACGCCGGCACCAACTCTTCACCGACCACAATCGCCACCGGTGCCACCAGATTCACACTGTGGATCAGCGTATCGCGGGTCTGCGAGGTATTGAGCAGTGCGCTGACGGCGCCGACCTTGGCCAATGCCAGAATCGTCACCAGTAGTTCCGGACGGTTTTCAATGAACACCGCCACCACATCACCCTTGCCGATCCCCTGCCCGTTCAGATAGTGGGCGATGCGATTGGCCCACTGGTTGACCTGCGAATAGGTCAGCAAGACATCGCTCTGCAATAACGCCAGGCCATCGGGATTACGCAGAGCCGCTTGTTCGAACGTCCAGCCAAGGCCACAGCTTTGGGTCGGATCCTTGACGTTGGCCACCTTCATGCCTTTGACCACTCGCGGAATGGCTTTGGCAATCATCGGCAGTTTGCGGAGCATCATGCCCCAGGTAATCGTGTCGCTTGGCGCGTGACTCATGGAAGCTCCCGTTCGGCCCTGGTTTGCTGGCCGGCATTCTTATTTTTCGGGCAATCGATGGCTGCGACCGACACTTTCAGGCGAAGGTCGAGAGCGAAAGTACGCCAGCGCTTCTCAAGCTGTACACGCGGTTTTTGCAATGTTTTGTATCCGCAGGACCTTGGCCGGCAGCCGCGATCCTGTGGGGGCGATTTGGTTCCGTTTATTCGCAAGCGATCCCGCAAAATGCAGGATGCACGATGGCCGTTCATGCAGATTGCACGACGCGTTTAAATTCACGATTTTATAAACTATTGATTTATAAGTATTTTTAAAAAAAACCATGCTGGCACAATCACTGCAACCTCCTCTGCATGCTTGCCATTCAAGTGCATACGGAGCTGAAAAACATGAGCCTGATCCAAGAAAAATTTACCTCCCTGTTCTCCAACTTCGAAGTCACCACTACGCCACGTCCCGATGGCGGGATCCTGCTGACTCTGCGCAGCAGCGACGGCAAAGTGTTCAAGCGTGCGCTGACGTATCAGCAACTGCATGCCGGCGACCAATTGTCGTGGGCGATCAGTGCAATTCGTCGTGATCTGGCTGAACAGGCCAGCGAACTGCCACAAATCGCAATGCTGCAGAGCCAGCAGCGTTTTGCCCTGCCGACGTATCACTCGCTGTAATTGATTCGACCCTGTAAAACAAAGCAGGCCGTGAAGGATGCGCTTCACGGCCTGTTTTTTTATGGATGACGTTTATCGTCTTCGGCTCAGTCCTCAAGACGCGGGAAGCGGCCGGCGATGTCTTCGCCAGTGAAGGTGGCGACCCAGCCTTCGGGGTTGTTGAACAGACGGATCGCCACGAAGTGCGGATGTTCACCCATGTCGAACCAGTGTTTAGTGCCGGCCGGCACCGAGATCAGGTCGTTTTTTTCGCAGAGTACGGCGTAGACGTAATCGTCGATGTGCAGGGTAAACAGTCCACGACCGGCGACGAAAAAACGGACTTCGTCTTCGCCATGGCAGTGTTCTTCAAGGCACTTGGCGCGCAGTTCGGCTTTCTGCGGGTGATCGCTATTGAGGCTGATCACATCGACCGTGATGTAACCGCGCTCGGTCATCAGTTTGTCGATCTGCTCTTGGTACGCGCTGATGACTTCTTCCTGGCTTGCACCGGGCTGGATCTTCGTGGCGGCTTGCCAGCGGTCGAAACGCACGCCCTGCTCGGCCAGAGTCGCGGCGATGTCTTCAAGATGGGTCAGCACCTTGTTCGGGATGTCGGGGCTTGAGACGTGATAAACGGACAGGCTGCTCATTGGGACAATTCCTCGGTATCGGCCTTGCCGTCCGGTTTTTTTTCAGACCGGTCGGGCACAGCAATTCATCAGGTAAATGGGCGACTTCTGGCGAAGTCAGCCTTGGTGGTTCATGACGCTGCGGGTCTTCAACTCGCATTCAAACAAAATTCAGATACCACTGAGACCAGCCTCGACCATAAAGAAAACACCCGGCGTCGACGATTGGCCGGGCGAGTTGTTCACGCGCAAGGCTCACAGGCTGTCCTCTTGCATGCGTGTGGCAATGATAACGGCAGCCGCGAGCGCCGCGAGACTGGCAATACTAAAGGTCAATGCCGGGCCGAGGGTATTCCAGCTGTAACCGGCATACAGTGCGCCGAGCGCGCCTCCGGTGCCGGCCAGCGCGGCGTACAACGCTTGGCCCTGTCCTTGCTGGCGCGCGCCGAAGCTACGTTGCACGAACGCGATGGCAGCGGCGTGAAAACTGCCGAAGGTCGCCGCGTGCAGCACCTGCGCCAACAACAGCACCCAGAGAAACTCGGCGAACGAACCCAGCAGCACCCAGCGCAGCGCCGCCAGCAGAAAACTTGCCATCAAGACTCGGCGCAGGGAGAAGCGTGAAAGAATCCGGCTCATGGCCATGAACATCAGCACTTCAGCGACCACACCGACGGCCCAGAGCATGCCGATCACGCCGCGACTGTAGCCGAGTCGTTCAAGGTGCAACGTCAAAAACGTGTAATACGGGCCGTGACTCATCTGCATCAGTGCCACACTGGCGTAAAACGCCAGCACGCCAGGACGGCGCAGTTGCTTGAGAAAACCTTCCCCGGTCGGCCGGTTGCCCTGCGCCGGTTGCGCGTTCGGTACCCACAAACTGCTGAGCACGATCCCCGCCATGATCAGCACCAGCGCTGCCGGGTAGATGTCCAGACTAAGCCACTCGAACAGGCGCCCCAACACAACCACGGTGATGATGAAGCCGATTGAGCCCCACAGGCGAATCTGGCTGTAACGGGAGGTCTGCCCCTGCAAATGCGCCAGCGTGATGACTTCGAACTGCGGCAACACCGCGTGCCAGAAGAACGCATGCAACGCCATGACCATCGCCAGCCAGGCGTAGGTTTTGCTGACGAATATCAACGAGAAGGTCAGCAGCGTACACACCGCGCCGAAGCGCACGATGGCCAGGCGTCTGCCGGTGTAATCGCCAAGCCAGCCCCAGATGTTAGGCGCCACGCAGCGCATCAACATCGGGATGGCGACCAGTTCGCCAATGCGCGCGGCGCTGAATCCGAGGTGATCGAAGTACAGCGCCAGAAACGGCGCCGTCGAGCCGAGCAAGGCGAAATAGAACAGATAGAAACTGGACAGCCGCCAGTAAGGGAGCGCCGCCACGGTCAGGCCGCGACGGCTTTGTGGTCTGCCATTAAAGCTGACCCAGCACCGGGGTGCTCACGCGCACATCGGCGTTCTGCCCACGGTGACGCAGCAGGTGGTCCATCAGCACGATGGCCATCATCGCTTCGGCAATCGGTGTGGCGCGGATGCCCACGCAGGGGTCGTGTCGACCTTTGGTGATCACGTCGACCGCGTTGCCTTCGACGTCAATCGAACGGCCCGGGGTGGTGATGCTCGACGTTGGTTTGAGCGCCAGATGGGCAACGATCGGCTGACCGGACGAGATGCCGCCGAGAATGCCACCGGCGTTATTGCTGAGGAAACCTTGCGCAGTCATTTCATCGCGATGCTCGGTGCCACGCTGGGCAACGCAGGCGAAACCGGCGCCGATTTCCACGCCCTTCACCGCGTTGATGCTCATCAGCGCGTGCGCCAGTTCGGCGTCGAGACGGTCGAAAATCGGCTCGCCCAGACCCGGCATGACGCCTTCGGCGACCACGGTGATCTTCGCCCCGACCGAATCCTGATCACGGCGTAATTGATCCATATAGGCTTCCAGCTCCGGGACTTTGTCCGGATCCGGGCAGAAGAACGCGTTTTCTTCAACCGAATCCCAGGTCTTGAACGGGATTTCGATCGGGCCGAGCTGGCTCATATAGCCGCGAATGACAATGCCCTGGGTGGCCAGAAACTTCTTGGCAATTGCACCTGCCGCCACGCGCATGGCGGTTTCGCGGGCCGAGCTACGGCCGCCGCCACGATAATCGCGCTCGCCGTATTTGTGGTGGTAGGTGTAGTCGGCGTGGGCCGGGCGGAACAGGTCCTTGATTGCCGAGTAGTCCTTGGACTTCTGGTCAGTGTTGCGGATCAGCAGACCGATGGAGCAGCCGGTCGTGCGGCCTTCGAACACGCCGGAGAGGATTTCGACTTCATCGGCTTCCTGGCGCTGGGTGGTATGTCGACTGGTGCCGGGCTTGCGGCGGTCGAGGTCGCGCTGCAAGTCTTCGAGGGAAATTTCCAGGCCCGGCGGGCAGCCGTCGACAATGGCGACCAACGCCGGACCATGGCTTTCGCCAGCGGTGGTGACAGTGAACAACTTGCCGTAGGTATTGCCGGACATGCAGGACGCTCCGTGAAATCAAACCCAAATTCGTAATGCGCGCCAGTATACGCAGGCTAACCGACTAGTTCATCCTCGAACCTTAGCGGTGTTGGTGAGTCCAACCGGCACCTTGGCGAATGATGGCGTGATGATGCTGCGAGTTTTGATTTTGAGTCTTACCCTGTTTACGGGCTTTGCCCAAGCGACGGTCCTACAACGCCCGGTAACTTTGGATACGGGGAGCGGCGAGCTTTTCGGTTCGCTGTTGCTGCCAAAATCCGACAACCCTGTACCGGTTGTCCTGATCATTTCCGGCTCGGGGCCTACGGATCGTGACGGAAACAACCCCGACGGCGGGCGCAATGACAGCCTTAAACGGCTGGCCTGGGTGCTGGCGAAACACCACATTGCCAGTGTGCGCTACGACAAGCGCGGCGTGGCCGCCAGCCTTGCGGCCACGCCGGACGAGCGCAACCTGTCGGTGGAGGCCTACGCGGCAGACGCCGTGGCGTGGGGGCAGAAGCTCAAGGCCGACCCGCGTTTTGGCAAGCTCATCCTGCTTGGCCACAGTGAAGGCGCACTGATTGCCAGCCTTGCCGCGCCGAAGCTGGATGCCGCGGCGGTGATTTCCCTGTCTGGCAGCGCGCGGCCGGTCGATCAGGTGATCCGCCAGCAACTGGCGCGCAGCCTGCCACCACCGCTGATGTTGCGCAGCAACGAGTTGCTCGACAACCTCAAGGCCGGCCGCACCGACGACAATGTACCGGGGCCGTTGCAGGTGATTTTCCGGCCAAGCGTGCAGCCGTATCTGATCTCGCTATTCCGACAGGATCCGGCCGCAGCGTTCGCGCAACTGAAGATGCCGGCACTGATCGTTCAGGGCAGCAACGACATTCAGGTCGGTGTCCATGATGCAAAGTTGCTCAAAGCCGCCAAACCGGACGCCGAACTGGCGGTGATCGAAGGCATGAACCACGTCATGCGCATCGTGCCTAACGACGTGAAGCGGCAATTGGCCTCCTACAAAGACCCGAATTTGCCTCTGGCAGCGGAACTCGGCTCGAAAATCATCGAATTTATTGACGGACTTCGCACCCGATAAGCGCTGTTTGCCCTCCAGTCTTGCAAGAAACGGCCGATAAGCCTTTGTCGCCAGCGTACTGGCTGGCGGCAAGCAGGGCTTGGACAGGATCTCGCCGTTATGACTGATACCCAGACTTCACCCGACACCACCGCTGAAAAAGACGCACCGCCAGCGGTCGAGCTGCCGTGGGCGGATGTCCACGTCGAGCACCACAAGATGCTCCGCCTGGCCCCGTTGAAGACCGACCGCCACACCGGTGGCCGGCCATTGCGTTTTGTCGAATTCGGCTATGCCGAGCGCAATAGCAAAGAACACAGCCTGATGCGCATGGCGATCAAGCTGCCGAGCCAGCGTGTTCGCAAAGAGCAAAATCATCTCGACGTGTGGGTCAATCACACCACCAAACGTGTGAGTTTCGGCCCGGACAGCGGCTTGCAGATTGAACCGTTAAACCGTGGCATCGGCCGCTTCATGGCCGCGAATGGCATTACCTGGGCGAAAAAACACTGGCCCGCCTACACCGTCGACGGCATGGACTTGAACAACAAGGACGCGCTGAACGAAGACACTCGACTGCGCCGCGATCATTTTCTGCGGGTGCACGGATTTGATGTGGTCTACGCCGACGCCCAGCATTTGAAGGGCAGCATCAAGGATGCTCAGGTCGGTGATCTGATTGGCGACTGGAACAGCGAAAAGCTGCAGATCGTCGAGATTCTTGAAGCCGCGCAAATGCTTCAGCAGGCCGAACAGAATCTGGCCGAGCAGGAAGTGAAGCTCCAGAAGCAGGAAGAAAAGGTCAGCAAGTTCAAGCGCGAAGACGCCGGGTTGCGCTTCACTATTACCTGTCTGGTGGCGTTTGCGGTGTTTCAGGCGGGGTTGTTGATCTGGATTGCTACGCACCGCTGATAACTTCAAACTGCGGCGCTGCCATTGGCGAACAGGCTCGCTCTCACAGGAACATGCATTCCAAAGGTGGGAGCTAGCCTGCTCGCGAAGCGTTCAGGGGTCAGACGCGAGAAGCGAATAGCGCTTGATGATCGCGGCACTGCTGCGCCGTCAACATGAACACGCCATGCCCACCGCGCTCGAACTCGAGCCAGGCGAAGTCGACTTCCGGGTACAACGCTTCGACGTGAACCTGGCTGTTACCCACTTCGACAATCAGCAACCCCTTCTCGGTCAGGTGATCCGCCGCTTCGGCGAGCATCCGCCGAACCAGGTTCAGACCATCATCACCGCACGCCAGGGCCAGCTCCGGCTCGTGCTGGTATTCGTCCGGCATGTCGGCGAAATCTTGCGCATCGACGTAAGGCGGATTCGACACGATCAGGTCGAAACGCTGACCCGGCAGCCCCTCGAAACCATCGCCCTGCACAGTGTAGACACGCTCATCGACGCCATGGCGCTCGATGTTCTGATTGGCCACTTCCAGCGCTTCGAACGACAGATCCGCCAGCACCACTTCGGCGTTCTGGAACTCATAGGCGCAGGCAATGCCGATGCAACCGGAACCGGTGCACAGATCAAGAATTCGCGCAGGGTCATTGCCAATCCACGGCGCAAAATGGTTTTCGATCAGCTCACCAATCGGCGAACGCGGGATCAATACACGTTCGTCGACGATAAACGACATGCCGCAGAACCACGCCTCACCCAACAGGTAAGCGGTCGGGATACGCTCTTCGATGCGACGCTTGAGCAGGCGTTGCAGATTGACCAGTTCGTCATCTTCCAGTGCGCAATCGAGATAGCTGTCGGCGATTTCCCACGGCAGATGCAATGCCCCCAGCACCAGTTGCCGGGCTTCGTCCCAGGCATTGTCGGTGCCATGGCCGAAAAACAGATCCTCCCCATGGAAGCGGCTGACGGCCCAACGGATGTGGTCGCGCAGGGTACGAAGTCGGGAAGTGATCACGGGGCAGAACTCCAGAAAAAACGACTGGCGATTCTAACAGCCAAAACGCGCCACGACGACGCAGGAAAAATCCCGCCACAGCGGTAGGGGTTTTCTGTTTTTTGCATCAGCTATTGAACAGAACGTGTAACTTGACAAGGCTGCAAGCCAGCAACGACGGTGCCTACGATGGTAGCGATTCACAGAACCGCTCAGCCAGAGGACAATGTCGCAAAAGCCCCACCCCAAGGAGCCCCAGAATGTCCGTTCCAAAAACGATGTTTCAACTCAGCGGTCGCGGTTACGCAGCGGCCACACTGAGCCATGCCACCGTGGTCATCATCGATGCCCAGAAAGAATATCTCAGTGGCCCACTGGCCCTGAGCGGCATGGATGCGGCCGTCGCGAACATCAAACAAGTGATCGCTGCGGCCCGTGCAGCCGGTCGGCCGATCGTGCATGTGCGTCATCTCGGCACCGTCGGTGGCCTGTTCGACCCACAGGGCGAACGCGGCGAATTCATCCCCGGCCTCGAACCGCAGTGCGATGAAACCATCATCGGCAAACTGCTGCCGAGCGCCTTCCATGGCACCGAACTGCTCGACCGCTTGCAAAACCTTGGCTCGCTGGACCTGATCGTCTGCGGTTTCATGAGCCACTCCAGCGTCAGCACCACCGTGCGTGCGGCGAAAAACCTGGGTTTTCGCTGCACCCTCGTTGAAGATGCTTGCGCCACCCGTGACCTGCCGTTCAAAGGCCGGGTACTCAGCGCCGAAGTGGTACAAGAAGCGGAAATGGCGATCATGGCCGACAACTTTGCCACCCTCGCCAAAACACAAGATCTCATCTGATCGCGCCCTGATGAGCGGCCCACACCGCCGCTCATCCACAAAAGCCTCTCATTTGACGCAAATGCCATAGCCTCAGGAACAACCCGGTCAACTCCCGGTCGAAGGGCCGATACCCATTGAGGAAGGTCGGAATGAAGTTATCCGATGGATTTGACGCACGCCGCTTGCGGCCCAAAGGCCAAAGCAACTGGCGTTTTCGATTCGGCGCGGCGATTGCAGCCATTCTGGCGACATTCGGCGTGCTGCTGGCAATGGCCGGGGCCGCCAGCCTGCTGGGGCGCCCGCCAGCGCTCGGCGACTTGAACGCCACGCCAATGGGCTCCGCGATCATTCTGGCAGTCGGTTTGCTGTTTCTGTATTTCGGTGTCGCCCTGTGGCGTCGCTGCCGCCGTCGTGCACGGCAATCGCGGGAATTGAACATGTCCCCGCACCTGATGAAAAAACACGACTGACTCGATGGCCTGGCTTTTTGCCGGGCCGTTTTGTTTCGACTTGGGTAAACTGGCCGCCCTTCGCGGAGGCTGACATGCAAGACGACGATTTTTCCCTGTTCAAAAGTGCGATCCAAGGCGTCAAGCCGATCAAGCACGACCGCGCCGACACCGGCAAACCCAAAGCTGACCGCGCGCAGATCGCCAAATTGCGCCAGTCCGCTACCGTGCGCACCGACACCACCACCGTTGATGGCCTGTCCGATCAGTTCGTGATTGACGTCGGCCCGGAAGACGAGTTGATGTGGGCCCGCGACGGGGTACAGGAAAGTCAGATGCGCAAGCTCAAGGTCGGGCAGATTCCGTTCGAGGGCAGCCTCGACCTGCACGGCATGAACGTGGAAAAGGCCCGGGAAACCCTCTGGGCGTTTCTTGCCGAAGCGACCAAATTCGAAATCCGCTGCGTTCGCGTCACCCACGGCAAGGCCGTGCGCCTGGACGGCAAGCGGCCGATGATCAAAAGCCACGTCAACACCTGGCTGCGCCAGCACGCACAAGTGCTTGGTTTCTGCTCGTGCCAGGCCAGACACGGCGGGGCCGGCGCGGTTTATGTGATGCTTAAACGCACCATGATGGAAGGTCGCGACGAATAAAACCGTTACACCGGCTCATCGAAAGGGACATCGCTCCAGCCAGATCAGTAAACCATCTGATCATTCGCTCCCTCGCTGACGCCAATCAAACACCCTGTTTCGCTTGGCATTTTTTAAGTCGTCACCTAGCCAGGCAAGGATAAGAACAACGCCTGGCATGACCGCCCTGAAAACGCCTTGAGCTACCCTTCATTCGATCGACATCACTGGAAATGACGACGATCAGGCTCCAAGTGAGCACTTGATCATTCTGGAGCAACGTTAGTGATCAGCAATGCCGGCCTTATTCTTGTTTCAATCCTGGTCGCCTGTGTTTTCTTCCACCCTCGCGTACTCAGAATGCGACTGTGGCGTGCCACGGTCACTCCTCTGGCCTCGATTATTGGATCTGGGTTTCTGGTCGTAGGTCCAATTCTGGCAAACACGTTTGGTAGCGCGGCCTGGCTCGCCATGGCGGCGCTTTGCTCTTTGGGTTACCTCTACGGGGCGGTGATGCGCCATAACATTCGTTATGTGCAACCCGGTTTGAAGTCGTTGCCTCCAACGTCTGTTTTCATTGAGCGAGCTTCTGATTTCGCATTGTCACTCGCCTATTTCGTATCTGTCGCTTACTACCTGAATCTGTTCGCTGCCTTCGGCATGCGAATCGTGGAGGTAGAAAGCCGACTGGCGGTGCAAATTGTCGCTTCAATCGCGATTGCCACTATTGGCGTGATTGGACTATCTGGCGGGCTCAGGGCGCTTGAGCGTATCGAGGTCTACGCCGTCGGCCTCAAGCTCTGCGTCATTCTCGGAATTTTCGCTGCGCTGATTTTGTTCGCAACCACCGGCCATACAATCTCTTCGCCTGTTGAGCCACAGGAAGGACTCGGAAAACTCCAGGTTCTATTGGGACTGATCGTACTGGTCCAAGGCTTTGAAACATCCCGTTATTTGGGCGCCGAATACGACACACAAACCCGGCTGCGGACAATGCGCTATGCCCAGTGGGTATCAACATTTATCTACGTCGGGTTCGTTTTTCTCCTGACGCATTTATTTCACGGCAGCCCCTCCGCCGAAGGCGGGGAAACGGCGATTATCGACATGCTTGCCCCTGTCGGTGCCGCCGTCACCCCACTATTGATCGCGGCCGCCCTTGCGTCCCAATCATCGGCAGCCGTTGCCGATATGAATGGCGCTAGCGGACTGCTGGCTGAAGCGACGCACAAGCGCCTGTCTGTGAATGTGGGCAGCCTCGTGACTGCGCTTGTGGCAATCGGCATCACTTGGAGTGCTGGTATTTACGAAATCATCACGTATGCATCAAAGGCGTTTGTGATTTTCTACGCGTTGCAATCGCTACAGGCGCTGCTGTCGTCACTGGACCGTAAAGAACCTGGCAAAGCGGCGCTATTTGCCGTGGGGTTGCTGATCGCCATCGGTATAGTCCTGTTTGGAAAACCGGTCGCAAGCTAGGAAAACCGTTTGACGGCGATTCGTCGAACTACCGGCCCCGTTGTGCGATTTGATGCCGATCGGTTCCGTCACTTTGAATTTGCCTGACAGTCCCGGGGGCTCGGCAAAGGCTTCAGGTTCACACCGGCCGATTTGAGGATTCGCGCCCGCCGGCAATACAACTGCCGACACACTTACGCTACCATGTGCCTCATGGCGGGTATGAACCCTGCGTTTATTGCCACTCAGCTCGGTCATAGCGTTCAGTAGTTGCTATCGACCTGCGCCCGATGGATCAACTCCAGCACCGACTGGGGTTAACTCGGACAGCTCGAAATCAGCTTGATTGGTACAAAATTGGTACAGACAGAAACAGTACCCCTCTGAAACCCTTATGGAATCAGCCTCTGTGACACTGGAACAGAACTACACCGCGATTCTCGGCCAACTGGGCGAGGACGTCTCCCGCGAGGGCCTGCTCGACACGCCAAAGCGTGCCGCCAAAGCCATGCAGTACCTCTGCCGCGGTTATGAACAGACGCTCGAAGAGGTCACCAACGGTGCCCTGTTCAGCTCCGATAACAGCGAAATGGTGCTGGTCAAGGACATCGAGTTGTACTCGTTGTGCGAACACCACCTGCTGCCGTTCATCGGCAAGGCGCATGTTGCTTATATCCCGAGCGGCAAAGTGCTGGGCTTGTCGAAGGTCGCACGGATCGTCGACATGTACGCCCGCCGCCTGCAGATTCAGGAAAACCTCAGCCGCCAGATCGCCGATGCGGTGCAGCAAGTCACCGGCGCGCTGGGCGTTGCCGTGGTGATCGAGGCCAAGCACATGTGCATGATGATGCGCGGTGTCGAGAAGCAGAATTCGTCAATGATCACTTCGGTGATGCTCGGCGAGTTCCGTGAAAACGCAGCCACCCGCAGCGAATTCCTCAGCTTGATCAAGTAATTGGCAACAGTAAAAAACCGGCGTTGATCGCCGGTTTTTTTTCGCCCGTGAAAAATCGGGTAAGCTGCGCGCCTTCTTCAATATCTCTGTGAGGCTTGTAACGTGTTCGTTAAAGCACTTCGTGTTGGCCTCGGCCAACTGATCATTTTCATCGATTTCATCACCCGCCCTGGCAAGAAAAACCGCCCCGCCGCCGCTCAGGCACAGGTGGAAGCGGCTGCGAAGGACCTGACGTTGTATCAGTTCCACGCCTGCCCGTTTTGCGTGAAGACCCGTCGCACTTTGCGTCGCCTCAATGTGCCGGTGGCGCTCAAGGATGCGAAAAACAACGAGCAGGATCGCCAGACACTGCTGGAACAGGGTGGCCGAATCAAGGTGCCGTGCCTGCGGATTGAAGAGAATGGCCAGACGACCTGGATGTATGAGTCCAAGGTGATCATTGATTATCTGGATAAGCGGTTTGCTGCGGCCTGAAGTTTTTGTGCCGTTCTGACTGACGCCTTCGCGAGCAAGCCCGCACATCGTTCAATGTATTTCCCCTTTGGGGTCGGGGTTGCTCGCGAAAAAGACCGCCCAGTCAGCACAAAAATCCAGACAAAAATGTTCAGGCCGCCCTGTCTCGTTGCGCCTGACGCACCACCGCCGCCAATCGCTTGAGCCCTTCATCCAGCCGTGCCGCGTCAATGTGGCTGAAGTTAAGACGCAAATGTCCGAGATTTTTATCGGGATCGGGAAAGAACGGCTCCCCTGGCATGAACGCCACATCATTGGCCAACGCCTCGTTAAGCAACGTGCGCGTGTCCAGCGGCTGTTTCAGCGTCAACCAGAAAAACAGCCCACCCTGCGGCGTGTTCCAGTCCGCCAGATCCGAAAAGTGCGTTTCCAGCGCTGACTGAAAGGCATCGCGCCGTTCTCGGTAAAAACCGCGCAACTCACTCAAGTGCTGCTGGTATTGCTCAGTGCCGATCCATTGCAGTGCTTGCCACTGACCGATGCGATTGGTGTGCAGATCCGCCGATTGCTTGAGCTTGAGCAGAGGCGCAAACAGATCCGGGCTGGCGATCAGGTAGCCGACACGCAAACCGGGTAGCAAGGTTTTCGAGACCGTGCCGGTGTAAATCCAACTGGAATTGCGCAGCCGTGCGGCAATCGGCTTGGCGCTGGCGCCGTCGAACGTCAGTTCGCGGTAGGGTTCGTCTTCGATCAATGTCACACCGAATTCATCGAGCAATGCGGCGACGGCTGCACGCTTGGCCTCGCTGTAGCGCACGGCGGATGGGTTCTGGAACGTCGGGATCAAGTAGATGAACGCCGGACGGTGTTGCTCCAGACGACTGCGCAATTGCGCCAGGTTCGGGCCATCGGACTCCTGCGGCACGGTCAGGCATTCGGCGCCAAACAATTGGAATATCTGCAAAGCGGCCAGATAAGTCGGTGCTTCCAGAAGAATCTCGGTGCCCTTGTCGATGTACAGCTTGGCCGCCAAATCAAGAGTCTGCTGGGAGCCACTGACCACCAGCACCTGACTCGCCTCACACGCCAAGCCTAGCGCCCTCGCCTCTGCGGCCAGGGCTTCGCGCAGCGCCGGCTCACCCTCGCTCATACCGTATTGGCCGAGGGACAGCGGCATGTCACCCCATTCGACTTTCGGCAACATGGCCTCGGCAGGCAGGCCGCCGGCGAATGACATCACTTCCGGACGCTGAGCGGCGGCGAGGATTTCACGGATCAAAGAACTTTTAAGGCGCGAGACACGTTCGGAAAAAGCCATGGAAGTCACCGGTAGCGAGGCATGTGAAAAATGAGTCAAACTTATTGACTGAAATTACGATAACCCGAGCGAGTACGTCAACATGATTGACCTTAAAAACCCAACCAGTCAGCAACAGGCCATGGAAGCGTTCTTCTTCGGTTATCAGGCCTTCACCGCCAAGGCTGATGAAATGCTTGAGCGCCGCGGGTTGTCTCGGGTGCATCAACGGATTGTGTTTTTCATCGCTCGTTATCCAAATTTGAGCGTCAAGGAGTTGCTGGCCTTGCTTGGGGTGAGCAAGCAGGCGCTGAACATGCCGCTGCGCCAGTTGCAGGAAATGCATCTGGTCGACAGCGTGGCATCGCAGGCTGACAAGCGTAAGCGCCTGCTGGAATTGACGGCCGAAGGGAGGAAGTTCGAACAGTCGTTGCGCCGTGAGCAGGTGAAGTTGCTGGAGCGGGTGTTCGCCGAGGCTGGGGAGACAGCGGTGAATGGGTGGTTGGCGGTGAATCTGGCCTTGGGTGAGAGTCAGGCACATCTCCATTGAATCGTCTGGCTTGCTCGCGAAGGGCACGCAGTGGCGATATATCGCTATCGTCGGACCGTTCGTAAACAAAATCAAAAACAATATTTGCTTTATTTGTACACAAAAGCATAATCCACAGCGTGCGAGTTCCTGACCTTATGGTCAACAAATTCGCGTATGCCTCAAAGGGCCGCTGCCACCCCTCATGGGGCCGGCCCTGGAAATAACAATAAAACTCTTGAGGAGTACTCGCTGTGGAAAGCCGCAAATCCGAAGCATCGACGCTGGATCTCTCGCCGCCGTTACGCAATGGCCTGCTGGAGCGCCTGTTTAAACTCAGCTTGCATGGCACCACGGTGAAGACCGAGTTGATTGCCGGTCTGACAACCTTCATCACGATGGCTTACATCATCTTCGTCAACCCGAACATCATGGCCGATGCCGGGATTGACCATGGTGCGGCATTCGTCGCCACCTGTATCGCCGCTGCGCTGGGCTGCCTGTTGATGGGCCTTTACGCCAACTGGCCGGTGGGTCTGGCGCCGGGCATGGGCCTGAACGCTTTCTTCACCTACACCGTGGTCGGCACCATGGGCTACAACTGGGAAACGGCGCTGGGCGCAGTGTTCGTCTCAGGCGTGCTGTTCATGATCCTGACCTTCTCGCGGATTCGCGAATGGCTGCTCAACAGTATTCCTGTGAGCCTGCGCTTTGCGATGGGCGCAGGGGTCGGTCTTTTCCTTGGCCTGATCGGCCTGAAAACCGCAGGCATCGTCGTCGACAGCCCGGCCACGCTGATCAAACTCGGTTCCCTGCGTGAACCGGGCCCGCTGCTCGCCGCCATCTGCTTCCTGATGATCGCCATCCTCAGCTACCACAAAGTTTTTGGCGCGATCCTCATCAGCATCATCACCGTGACGCTGGCCGGTTGGGGCCTGGGCATCGTGCATTACGAGGGCATCATGTCGACGCCGCCGAGCCTGGCGCCGACCTTTATGGCGATGAACGTTGCCGGCGTGTTTAACGTCAGCATGATCAGTGTGGTGCTGGCCTTCCTCTTTGTGCACATGTTCGACACCGCCGGTACCCTGATGGGCGTTGCCCAGCGTGCCAATCTGGTCGGCGCTGACGGACGCATCGAAAACCTCTCCCGCGCCATGAAAGCCGACAGTGCTTCCAGCGTTTTCGGTGCCGTGGTCGGTGTACCGCCTGTCACCAGCTATGTAGAAAGTGCTGCCGGCGTGGCCGCTGGCGGTCGGACTGGTCTTACCGCCGTCACCGTAGGTGTGCTATTTATAGCGGCAATGTTTTTCGCACCACTGGCTGGCATGATTCCCGCTTACGCCACCGCCGGTGCACTGATCTACGTTGCGATGCTGATGATGGGCGGCATGGCCCACATCGAATGGGACGAAGCCACTGACGCGATTCCTGCCATCGTCACCGCGATCATGATGCCGCTGACCTTCTCGGTCGCCGACGGGATTGCGCTGGGCTTCATCACTTATGTGGCGCTGAAGGCCGGTACCGGCAAGTGCAAGGAAATTTCCGTCAGCCTGTGGGTGCTCTGCGCGATCTTCATCGCCAAGTTCATCTTCTTGTAAGCGTTAAGCGGTTCTGGCTTCAAAACAGCCTCACCCTGGCGGGTGGGGCTTTTGCACATTCTTGAGTACAACAAAAAAGGAGGAAAGTGATGAGTCTGGAAACCTGGCTGCTGTTCAGCGGCGCTGCACTGGTGGTGATCCTGATTCCGGGGCCACTGTCGTTGCTGATGATCAGCAACAGCCTGAATTACGGTTTGCGGCGCTCTTACCCGGCGTTTCTCGGCGGCGTGATTGCTTCGATCTGTTTGCTCAGCGCATCCGCGCTTGGCCTGGGGGCCCTGCTACTGGCTTCGGAACAGTTGTTCAGCGCGCTGAAAATCATCGGCGCATTTTACCTGTTCTATCTTGCCTGGCAGAGCTGGCAGCAGTCGCGCCAGCCTTCGACAGGCGCCGAAGTGCCACAAGCGACGGCTGTCCCACGTTTTCGTGCACTGTTCGGGCGCGCGTTCGTGCTGGGCGCGAGCAATCCGAAAGACATTCTGTTCTTCGCCGCGTTTCTGCCACAGTTCCTCAGCGCCGAACAGCCTTTCCTGCCGCAGTTACTGGTGATGATTGCAACCTGGACCTTGCTGGACCTGCTGTGCAAACTGGCCTACGGACTGGGCGCCCATGGTGCTGCGCGCTATCTGCGCAGCGGCAAGGGACAAAGTTGGTTCAACCGGATCAGCGCCGGTTTGTTCGGTAGTGCAGGAGCCGTATCGTTACTCAGCAGCCACTGAGATATTTAAAGGGCATTTCAATTTGCCGCGTCGGGCGAAATACAACGCAACAACCCATGGATGTACAACTCTAAAAAACAAAACCTAATATAACCGCGCTATTCGACAAATAATTGGGCAGAACAAGGATGTTCAAATGGCCACTTTTACACCGGATTCGTTCCAGCAAACTGACTCCGTAGTAATCACCGATATAGGCTTCCATGCCAATGAGCGCACAGCTTCGACCATCGATTTTGATGGCGAAATCGCCACCGCGAACAAACGCCAAACACAACAGCTGAAAATCGTCGACGATCTGTTCGGTCCACTTCATATCGGCTCTATTTCAATTACACGAGTTTCCCTGGACGTTTTGGGCGCAACGACGGGCGGACAACACCTGAATGGTCAGAACACTTTCTTTCGAACGCCCAAGCGCTCCTTCATCAACTCGTTACAGTTCAGCTCGCCCGATATAGAAACCCGAATGAAATCAACTACGGTCACGGAGGGCTACCTGTTGTCGTCGCTGCTGTTCGAAATTGCCAGCCGACGTCCATTAGACGCCCCGCCGATGCTTGGAAACAATCCCACGAGCGATGTTGATCAGGGTACATACCACAGCACACTTGCGAAACTTCTAGGCTCCGCGCAAAAACTCGATTTGCGTCATGCCTACCTGTCCAAGAGCAGCCCTCGCTGGGTGTCAATGATCAAGAGCGACTGCCTGCTCGGCTCAAGTGTCGGGATTCAAGCCTTTGGAATATTCATGGGTTTGCGCGGGGTGGTCGATGCGGTCAGAAACAGTGACACCGCGCAAGCCGTAATCAATAGCGCGGGCATCACCTCTGAAGTGGGCTCCATAACTGTAGACATGGCCGTGACTAAAATGGCCACGCAAATGATCAAGGTTGGCCAATTTGCCTACAAGGACTTCGCCAAAACCCGATTCGCCGTGAGATTGGGTCGTTCCGGTGGGTTGATCGGGGGAGCGCTGACGCTGCCTTTCGATTTACATGCCGCGGTCACATCCTTGACCGCTGCAGACAATGCAACCGGGAAAGAAGCGCTGGATCATTACATCAGTGCCGGTTTGAGCCTAACGAGTGCCGCCATGACCCTGATACTCGGCAGCGCAGCGATGGCAGGCTTTTCTTTTGCAGGTCCGGTCGGACTCGCGGCGGGAGCGATTCTGGCCATTGGCGCTCAGGCTTACGCTGCCGTAAGACTGGTGGACGATATTGACGATTACATCGAACTCACCACCAATGAGCGCTGGCGCACAGGCTGGTTCTCGTTCTGTTTCATGGATCCTGACGCCGATGTGCAGGATCGCTACAGCATTGCCAAAACCAGGGTCGAGCACTCCAGGAAAATGAAGGACGCGGCAAAGAAACTGCTGGATGGCGAGCTGAAGGACACCACCGAAGCCATCGTTCATGGTGCTTTTGAGGTCAACCTCAAGCCGACTCGGATATGGGCACGTAACTGGTGGACTAAACAAGACCGGTGGCAAACCGTCAATCTTCCACAAATAACAGGAGTCGATGACACCATTGACGCCCGCGAAGGTGTTAGCGGTGCCACTCCGGGCGCGCAACTGGGCTCCGCGGCAGAGCACAAAGCGGTCCTGTGGTTCATCAGTGACGGTAAAGACTCAATCCGAGGGGTTGAAAAAAAACCAAACGCCTTTTTTTACAAGACCGGAAGAAAAGAGCTGACAGGGGGGGACAAAGACGATCGATTCGTCTTCGAAGGCGCTGCCGATCGACTCAAGAATGTTTCCAGGGATGACCATTATTCGACATTGAAGGGCGGAGCAGGCAACGACACTTTGTCCCTTGGCGGCCTTTATAACCTTAGTGCTGCGGAGCAACCCGGGTATGACATCGACCTGGTGGCGGGGAGGCTCCAGGTAATCACCCCTGATCCATCGGCCGAAGGCGGAAAAAAACGTACGCTCCACAGCGTTCTGGAAAGTATCGAGAATGTTGAAACCGTCGCGCATGCCACAAGCACCGTCACCGGTACAGCACAACGCAACATCATCAAGTCCCGTGGCATCGACACCATCAGAGCTGGTGCAGGAAACGACCAGATTCATTTGATTCACAAAGGTGCAACGGCATCGGGTGAATCCGGAGCAGACGAGTATTTCATTGCCCATGAAGCGGGCTGCATTTGCATCATCGAAGACGGTAAGCAAGAAAGCGTCATTGTCTTGAATTGGCGAATGGATCTGATTGAAAGCTGGATCATCGAGAAGAGCGCGCTGGTCATCACTTCGAAATTCGATTTCCACGACAGGCCCAGAAGCAAGGTCATCATCCGTGACATCTACAAACGGCTCGGTGACGATTATCAATTAAAGAACAACAAACTCACCTTCATTACCGAGGACGGCTTTTATCTGGTACCTGAGCTTCCTGAATCAATCAAAAGCGAAAGACCCATCGACGTCGAGGTGGTCATCACCCGCAAAGGACGACCGCAAAGTCCGGTCATTCTTTACACATCCGATTGCATAATCCGGCACAACAACGATGCCAGCTATTACATTCCAAGAACTCAACAACACACCCGGTTTTACGCAGTAAAGCGTACCAACGCTGTCACCAGAATTTTTCTGGACTTCGCGAGTGATGAACTGACTAAATCAGAAGCACACTTCCTGGCGAGAATATCGGCAAAAAAACATGATCTGTTAATGGGTTGCGATCTGGTCTATTACTTTGGGAAAAAGACATTAACAATCAAGTTGTTCGCGCAGGCAAGGGGTGGAAACGATCCAATGAATAGCGTGAAAACGCTAAGAACCATGGCGCTCTACCCCGATCATCAATATGTTTTTGCATTCAGTGACGGCGTCGCTTTCAATGCTCATCTCACACTGAAAACTGACGTGCCTCCCGTGGCTGCAAACTATAAGGTGTACGCATTCACGAAGTGGAAAACCCGGATCCCTCTTCCAGAGCAATACCGCGCAGGTCTGTACCTGTTTGAACTTCCCGTGAACGAAGCCTATCAACTGAGCGCCAGATCCGCCTGCGCCACGCTGACGTCTTATCCTGAACAAACCGCGATCGAAAGTCTGCTAGGTGACGGGGCGACATATCTGATCCATCTCGCGGCAGACCTAATAATCAGAATCGCTACGCCAGGCGCACTGGCAAAGGCCAACAACAGATTGCGCTTTTCGTCCACGTGGGAGTTCGATGCCAGCGCACTGGGCAATGTCGAAATAAAACTGGAGAAAAATCAACTGCAGATTGGAACGTGTACGGTCTATCTACCAGACTACGACAGTGAAGATCTTGTCGATCAAGTGCGTGTCGTCACTGCGAAAGGCATTGTCAAAACTGTCGACCTCTCCTTCGACACAATTTATTTCGATGGCCTCGATGCCAGATTTTTCGAAGCCCCCGACGACTGGGCCACAGCGTTGCCCGAAGAATTCATCGCCATTGCCGACAAGGACATCAGGGTCAGACATATCAGTGTGATCGACAATCGAGCCGGAATACTCAGCTATAGCTTTGCCAGACGCCGTTGGCTGCTGGACAGCGAAGTTGTTGATTACGCGAAACTGCAGGTCTTGAATCGCTGCACCCATCAGACACCGGGTCTATCAACGCCAGGTTTCGCCATAAATTAGCCTGCCCCATCAACACACAAAAATCGATTTAAAACCGACAACTTATTGCGCACTCAGCGGTTGAAGCGCTCAGGCATTACCGCGCGTTGATCGGCTGCGCCTGAACGCCACGAAAAGGCAGTTTCTCCCGCTTTCAAAAAATCCAATGGATGGAATAAACCTATATGATCAAGCCAACAAAAAAAGCGCCTGTTACTACAACTGGATCCGGTACTACGAGTACAACAAGTACAACAAGTACAACAAGTACAACAAGTACAACGACCCGATCTGTGGACTATCTCTCAGATAACCGCGGTACAACACACCTTCCGGACGTATACCTGCCTGGCATCGATTCAACGTCCGCACAGCACTTTCCGAATATCTCTCAAGACGCCACCTCTCGTGTAGCCAACGTCACAGTGAGCAGGATGCCCGGTGCCGAACTTGATAGCTACATCACCGCTCGCAGCCAGATTGCCTGGCCTCAAAGCCGATTCAACGAGTTGGTGCCGCTTGCAGACAACACAGGATTGTTCACTGGGCCGGATCTGCGAACCTACGCCCAGATCGGAACAGAGGGCCAGTTCGTTGTAGAACAGAATCGGCAAGGACAATATTACGTTCCACTCTCCTTTGCACCGGGCGTTCCAGGCCCGATTCTGACGAAAAATCAAGGCCAGGCCAGTTGGCGCATCGAACAACCGGGCTGGCAACTTACTCGGACTTCGGGCGCTGAAGCCGTAAAACCGCAAACACCGTCCTACCTTTCACCAGAAAACGCAGCAAAGCTGAGCAAAGCTGAACTCTCAGCGAACGGAATCCGCTACAACAAGCTCAAACAGACCTATGTCGATACGGCAGAAGGAACCGTCATGGTGCGTCAAAACGCCGATGGCGAATATCAGCAAGCCTTTGCCACGACAAGTGACTCACCCGCCATTTTTTTTGAACACATTCCCGGGACAAAACTCTGGCGCCGAAAAGCGCAGAGCACGACAACAGACGAAAGCTTCGCACCAGACCCTCTACGCGCCGTCGCCGAATTTGACGAACCCTCGCCCGGCCCGAGCAAGCGACCGCGACTCAATGAGCCCGAGGACTCTACACCGCCGGCGAACGACAACAGTGCCTCATCGGTCCAGACACCCTACTTCTGGTTACCATGGGGCGATCTGAACCCACCATCATCCGCAGATTCCATCCAGCTCGGCTGGCTCCATTATCCCATCGTGCCCATCGGCTCTGCCCCCAACAGCCTGCCCAAAGTGTACTTTCTACAGCACCCCGAATTTGTTCCGACACATTTCGATGCTTTTGAGCAGATGCTGCAAACAAATCCCGAACGCCAACCGGTGGCAACGTTTCGTATCGGTACCGAGCCGGGGGAAATCCGTCCCGGTAAACGTTTTTTTGAAAAGCCCCTGTCGCAATCCGTAGCCGATACATTTCCGGACTTCTCTGATTTCACTTCGCGGGCCGTCGCCAGGAAACTGTTTGAACTCTCCGATAACTCGCCCACCATCACAGGCACCGGACTGATCAACATTCAGGCTGTCTTGCACCAGTGGAACCAAAAACCGTTTCCCACCGCACCCGCTTACGCAGATCCGATGAACATGCTGCCCGTGGTGACATCCGTTGATATCGGAAACAAAAGGATCCTTCCGCTGCGCCCCCAGGGTGATGGAGATTTACAACGGCTGACCTTCGATCCAACACACTTTCCGGTCGAATGGCGTCACTACCTGACCTATCCAAGCGACCTCAATCTCAGACGCCTCGTCGGCGCATTGCTGGTTCGCAGCGGCTACGACATCTTTCCCCTGACATATGAACACCGCAGTCCTACGTTGGTATTCAGACGCACAAATCATCAAGAGGTCTTTTATCTCAAACTGGGAACGGTCGGAGATCCAGGTCTATCGCATACCCCGGGCAACGAACTCGCTGATCCGAATTTGCCACAAAGAATCGGCAGTGCCGCCTTGCTCGCTCTTCAGACCGCCGAGGCCCAAAACAAAGTGGTCTGGCTGGTAGGCGGGGTGGCGAAGGTTGCGTCGAATCCGGTAGCGGTGGTCATTATTAGAGAGCGCTGACTGTCGTTCTCCCCTCGCCCGCCAACGGCGAGGGGAGCGTCATATCGGCCCTCTACAAACCGGTAATGCCTTGCATCATTGTTTTTGGATCAAGACATATATACCGCACGCGCTGACGCCATTTTACTGAACATCGCTCCCTTGAAGACTCGCCGCAGGCAACCTCGCAGTTGCGCTTCTATTGCCCGGCGCGTCCTTTCGGATAAATGAATCCACAATTCATCGGAGCAACGCAATGTTAAAGCCATCCAAGAAAACGCCAGGCTCGCCTTCACCGCAGACGTCTACGACAACACCAAGAAGCCCGTCGCCGCTTACAGGTACCCACAGCGACCCCACCTTATCCGTCTCAGGCGCTGTAGGTGGGGATCCGATATCGACTGCCCACTCATCCATCGCCTCGCCAGGGACATCCATCCCGCGCGCCAGTGTCATCATCAATCGCCTGCCAGATCCACAGCCCTCGCGGCACACTGCAACCGTGGCGCGAATCCAGGACACACCACCCCCCCATCAGGTTCCGGTTGTCGATACATCGCTTGGCGACAGGCCAAAGCATCCGGTATTCATCGATGACAAATCGGCCGCCCAACTGAAAAGAAATCCAGCCACATCGGAAGGCATCCGCTACGACAAGTTCAAAAAGGCGTATGTCGAAATGGAAGGAGGAATCGTCATGGTGCGCAAAGACAAGGGCGGTTACCGCCAGACCCACGCAGGGGAATCGAGCCCGTCCGGTGAATGGGTTGAACAAATTCCCGATACAACCCTCTGGCGCCAAATTGAACCTGTCAACACCCCCTCGAAACGCCCTCTCCCTGAGATTGATCAAGCCCTTGCCGACACGCCCGAAGTAACGGCGGGCCCAAGTAAACGCTTCCGTGTGTCGGATGAAACCCATGTCGCGACCGATGCCGGTGCACTGGTGCAGAATCTTTTTCATCAACAAACGAGCGCACTGGACTTGTCCTTGGGCCAATGGAAAAACTGGGGAAAATCCATAGGACCGGAGACAGGCGAGTCTGTCGAAATAGACGGTCAGCACTATGTGATCGTAAGCCAAGGTTTACGCCCAGAGACCGGACTGGTCTATTTGCAACATCCAGCATTCGTACCTGATCACTTCGACGCATTCGAAAACATGTTGCGCGATGAGCCTTCGCGCCAACCAAAATGGGCGCTGAAACGGGATGGCCAATGGAAAGTTCTGGATAACCATCCGCCGTTTACCAAACCCTTGACGCAATACGTCTGCGACGCTTTCAACTATCTGTCGGAACATTCGGCCAGCGCTGTCGCCCGAGCCGTATTTACGCGAGCCAGCCGACCTGAAGGGATCAACGCCCATGGAATCTCGGTGATGGCCCTGACACTCCGTCACTGGACAGACCGGGTCACTAACGAGAAAGTCTTGCACAGTCTTTCCGATCCGTTGGTGATGTTGCCAAAGCTGCAAACACAGCCCTCCCCTCTCGTGCCGGGCGGATTGCTAACTCTGCCTGCCCAGGCTCCGATCTTCTGCAGCGCTTGGACTTTGATCCACAGCGCTTTCCCCAGGAATGGGGCACCTACACGGCCGCACCGACCAGCGCCGGTTTGCATAACTTGTTCAGCTTCGTCCTGCAACAGAGCGGCTATAGCATCAACCCTTCCACGCGGCAGCACAGCGAAGACGCTTTGATATTTCACCGGCAAGGTGTTGCCGCGGTGTTCGTATTAAAACTTCCAGGCTTCACCGGCGATACTGTTCCTCGTAGCACGACTGCTGGTTCAGAACTCACTAATCCAGTGTTTCGAAACAAACTAAAGTCGCCGGAGAAAGAAAAACTGGACAGTTATCTTGCACAAAACGAAATCGTCTATTTAATCGGCGGCGTACAAGAATCAACCCCTTACACACCAACGCTCTTTGTCGTGAGGGAGGGATGAAACTCGCTATTTAGCGCGAATGCTTTACTGCAATCGGCCAAACGTCTTGATTATTTTTTAGTGGCCGCTTTATGGCGCTAGCCCTCAGCGCCGCATCGAACAATACGCACCTTATATTTAAATAGAGAGAATATATTAATGGCCAAACCACCGAAGCCTGTGCACGGTATAGCTGCGCCCCATACACCTCCAACGCCCAGAAGTCCTTCGCCGGGCACTCTGGAAAGTAATCGGCTGAACTTCGATAGCGCGTTCTGGAGAGTGCCGGGGGACAATCAAACGCCCACAATTCCCTCTCATGGTTATACCGGGAGCTCTTCGCCGCCGCCTTCTGTAAGGGTCAGCGAAATGCCTGATACCCGCCCGAAAACCGTTAGTACCGTTCTACGCTCGATTACGTGGCCTGCCGATCGGTTGCACATGTTGAATCCTCTCGGATCTGACAGCGGTCTTTTCACCAGTCCGGATGGCAAGCTCTATGCTCACGTCGAAAATGAGGGGCATATCCTTGTCCAGCGCCAGGGCGACGGCCGATATCAAGTGCCTTTCGACTTCATGCCGACGCTGCCTGGCCCTTTCCTGAACAAATCCGAGCGCCAGCCGACCTGGACCTTCGAACGCCCGGACTGGCTGACCAACGATTCCGAGGCGGACAGACCACATACCACCGCTGATGCCTCCCGGCCGCCAGAAGCACCGGTATTCCTGAACCCTTGGGACGCGGCCCAACTCTCTCCCGCAGAGAACACGCCGGACGGAATCAGACATGACAAACATCGCAAAACCTACGTTGACACGGTAGACGGAACGGTCATGGTGCGTAAAAACGCCGCCGATGAGTATCAGCAAGCATTCGCGACGACAACCTACTCGCCGGATATCTATTTTGAACAGATCCCCGGAACGAAAATCTGGCGTCGCAAAGCCCCTGAAACCGATCCCGTACCAGAGCGTTCGCAGCAAGACAGGCGTCGCCTTCCAACCGACACTGAAGAACCGATACCGGGCCCAAGTAAGCCACCGCATCTGGATGATGCCCCTCACCAGACACAAACGTTGACCGAGCGCCTGCTGTCAGCCAACCCGCAAGCCATTAATCTGTCTTATGGGCTGTGGCGCAACTGGGGAAAAAGAATTCAACCGCAACTGGGCCAACACATCGAGATAGACGAGCTTTATTATCGCATTGTCCAGCAGACGCTCAATTCCGACTCGCGGCTCGCCTATTTGCAACATCCTTTGTTTTCGCCCGCGTTGTATGACGCCTTCGAATACATGCTCCGCGACAATCCGTCTTTGCAACCAAAGTGGGCGATCAAAAGAAATGATCGGTGGATTGTCCTGGACCGGCGTTTCCCTTTTGAAATGCCCATCACTCAATATATTTCCCGGACGTTCAGATACTTGTCGGATCAGTCTGTAAGTTTTCTTGCCCGGGCCATATTCAATCAGGCAAATCGATCCGAAATCATCACCGCTCATGGGTTGGCCGTCTTGAACCAGACATTTAGCTACTGGACGGACAGGAGCTTCCTGCAACCCCCGCGACGCGAACTCGCTGACCCCTTGTTGATGTTGCGCGACCTCTTCAGCGAACAAGGCAGAGGCCACGGTACATCATTGGCAATTCCTTCGGTATTGGGAGAGGGCCTGCAGCGTCTGGATCTCGATCCAGGACGATTCCCCCACCACTGGAACGCGTATGCAAAGGCGCCTGCAATATCCAGCTTGCGATTGCTGTTCAGCCATGTGCTGGAGGATGACGGTTATGTCATCAGTTCCACATTTGAGCCGCACAGCGAGGATGTTTTGCTGTTTCACCGGGAAACAATAGACGCGGTATTCGTATTGAACCTTCCCGACATTATCGGTGGGAGGCTAAAGGAGACTGTCAGAAATTTTGTGTTCGGGCATAACATGTTGAAAAGGAGCATGTATGCCGACCAAAAAGAAACCGGCCTCGGAGGTCAAACCCCAGTTTCCTTCGGTCCCGAAAGAGCTGATTGATCAG
>NZ_CAXAPL010000038.1:0-59665 GCF_963970845.1 Pseudomonas sp. RA_105y_Pfl2_P56
ATCATCGAATGGTCAAAACCACTCCTCCCGGAGCAATGGACCAAACGCTCCCCGGAGTTGGAAGAAGCCATCGTCAAGCGCGAAGCCGAGTTGGCCGGGCGAGTGGAGGCGCAGTCATGAGTACGCCTCCGGCGGGCACTACGAAAAAAAGAATGTTTTCGCGCAATGATTACTTGGCGCCATTGCCGATTCCAACCGGTAGAAAATCCTCTGATGTGTTGAATATCATCTGGCGCAAGAACGAGGTGTTTCTCGATGTGGGTAACTACAGCATCGGTTCGGCGGTGATGGTGCTTTGGCCAATGGTGGTGTTGTTTGCTTTCATGGGGTATCTGTTCCGAAATGATCACGATGACATGCATATTTTTGCGGTCATGACGACGTTCATTATTGGCGTGCCAACTTTCTTCTTGATTCAGGGCCTCTTCCGCGAAGTCCCCTTACCCGTACGCTTCAATCGCCAACGCCGCGAAGTCTGCGTCTCCCGCGACAACGGCGAGTACTGGGTTGTCCCCTGGGAAACCGTGACGGCGGCCGCCACCCAGCAATCGTCGGTCAGTCAGGCCGGCAAGGCCACAATGGGTCTACTGGTCATCGGTTTCGAAAACCCCGACCCGCACGCTACGGAAGACAACAAACACTTTTCACTGGGCTTCAACTGTGGCGGCGGCACGACGGCGATGGCGTTGTGGGAATGCATGCGCAGTTATATGGAGATCGGGCCAGAGGCTGTCGAGGATCAAACCGCCCGTTTCGACAGGTCAAAAGGAATCTGGGCGACTTATCTGGATGATCTGATCAAAGCCGCGAAGTTAAGAGGCTGGTTCGTAACCGTTCTCTGGGAAGGGTTCTGCGGAATATTCATATTCAACACGCTGCTGATCGATGTGCTGGAGCGTTGGAAGTTGAACCCGCCTCCCGACTTGCCCTATCCCGACATCATCGAATGGTCAAAACCACTCCCGCCGGAACAATGGGCCAAACGCTCTCCAGAGTTGGAAGCAGCCATCGCCAAACGCGAGGCTGAACTGGCCGCGCAGGCTCAAAGCGAGTTGGCTTGAGGTCGGATGCTCAGGGCTATCGGCATCTGATCAAGAACAGCCCGACCAATAGCTACAAGGTACCGAGGCCGTGGCGTGACATGACGCCCGTCTGGTTGTTCGGCAGTATTTTGATTACGACGGTGAACTGTTCCACGCACTATGGGATGGCATGTCAGCCGTGGCCAATGAGTTCCAGGTTGTTGGCACCCACATAGGCGGAATGCAGAGCGCATCGCTGGAAATCCGGGTGTGGAAATTTGAAGAGCCGGAAACGGCGCTCATGGTCAGCCTCGGTGCCCCGTTTGGTAAATCCCTGGAAATGCAAAAGAGTTTTTGGGAGTACATCCGCTCATACATGAACAACGGCCCTTATTTTGATGAACACGGCAACCACAGTGAGTCAGATGCTTTTGTACAGAGCCAATTGGCGGTGAAACCCAACATGAGTGGCTGGTTCAGGGACACCCTCGCTGGCACTAAAAAAACCAGAGCCGAAAATGGCGGAAGAAATTACTTGGGCGGAACCGACGTAGTTATGGTTGTCTGCACATTTCTTCTTTATCCCTGTTTTCGAATCCAGGAACTCACCTACAGCGTTGCCAAACGCCGTTCCCGAAACCTGTGGCCAAAAGTGGTCACTGAGCGCCTGAAAGCCAATGGTCCAACTTCTCGGCTTGTGGATTTGGAGTCACACCAAAAACTCGCTGAATAGCTTTGTGAATTCATGGCACGGAGTCGAACTCCGTGCCCGCGAAATAGGCAGCCGCCAATGGCGACTCTCAATATTTCTCAAACTGCCCAACAAAAAAGGCCTACCTTGCGGTAAGCCTTTTCCATTCACTACATAATCCTCAATCCCCCAACGCTTCCCCCTCACGCCGTGGGTCCGCGCCACCTTCCAACGTCGCTTTCCCCTGCGCATCCTTGACCCGTACGATGGCTTGGGTGCCGCTGGTCATGTCGATTTCACTCACCGCGTGACCTTTGTCCTTCAACGCCTGAATCAGCGCCGGGCTGAACTGGCCTTGTTCCAGTTCGGTCGGGCCGTTGCGGCTGCCGAAGTTGGGCAGGCTGATGGCGCTTTGCGGGTCGAGGTTCCAGTCGAGCAGGCCGACGGTGGTTTTGGCGACGTATTCGATGATCTGCGAGCCGCCCGGTGAGCCGACGCCGGCGAGGAATTCGCCGCTGTTGCGATCGAAGATCAGCGTGGGTGCCATCGATGAACGTGGGCGTTTGCCGGGTTCGACGCGGTTGGCGACTTTCTGCCCGTTCTCTTCGGGGATGAACGAGAAGTCGGTCAATTGATTGTTCAGCAAAAAGCCCTGAACCATCAGGTGCGAGCCGAATGCCGCTTCGATGGTGGTGGTCATCGACACGGCCCCGCCGAGGTCATCCACCGCCACCACTTGCGAGGTGGAAATGCGCAGCGGCGAGCGGTCCGGCGCGTAGGCGACCTGCACGCCCGGCGGCGTGCCCGGTTTGGCGCTGCCCATGCTGCGTTCGCCGATCAGGCTGGCGCGACTGGCGAGATAGCCTGGGTCAACCAGACCTTTGACCGGTACCGGCACGAAGTCAGTGTCAGCGACGTATTGCGCGCGGTCGGCGTAGGCCAGTCGCTCAGCTTCGGCGATCAGGTGCACCGCTTGTGGATCGGGTTCGATGCCGGCCGGTTTGTCAGTCTTCAGCGGTTTGAGTGGTGCCAGTGCCCAGCGCGGATCGCGGGTTTCCAGGGCCTGCAAGGTGCCGAGAATCTGCGCCACGGCAATGCCGCCCGACGACGGTGGCGGCATGCCGCAGACCTGCCAGCGTTTGTAGTCGGTGCACAGCGGCGCACGTTCCTTGGCCTGATAACGCTGCAGATCATTCAGCGACAGACTGCCGGGGTTGGCGTGCCCCTGGACCTTGGCGACGATGTCCTCGGCAATCGGGCCTTTGTACAGCGCATCGGCGCCTTCGCTGGCAATGCGTTTGAGCACCGCGGCCAGTGCCGGGTTTTGCAGGCGTGTGCCAATGGCTTTGACGCTGCCATCGGCATTGAGGAAATACTTGGCCATGTCCGGCGACTGGCGAATCGCCGGATCTGACACGAGAAGTGAATGCAGGCGAGGAGAGATGGCGAAGCCCTGCTCGGCAAGTTTGATCGCCGGCTCGAACAGCTTCGCCCACGGCAGGCGACCGTGCTGTTTATGTGCCAACTCCAGTGCGCGCAACACGCCCGGTGTGCCGACCGACCGGCCGCCAATCTGCGCCTGTGGGAACGGCATCGGTTTACCGTCCGCTTGCAGGAACAGCTTCTCGGTGGCACCGGCCGGAGCGGTTTCGCGACCGTCATAGGTCTGCACTTTTTTGCCATCCCACAACACGATCATCGCGCCGCCACCAATCCCGGAGGATTGCGGTTCAACCAACGTCAGCACCGCTTGCATCGCAATCGCCGCATCAATCGCCGAACCGCCCTGACGCAGCATCTCGCGCCCGGCCTCAGCGGCCAGTGGATTCGCAGCGGCGGCCATGTGTTTGCTGGCGTGACGGGGTTGCAGATCGGTGCGGTAACCGGAGGCGGCTTCCGGTGCCAAAGGCAGGGTCGAGGCGGGCGGGGCGTTGCACGCGGTGAGGGTCAGGGCGCTGATGATCAGCGTCAGGGCTGGCAGGCGAAAGCGGCTCAAGGGCAAGGCTGAAAACACGCGGGCTCTCCGTCCATGGGGTAAAAGTCTGTGGGACTTTATCGACCGACCGTGAAGGACGCAAACCATCGGTCTGTTTCTCCTTCATGCCTGGGCCAGTTTTCTGTCGGATCAAGGGTAAGCGTGAGGCCTGAGCATCCTGCACAACGAGCGCCCGATATGGCTCAGATACTTCTACGCTGATAGGGACATGTGATCGCACCGAAGGTGCTCATATCCAGTCGTTCCTGTATAGCCAGAGAGGTGCGCGTGATGATCAACGAACAGATGGCACCTGAGACAAAAGGTGTGGCGGTGACATTACTTGCAACCGTTGACCTCGGCCCTGAGATTGAAGGCATGGCAGGGCGTCAACTTCGAATGCGGATGGTGACCATTGAGCCTGGAGGGGTCTTCGGGCCGGTTCATAGCCATAAAGACCGACCCGGTACTGTTTACATATTGCAAGGAACGATCACTGATCATCGGCATGGCGTCGCCACGGACTATGGACCCGGAGTGGGGTGGCCCGAGGACAGAAACACTACGCACTGGCTTGAGAACAGAGGCCCTGTTGCGGCAGTGGAGATCTCGGTCGATATCGTCAGGCAAGATTAATATCAAACGCTTTGGCCAGGTGCGTAACTCAAGGTGTTTTGATGACTCCTGCGCCTCTCCCTGTGCCAGACGCGCTCGCCACAGCGCCGGCACTTTTCTCGAGGCATAAAAAAACGGCCTACCTTTCGGTAAGCCGTTTTTAGTACTTGGTGGCTACACAGGGACTTGAACCCCGGACCCCAGCATTATGAATGCTATGCTCTAACCAACTGAGCTATGTAGCCAAGTGGCGCGCATTATTCCCCTGAAATGGAAAAGCGTCAAGCGTAAATTTAAAATATTTCTTCTTATTTTCAACCGCTTATCCTCCGGCCCGGAAAATCCGGGCCGGGCAGGGCGTCAACGCAGTTGGAATCTTGCGGTATTGGCGCTCAAGGCATGGCTGCCTTGACTCAAAGTGTCCGCCGCGAGATTCACTGCCCGCGCGCCTTCAAGCAAACGCACGGCGGCCTGATCGACCTGCTGGATATTGCCGCTGACCTCATCGGCGGTGCTCGCTTGCTCTTCAACTGCCGTGGCGATCTGCGCGAGGGTGTCTGTGACACTCTGCACGGCGCTGGCAATTTCCCCCAGTCGTTCGCCGAGGCCAGTGACCGCTTCGGCATCCGATTGCGCCTGGCCGCAGGCGGCTTCCATCAGGCTCACCGCTTCGTTGACCGTGGCGCGCAGGCTGTCGACGGTGCCGGCGATCTGCGCGGTCGACGATTGAGTGCGTTGCGACAGGCTGCGCACTTCGTCGGCGACCACGGCAAAACCGCGACCCTGTTCGCCGGCGCGTGCCGCTTCAATCGCGGCGTTGAGTGCCAACAGGTTGGTCTGTTCGGCAACACCGCGAATGGTGTCGACCACCAGTTGGATCTGCTGCCCTTGTTCGCTGACACGGCCCAATGCCGCAGCGGTTTCGTTGAGGCGTTGATTGAGCTGTTGAATGCTCGCCGTGGTGCGCTGGCTGTCGCGGCTGCTGTCAGCGGCGATGCGCCGGGTGTGCTGGGCGCTGCCGGAAGCCTGTTCGCAACTCTGCGCCACGCCTTGGGAGGTGGCGGCCAGTTGTGTGGCGGCAGCGGCGATCTGGCTGATCTGCAATTGCTGCGCTTCGACTTCGCCAAGCGCGCCACTGGAGTGATCGTTGAGGCTGCGCACCGCGTTGCTCAGTTGCGAGGTCTCGTGATCGACGCCGAGCATGCTGGTGCGCAATTGCACCACGGCGACGTTGAGGGCGGTGCTGATCGCCGCCAGTTCATCACGGCCCACCACCGGCACTTGCAGGCTCAGATTGCCGTCGCGCAGGGCTTCGGCCAGCACAGTGATGCCGCTGGCGCTGCGCCGGATCGAGGCTTGCAGGCAAATGAACAGGTACAGCGCGGCCAGTAGCAGGCAGCCGAAGATGGCCGCAACGATGATGAACTGGCGGATGGCCGAGCCATGGTAGTAGTCCAGTCGCTGATCCAGGGACATCAGCGATTGCTGGCGCAGTGAGGCGAGATCGCCGAGCAGGGCGTCCAGGCTACGCTCGAAGTCCTCAGGCTTAAGGTTGATGCTGCCGCCGAACATGCCGTCGTCCAGCACTTTCAGGCCGGCGTCCAGGCGTTGCAGGCTGTCTTGATACTGCGTTCCCCAGGTTTGTTGATCGCCGGGCAGGCGCGCTTTGAGAAGGTCGGCGTTTTTCACTAATTGTTCACGGGCGTCGCCAATCCGGCTGCGCAGATCGCGCAGTTGCAGGCGGCTCTGCAAGGTGAACTGTCCGGACACCACCGAAGCCTGACCGACAGCGGCGAGGCGGCCGACCCGTTCGATCAGATCCGGCGCGTCTTGCGTCGAGATTTGCGTCAGCAAGTAGGTTTCCAGCCACGGCGCGAGGGTCAGGCGGTTTTCCATGACGATCTGCTCACGCAACGCTTGCAGGGTGCTGAGTGCATGGGTGAAACGGTCGTATCCGTCCGGCCACCAACCGACGCCGCTCAGGCTTTTCGAGTCCAGACCGTCCAATGCGGTTTGCAAGGCCTGATAGCGGGCAAGGGTTTCGCCCTCGGCGCCTTGATTCTTCAACGCATCGCCCAGGTCGCTGACGGCTTGTGTGACCGCTGGCTGCACAGCGTCGAAGGCAGCCATCGCGGCGAGCGTCGCCGGCGTTGGCTGGCGGTTGGTTTCGGTTGCACGCCAGCGGGCAGCGCGGTCGCGTTGTGCCGCCAGCAGATTGTCGAGCGCATCCAGGGCGAGCAACTGCTGGACGCCGGCGCGCTCAACGCCAATCAGATTGAGTTTGTCGCGATAACCTTGGCCGATCATCAACAGGCTGCCGGCCAGCGGCAGAATGAACAGCAGAAACAACAGCTGAAATTTACGCGCGAATCCAAACCACCCCAGCAATTTGATTCCCGGTGATAAAAAAGCCTGCATGCCCCATGACTCCTCTGGACACCACGCACCATTGGCGTGCATCGCGGTCGTGCGACCTTGATGTTGTGCCCTGCTAAAAGGCCTCGAAAGTTCACTCTCGCCGGCTCTGTAGGCTGACTCTGTAGCGAAACTTCCCATTCTCGATCCCCTTTGTAAGGGGCCGCGTTCAGGGAAAGAAGCAAGGCAAGATTCAGACCATGGCGTTGCGCTATCAGTTTGAGGTGACGAGTAACCAGTTAGTTAGCTGCCTAAGGGGATGGCTTTGCTGCACCGAAAAATGGCACATTGACGCACCTGCCTGCGTGCATCCCTCTGCTGTACGGAAACTTTCATGGCTATCAGCAACGTTCAGCCCGCCGCTGCCTCGGCGTCCGCTCCTGCTCAAAGCAGTCCATTGGTGATGCGCATCATCGGCGCGGTGGCGCTGGCGCATTTGATCAACGACCTGATCCAGTCGGTGCTGCCGTCGATCTACCCGATGTTAAAGGCCAACTATGGCTTGAGCTTCACCCAGGTCGGCCTGATCACGCTGACCTTTCAATTGACCGCCTCGCTGTTGCAGCCGTGGGTCGGGTATCACACGGATCGTCATCCGAAACCGTGGCTGTTGCCGGCCGGCTCCATTTGCACGCTGATTGGTATCGTGATGATGTCAGTGGTCGGTAGCTTCCCGTTGATTCTGCTGGCGGCGGCGCTGATCGGGATCGGTTCTTCAACCTTTCACCCGGAAGCGTCGCGTATCGCGCGGTTGGCGTCGGGCGGACGCTTTGGTCTGGCGCAATCGACGTTCCAGGTCGGTGGTAACGCGGGGTCGGCGTTCGGCCCGTTGCTGGCGGCGGCGATCATCATTCCGTTCGGTCAGGGCAACGTGGCGTGGTTTGGTCTGTTCGCGGTGTTTGCGCTGTTCGTGCTGTACCGCATCAGTCGCTGGTACGCCCATCACCTCAACCTGTTCAAGCTCAAGGCTGGTCTGGCGGCGACTCACGGGTTGTCGAAGGGCAGGGTAACCAGTGCGCTGGTAGTTCTTGGGTTGCTGGTGTTTTCCAAGTATTTCTACATGGCCAGTTTCACCAGTTACTTCACGTTCTACCTGATCGAGAAGTTCGACCTGTCGGTGGCCAGTTCGCAGCTTCATCTGTTCCTGTTCCTTGGCGCTGTGGCAGCGGGTACGTTCTTCGGCGGGCCGATTGGCGACAAGATCGGCCGTAAGGCGGTGATCTGGTTCTCCATCCTCGGCGTGGCGCCATTCACGCTGATCCTGCCCCACGTCGACCTGTTCTGGACCAGCATTCTCAGCGTGGTCATCGGCTTTATCCTCGCCTCGGCGTTCTCGGCGATTGTGGTGTACGCACAGGAACTGGTGCCGGGTAATGTCGGGATGATCGCCGGGGTGTTCTTCGGTTTGATGTTTGGTTTTGGCGGGATTGGTGCAGCGTTGCTTGGGCATCTGGCGGATGTTCACGGGATTGAGTACGTGTATTTCCTGTGCTCGTTCCTACCGTTGTTCGGGGGGTTGGCGATCTTTTTGCCGCGTACCAAAAAGGCCTGATTCACCACCATTGCACAAGAAATAACAGTGAATTTCAGGCACAAAAAAGCCGCGTATCAAACGCGGCTTTTTCTCGGGCGTGATGCTTAAACGTTGAAGCGGAAGTGCATCACGTCGCCGTCTTTAACGATGTAGTCCTTGCCTTCCAGACGCCATTTACCGGCTTCTTTGGTACCGGCTTCGCCCTTGTACTGGATGAAGTCGTTGTAGGCGATGACTTCTGCGCGGATGAAGCCTTTCTCGAAGTCGGTGTGGATCACGCCAGCCGCCTGGGGTGCGGTGGCACCGACTTTGACGGTCCAGGCGCGGACTTCTTCGACACCGGCGGTGAAGTAGGTCTGCAGGTGCAGCATTTCGTAGCCGGCGCGGATGACGCGGTTCAGGCCCGGTTCTTCCAGGCCCAGGGCCTCAAGGAACATGTCCTTCTCTTCGCCGTCATCGAGCTCGGCGATTTCGGCTTCGATCTTGTTGCAGACCGGAACCACCATGGCGCCTTCTTCTTCGGCGATGGCCTTGACCACGTCCAGGTGCGGGTTGTTCTCGAAACCGTCTTCAGCCACGTTGGCGATGTACATGACCGGTTTGGTGGTCAGCAGGTGGAAGCCCTTGATCACCGCTTTCTCGTCGGTGCTCATGTTCTTCATCAGGCTGCGCGCAGGCTTGCCTTCGGTGAAGTGCGCAATCAGTTGCTCCAGCAGAGCCTTCTGAACGACGGCGTCCTTGTCGCCACCCTTGGCGTTACGCGCGACTTTCTGCAGTTGCTTCTCGCAGCTGTCGAGGTCGGCGAAGATCAGCTCCAGGTCGATGATTTCGATATCGCGTTTCGGGTCGACGCTGTTGGAAACGTGGATCACGTTTTCGTCTTCGAAGCAGCGCACGACGTGGGCGATCGCATCGGTTTCACGGATGTTGGCCAGGAACTTGTTGCCCAGGCCTTCACCTTTCGAGGCGCCGGCGACCAGGCCTGCGATGTCGACGAATTCCATGGTGGTCGGCAGGATGCGCTTCGGATTGACGATGGCCGCCAGGGCTTCCAGACGCGGATCCGGCATCGGCACGATGCCGCTGTTCGGCTCGATCGTGCAGAAGGGGAAGTTCTCGGCCGCGATACCGGATTTGGTCAGGGCGTTGAACAGGGTGGACTTGCCGACGTTAGGCAGGCCGACGATGCCGCAATTGAATCCCATGGTGTTTCCCCTCGGAGTAGAGTCAGGCCTTCTGGCTGTGCAGGTTTTTCATCGCGCGGTTCCATTCACCGGCGAGGATATCCGGCAGCACGCCGAGGGCAAAGTCGATGCTGGCATCGAGTTTTTCCTGTTCGGCGCGTGGCGCACGACCCAGGACGAAATTTGAAACCATACTGGCGACGCCCGGGTGGCCGATGCCAAGCCGCAGGCGGTAGAACGTATTCTGATTGCCCAGTTGCGCGATGATGTCGCGCAACCCGTTGTGACCGCCATGGCCGCCGCCCTGCTTGAGCTTGGCGACGCCCGGAGGCAGGTCGAGTTCGTCGTGTGCCACCAGGATTTCTTCAGGCTTGATGCGGAAGAAACCGGCAAGAGCCGCCACGGCCTGGCCGCTACGGTTCATGTAGGTGGTGGGAATCAGCAGACGAACATCCTGACCTTGATGCGAGTAGCGCCCGGTCAGGCCGAAATATTTGCGATCGGCGACAAGGTTCACACCTTGTGCGTCAGCGATGCGCTCAACAAAAAGGGCCCCTGCGTTATGCCGGGTCTGGTCGTATTCAGCGCCTGGATTTCCCAGGCCAACGATCAGTTTGATGGCAGTCACGATAGGGGCCCTTCCTTTGAGTGGTGGATAACATCGCCGCGATCAGGGAAAGCGGCGAAAGTGGACGAAAAATGCTCATTTACCATGGATGTAAACTCCGCGTTCTCGCCCGCTTTCTCGCTACGTTCCAGTCCGCGATGTTACTTGCTCACTCAGGCATGACAGAGTGAATTACTCTGCTGCGCCTTCTTCGGTAGCTTCTGGAGCAACACGTGGAGCGTGGACGTTGGCAACAGCCTTGTCATCGCCGTGTGCCAGAGCAACGAACTCAACGCCTTTAGGCGCTTTGAGGTCCGACAGGTGAATGATCGAACCGATTTCAGCGTTAGCCAGGTCGACTTCGATGAACTCAGGCAGATCTTTCGGCAGGCAGGTCACTTCGATTTCAGCAACAACGTGCGAAATCTCGCCGCCTTTCTTCACTGGAGCAGCTTCGTTGACGAAGTGCACAGGAACGATAGCGGTCAGTTTCTGGCCCGCTACAACGCGTACGAAGTCAGCGTGCAGCACGTGGCCTTTGGACGGGTGACGTTGCAGGGCTTTGATGATCACGTTTTGCTTGGTGCCACCAACGTTCAGCTCGATGATGTGGCTGTAAGCCGCTTCGTTTTCGAGCAGTTTGGCAACTTCTTTGGCCAGCATGCTGATGGATTCAGGGGCTTTTTCGCCACCGTAAACAACAGCAGGAACCAGAGCGGCGAGACGACGCAGGCGGCGGCTCGCACCTTTCCCCAGGTCGGAACGCACTTCAGCATTCAGAGTAAATTCGTTCATTTTGTATCTCCAAAATAGCCATGACCGAGCGGCGTTTGCGACCAGCGCCAAACACGGTATGGGCAAAAAAGCCCCGCCCCGACAGGAATGCCGGGGCGGGGCGCTTTTCGTCGACGAGACATTTCGAGAAGGGCTGGGCCCTTAGCGGAACATCGCGCTGATCGATTCTTCATTGCTGATGCGGCGAACCGCTTCGGCAACAACCGGTGCGATATCCAGTTGACGGATACGTGCACAAGCTTGTGCTGCAGCGGACAACGGGATGGTGTTAGTCACCACCAGCTCGTCCAGCACGGAATTTTCGATATTCTCGATGGCCCGACCCGACAGCACAGGGTGTGTGCAGTAGGCAAAGACCTTGGCTGCGCCATGCTCTTTCAGGGCCTTGGCCGCGTGGCACAGAGTGCCGGCGGTATCGACCATGTCATCGACCAGAATGCAGGTACGCCCTTCGACATCACCGATGATATGCATCACTTCAGAGTGATTGGCTTTCTCACGGCGTTTGTCGATGATCCCGAGATCCACGCCCAGCGACTTGGCAACGGCACGTGCACGCACGACGCCACCAATGTCCGGGGACACGATCATCAGGTTTTCGAAGCGCTGATCTTCAATGTCATCCACCAGAACCGGGGAGCCGTAGATGTTATCTACCGGAATATCGAAGAAACCCTGAATCTGGTCAGCATGCAGATCAACCGTGAGAACACGGTCGATGCCGACTACGGTAAGCATGTCAGCGACGACTTTCGCGCTGATGGCCACACGTGCGGAACGCGGACGGCGATCCTGACGGGCATAACCAAAATAAGGAATAACAGCAGTGATACGAGTAGCCGAGGAGCGGCGGAAGGCATCAGCCATCACGACCAGTTCCATCAGGTTATCGTTTGTCGGAGCGCAGGTCGGCTGAATAATGAAAACGTCTTTACCGCGAACGTTTTCATTGATCTCGGCAGTAATTTCGCCGTCGGAGAACTTACCGACAGAGATGTCACCGAGAGGGATATGCAGCTGACGTACAACACGCCGAGCCAGATCGGGGTTAGCATTCCCCGTAAAGACCATCATCTTGGACACGCGCAGTACCTAGAGGCTGAGGGTAACCTGGATGAGTATAGAAAATGGCAGGGGCGGCTGGATTCGAACCAACGCATGGCAGGATCAAAACCTGCTGCCTTACCGCTTGGCGACGCCCCTGTATCTGTTGCTTCAAGTGCCGAGCACTTGGTTCCTTTAGAGCAGACTTTGCAGCTTGCGATGCAACATCGAAACGTTGCTTCCTTTTGCTACAAACCCTGTAAGGGTCTCTGTCAGAAGGGCCGAGACTTTATCAGCTTCAGCTTTGCTTGGGAAGCCCCCAAACACACAACTTCCAGTTCCGGTGAGCTTTGCTTCGGTAAATTTACCTAACAAATCCAATGCGTTACGTACTTCTGGATAACGCCTTGCAACCACCGGCAAGCAGTCATTTCGACTGTTTCCCTCGGGAACGGGGCGCACTTTAATGGGCGGCGTGTTACGTGTCAACAAAGGATCGGAAAAAATTTCTGCCGTACTTACAGAGACTTGCGGCACGAGCACCAGATACCACGGTTCTTCGGGATCGACCGGGGTGAGTTTCTCGCCGACACCCTCGGCGAAAGCCGCATGGCCGCGAACGAAAACCGGCACGTCAGCACCCAGCGACAGCCCCAGTGCGGCCAGGCGATCTTCGTCCCAACCCAGCTGCCACAAATGATTCAGGCCGAGCAAAGTCGTTGCCGCGTTCGAGCTACCGCCACCTATGCCGCCGCCCATCGGCAGCACTTTATCGATCCAGATATCGATACCGAGTGAGGAACCGGATTGTTGCTGGAGCATTTTCGCCGCGCGTACGATCAGGTTGCTGTCATGCGGCACGCCTGCGAATTCGGTGTGCAGTTGAATCACGCCGTCATCGCGCACGGCAAAAGTGATTTCGTCGCCGTAATCGACAAACTGAAACAGCGTCTGCAATTCGTGATAACCGTCTTCACGGCGACCGAGAATGTGCAGCATCAGATTGAGCTTGGCCGGAGAGGGCAGGGTCAGGCGTGCAGCGGTCATGGGTTATTGCCCCAACTTGCGCGGTTGCCAGGTCTTGATCACCAGCGTCACATCAAGGTCGGTGCCGTGCAGCTTGATGCGTTCCGGCAACCAGTAACCGTTCTGCTCGGTGTAAGCGATGTATTCGACTTTCCAGCCATCCTGTTCCAGGTTGGCCAGACGACTGTCGGCGTCCAGGTTCAGGCGACTTTTGCTGTTCGGAGCGGGCAGGCCACGCACCCACCAGGCCAGATTCGACACTGGCAGCTTCCAGCCGAGTTGCTCCTCAAGCAGCGCTTCCGGCGACTCGGAGTCATAGCGGCCCTGATTGGCGACTTCCAGCGAGACCTTGCCCGGACGCCCGGTCAGGCGTGCGGCGCCACGACCCAGCGGGCCGGACAGGCGAATGTCGTAATAGTCCTGACGCTGCAGCCAGAACAACGTGCCGCTACCGGAATCCTTTGGTGCGCGGATGCCGATCTTGCCGTCGATCTGCCAGCCGTCGAGGCCTGTCAGCTGTTGTTTGTTCACGGCCCATTGAGCCGGACTGCCGTGGCCCTCGACCGATTCGCGAGCGCCGAAACCCGCGCAACCAGCGAGCAGGGCGATGAAGCTGAAAACAATAACGTGGCGCAAAAACATGAGTTAAAGAGTCTCGGATCCGGTCAGGCGCTTGATGGTACTGCGCAGAATGGTGCTGTCGGGCTGATCCTTGAGGAATTTGCCCCAGATTTGTTTGGCTTCACGCTGGTTGCCCTTGACCCACAGCACTTCACCGAGGTGAGCGGCGACTTCGTGATCAGGGAAACGCTCCAGCGCCTGACGCAGATATTTCTCGGCGTCGTCCAGATTGCCCAAGCGGAAGTTCACCCAGCCGAGGCTGTCGAGTACTGCCGGGTCTTGCGGGTTGATCTGATGCGCCTGCTCGATCAGCGTCCTGGCTTCAGCGTAGCGCGTGGTTCGGTCAGACAGGGTGTAGCCCAAAGCGTTCAGCGCCATGGCGTTGTCCGGATCGCGTTTGATGATCAGGCGCAGGTCTTTTTCCATCTGTGCCAGGTCATCGCGTTTTTCCGCGAGCATTGCCCGGGTGTAAAGCAGGTTCAGGTCGTCCGGGTATTGCTGCAAGGCTTGCTGCAAGACTTTCCAGGCCTTGTCGTCCTGTTTGTTGGCCGACAGGGTTTCTGATTCGATCAGGTACAACTGGATGGCGTAATCGGGTTGCGCGTCGCGTTCGGCCGCCAGTTTGTTTTGCGCTTCGGCGGTTTTGCCGTTGTTCATCAGGATGTCGGCCTGGCGCAACTGCGCGGGCAAATAGTCGTTGCCCGGTCCTACCTGGGCGTACTCGATCAGTGCACCTTGCGGGTCGTTGCGCTCTTCAGCGATGCGCCCCAGGTTCAGGTGCGCCGAATCGACGTGGCTGTCGCGAGCGATCAGGTCTTCGAGATAGCCCTTGGCCTCGTCCCAGGCCTTGGCTTCCAGGCACACCAGCGCTAACGAATAACGCAGTTCGTCGTCTTCAGGATATTGCTGAACGAGACTGAAAAACTCGGCTTTGGCGTCGTCCACTCGGTCCTGCTCGACCAGCATGCGTGCGTAAGTCAGGCGCAGGCGTTTGTCGTCCGGGTACTTCTTGATGCTTTTTTGCAGCACCGGCAGCGCTTCGTCGCCACGGTTCAAGAGCTGCAGCAGGCGCGCGCGCAGCAGGATCGGGGCAATTTCGCCGTCTTCCGGCGGGTGGTCTTCGAGCAGGGTCAGCGCAGCTTTATTGTCGCCGTCCTGCTGCAAGAGCAGGGCCTTGCCGAAAATCAGTTGACCGTTGTTCGGGTGACGCTGCAACAAACGGTCAAAACTTTTCATCAGGCCGTCGCGGGTTTCCTGGTCGGTATCAGCCGCCGACAGCGCGAGGAAATCGAAATGGGTGTCGCCCTTGCCCAGCAGGACTTTCTCCATATAGACCATGGAGTCGTCATAGCGCCCGGCGCGTGCCAGTTGTACGGCGGCGGCGCGTTGCGCTTCGAGATCGTCCGGGGCGTTTCTTGCCCAGATCAGTGCCGTGTCGAGAGCCGGTTGGTCGGCGCCCAGATACTCGGCGATGCGAAAAGCACGCTCGGAGACGCCCGGGTCCTGGGTATTGATGGCCTGGGTCACGTAGTTATCCAGCGCAATGTCGAAACGATTGCGCTGGCCGGCGAGTTCGGCGCTCAACAGGCTGAAAATGGTTTCCTCGCTGAACGAGCTGTAAACCTTGGGCTTTTCAGGCGCGGGCGTGGTGTCTTCGACCGGTGGCGTACCGTCCGGCGAAACGGGTGCCAAGGCCTGGCAGCCGCTGAGGAAGACAAAAGCAAGGAGCAACGCGGAAGATCTATTCATATAGGAAGAGGACGACTAACCTGCGGTCGGATCATCATGACACAAGCCTTGGGCCAAACATAACCGAGTCTCAATTGTGCCCATTATAGGGGCCGACAATTGGGACAATAGTCAGCGGTAGTTGTTCTGAATCTTTCGAAGGTGGACAATTGCCGGCTTCACGTCACCATCAGCGACCTTGAATGGCCTTCCTTGCACTCGGTATTAACCACAAGACTGCTTCAGTAGACGTCCGCGAGCGCGTGGCCTTTACCCCTGAGCAACTGGTTGAGGCCCTGCAGCAGCTCTGCCGACTGACCGACAGCCGCGAAGCTGCGATCCTCTCCACCTGCAATCGCAGTGAGCTTTATATAGAACAGGATCAGCTTTGTGCGGATATCGTGCTGCGCTGGCTGGCCGACTATCACCATTTAAGCCTCGATGAGCTGCGTGCGAGTGCTTATGTGCATGAAGATGATGCGGCAGTTCGTCACATGATGCGTGTCGCCTCCGGGCTCGACTCGTTGGTGCTGGGCGAACCACAGATTCTCGGCCAGATGAAATCGGCCTACGCCGTGGCCCGCGAGGCCGGGACTATCGGGCCGCTGCTGGGGCGACTCTTCCAGGCCACGTTCAATGCCGCCAAACAGGTGCGCACCGACACCGCAATCGGTGAAAACCCGGTGTCCGTGGCATTTGCGGCCGTCAGCCTGGCCAAACAGATTTTCAGTGATTTGCAACGCAGCCAGGCCTTGCTGATCGGCGCTGGCGAGACCATCACCCTGGTCGCCCGCCATTTGCACGAGCTGGGGGTCAAGCGCATCGTCGTTGCCAACCGCACCCTGGAGCGCGCGAGTCTGCTGGCCGAACAGTTCGGCGCCCACGCGGTGTTGCTGTCGGATATTCCGGCGGAGTTGGTGCGCAGCGATATCGTCATCAGTTCGACCGCCAGTCAGTTGCCGATCCTCGGCAAAGGCGCGGTCGAGAGTGCACTGAAGCTGCGCAAGCACAAACCGATCTTCATGGTCGACATTGCCGTTCCCCGGGATATCGAGCCGGAAGTCGGCGAGTTGGACGACGTTTACCTCTATAGCGTCGACGACCTCCACGAAGTGGTCGCCGAAAACCTCAAAAGTCGCCAGGGCGCAGCCCAGGCGGCGGAAGAAATGGTCTCGGTCGGCGCTGACGATTTCATGGTGCGCCTGCGCGAACTGGCGGCGGTCGACGTGCTCAAGGCCTATCGTCAACAGAGCGAACGCCTGCGCGACGAGGAGCTGCAAAAAGCCCTGCGTCTGCTGGCCAACGGCGGTAACGCTGAAGACGTGCTCGGGCAACTGGCCCGTGGCCTGACCAATAAACTGTTGCATGCCCCGAGCGTGCAACTGAAAAAGCTTTCTGCCGAAGGCCGCCTCGATGCGCTGGCCATGGCCCAGGAACTCTTTGCCCTCGAGGGCTCACCGGATAGCTTTTCGGATAAAAAACCGCAATGAAAGCGTCACTGCTCAATAAGCTGGACATCCTCCAGGACCGTTTCGAGGAACTGACCGCGCTGCTCGGCGACGGCGAAGTCATTTCCGATCAAGCCAAGTTTCGTGCCTATTCCAAGGAATACGCCGAACTTGAGCCGGTGGTACAAGGCTATAAAAAGCTGCTCAGTGTACAAAGCGATCTTGAAGGCGCGCAGGCGCTGCTCAAGGACAGCGACCCGGACATGCGTGAAATGGCCGTGGAAGAAGTCCACGAAGCCAAGGAATTGCTGATCACCCTGGAATCCGATCTGCAGCGCATGCTGCTGCCCAAGGATCCCAACGACGGCCGCAACGTCTTCCTCGAAATTCGCGCCGGCACCGGCGGCGACGAGGCGGCGATTTTTTCCGGCGACCTGTTCCGCATGTACTCGCGTTACGCCGAACGCCGCGGCTGGCGTGTGGAGATCCTTTCGGAAAACGAAGGCGAACACGGTGGCTATAAAGAAGTCATCGCCCGCATCGAAGGCGACAACGTTTACGGCAAGCTGAAATTCGAGTCCGGCGCGCACCGCGTACAGCGTGTGCCGGCCACCGAATCCCAGGGCCGTATTCACACCTCGGCCTGCACCGTGGCGGTGTTGCCCGAGCCAGACGAGCGCGAAGCCATCGAGATCAACCCGGCGGATTTGCGCGTCGACACTTACCGCTCCTCCGGGGCCGGCGGTCAGCACGTCAACACCACCGACTCGGCGATCCGCATCACGCACATACCGACCGGCACTGTCGTCGAGTGTCAGGAAGAACGTTCCCAGCACAAGAACCGTGCGCGGGCGATGGCGTGGCTCGCAGCCAAACTCAATGATCAGCAAACCGCCGCAGCGGCCAATGCGATTGCCAGCGAGCGAAAACTGCTCGTCGGTTCCGGTGATCGTTCCGAGCGGATTCGCACCTACAACTTTGCTCAGGGCCGGGTCACCGACCATCGCGTCAACCTGACCCTGTACTCCCTGGATGACATTCTCGCCGGTGGCGTTGAGGCCGTGATCGAGCCTTTGCTGGCCGAATACCAGGCCGACCAACTCGCGGCAATAGGTGAATAAATGACCATCATTGCCAGCCTGTTGCGTGCCGCCGAACTGCCGGATTCGCCCACCGCGCGTCTGGACGCCGAATTGCTCCTCGCGGCGGCGCTGGGCAAGTCGCGCAGTTTTCTGCACACCTGGCCCGAGCGCATCGTGCCCAGTGACGCGGCGCTGACCTTTGCCGAGTATCTGCAACGTCGTCGCGGCGGTGAGCCAGTGGCCTACATTCTGGGTCAGCAGGGGTTCTGGAAGCTCGATCTGGAAGTCGCTCCGCACACACTGATTCCGCGTCCTGACACTGAATTGCTGGTGGAAGCGGCGCTGGAGTTGCTCCCCGCAACGCCCGCTAAAGTGCTCGACCTCGGCACTGGCAGTGGCGCAATTGCGTTGGCCTTGGCCAGCGAACGCCCAGCGTGGAAAGTCACTGCCGTGGATCGCGTACTCGAAGCTGTGGCACTTGCCGAACGCAATCGTCAGCGTCTGCACTTGAACAACGCCACGGTGCTGAGCAGCCATTGGTTCAGCGCTCTGCAAGGTCAGCGTTTTGATCTGATCATCAGCAATCCGCCCTACATCGCGTCCGCCGACCCGCATCTGGTCGAGGGCGATGTGCGCTTCGAACCGGCCAGTGCGCTGGTGGCCGGTGAGGACGGGCTCGATGACTTGCGTCTGATCGTCGCCCAAGCGCCGGATCACCTGCAGGCCGCTGGCTGGCTGATGCTCGAACACGGCTATGATCAAGCCGAAGCCGTGCGCGATCTGCTGCTCACGCGCGGTTTTGAAGAAGTCCACAGCCGCACCGATCTGGGCGGTCATCAACGCATCAGCCTGGGGCGCCTGCCGTGCTGAATGATCAGGAATTGCTGCGCTACAGCCGACAGATTCTGCTGCAACACATCGACATCGATGGCCAGTTGAAGCTCAAGGACAGTCGCGTACTGATCGTCGGCCTCGGCGGTCTCGGTGCGCCGGTTGCCTTGTATCTGGCGGCAGCAGGTGTGGGCGAATTGCATTTGGCGGATTTCGACACGGTCGATCTGACCAACCTGCAGCGCCAGATCATCCACGACACCGACAGCGTCGGCATGAGCAAGGTCGACTCGGCGCTCAAGCGTTTGAGTGCGATCAACCCCGAGATTCTACTGGTGCCTCATCGTCAGGCACTGGACGAGGACTCTCTTGCCGCTGCCGTTTCGGCGGTGGACCTGGTCCTCGACTGTTCCGATAATTTTTCCACGCGCGAAGCGGTCAACGCCGCGTGTGTGGCCGCTGGCAAACCCTTGGTCAGCGGCGCAGCGATTCGTCTTGAAGGGCAGTTGTCGGTGTTCGATCCGCGTCGCGCCGAAAGTCCTTGCTACCACTGTCTGTACGGCCACGGTAGCGAAGCCGAACTGACGTGTAGCGAGGCTGGCGTAGTGGGGCCGCTGGTGGGGTTGGTCGGCAGCCTTCAGGCACTCGAAGCGTTGAAGGTGCTGGTCGGGTTCGGCGAACCGCTGGTGGGGCGCTTGCTGTTGATCGACGCCTTGGGCTCGCGCTTTCGCGAGTTGCGGGTCAAGCGTGATCCGGGTTGCAGCGTCTGTGGTTCGCGCCATGCGTGAAGCGCCGATCGGCGTGTTTGATTCCGGTGTCGGCGGCTTGTCGGTATTGGCCGAAATCCAGCGATTGTTGCCCCGAGAGTCGCTGCTGTACTTTGCCGATTGCGGGCACATTCCTTACGGCGAGAAAACCCCTGCGTTCATCCGCCAGCGCTGTAGCGTGATGGCCGGGTTTTTCCGCGAGCAGGGCGCCAAGGCGTTGGTGGTCGCCTGCAATACCGCGACGGTGGCCGCTGTGGCCGATCTGCGCCGGGATTTTCCCGACTGGCCGATTGTCGGCATGGAGCCAGCGGTCAAGCCTGCCGCTGCTGCCACCCGCAGCGGTGTGGTCGGCGTACTCGCCACCACCGGCACCTTGCAGAGTGCCAAGTTTGCAGCGCTGCTGGATCGCTTCGCCACCGATGTGCGGGTGATCACCCAGCCGTGCCCGGGGCTGGTCGAGTTGATCGAGAGCGGCGATCTGCACAGCGCCGCGTTGCGCCAGTTGCTGCAAAGCTACGTCGATCCGCTGCTGGCCAATGGTTGCGACACCATTATTCTCGGCTGCACGCACTATCCCTTTCTTAAAACGATGCTCAAGTCGATGCTCCCCGAAAACATCAGCCTGATCGACACGGGTGCAGCCGTGGCTCGGCAACTTCAGCGTCTTCTGGCCGAACGCGATTTGCTCGCCGAAGGGCCGAACCGGTCGGTCAGATTCTGGACCAGTGCCGACCCGCAGTACTTCAAAAACATCCTGCCGCTGCTGGGGCAAACCGCAAGTGAAGTGCATCACTTCGGATTGTAAAAAAAGTGTGAAATAACTAAAAAATCGGCTGAACTTCTGATCAACCGCCGCCTTCTATAGCGTGAGTTATCTAGAAAACCAAACGATCGTTCCGGAAAAGGAAGTTTCAAAGTGAAGCGACTATTCTGTTTGGCCGCGATTGCGGCCGCACTGATGGGGCACAGTTTTACCGCACAAGCAGCAGGTGTTGAGTTCGGGGTCGGGGCAACCAGCGATTCAACCATGACGTATCGCCTGGGGATGAATTTCGATTGGGACAAGAGCTGGCTGCAGAGTGACGTCGGTCGCCTGACCGGTTACTGGAGCGGTGCCTACACCTATTGGGAAGGCGACAAGACCTCCAGCAACAACAGCCTGTCCTTCTCGCCGGTGTTCGTTTACGAGTTTGCCGGGCAATCGGTCAAACCGTATGTCGAGGCCGGGATTGGCGTGGCGGTGTTCTCCAATACCCGGTACGAATCGAACAATCTGGGCGGCGCCTTCCAGTTCGAAGACCGCCTGGGTTTTGGTCTGCGTTTCAACGGTGGGCATGAAGTCGGGATTCGTGCGATGCACTATTCCAACGCCGGTCTTGCCAGTGACAACGACGGTGTAGAAAGCTACGCGCTGCATTACACGATGCCACTGTAAGCACAGATTTAACTGTTTGCAGAAAACCTTGTGGGAGCGGGCTTGCTCGCGAATATGGTGTATCAGTCGACATGTGAGTTGATTGACCCACCGCTTTCGCGAGCAAGCCTGCTCCCACATTTGGTTTTGGGGTGTTTTCGGGATCAGCGGTATACCGTGGCGATACCCTGGCGCTCTTCGATGCACTCGGGTGAGCCCATCTCGAACTCGCGACAAATCAGCGGACGCTTCTCATAGATCGTGCACATCATCGTGTCGCGATCCAGTGCCGCACACCAGCCGTCGTCCAGACGCAGCATCACTTCGCCGCCCCACTCATCGGTATCGATAAAGCGATCAGGCACGCCGGTGTCGGTGATCAGCATCACTTCGAGCTGGCAGCAGCACGCTGCGCAAGTCGAACAGGTGACCGCCGGTTCGGTGATTTGCTGGTGGGGAATGTTTTTCATGGCCGGCAGTGTAAGGCAGAGCTCGTCGAGTGTGTGAAAGCTCTGACGGACGCTCAGTGGTTCAGGCGTCGCGCCATTGTGTGCAACAACGGAAACAGCAGTGCCCAAAGCAGGCCGATGCCGATCAGGGTCGGCAATTCGCCGTAGGGAAATTGCACCCCGGCCAGTCGTCCGCCGCCGCAGTACGACAATGCGCCGCCGACGGCGCCCAGTGCGCTGGCCAGCCACCATGGCCGGGCAGTCCACGCAAGGCAGTGACGCAGGGTCGTGGCGAGCAAGGCCCAGAGCAGCATCAGCCACAGCGGAATCAATGGTGACTGATCCTGGAACTCAAACACGCCTAGGCCACGCAAAACGCTGTCCACCGCCGTACCGACCAGCACCACACTGAGTACCAAACGGCCCTCAGCCGCCCAACTGCTGATCCAGCACAGATGAATCACCAGCACCGCCAGCGCCAGCAGCAGCCACAAACTGTTGCCGCCGAGCACACAGACCAGCCAGCCGATCTGGAACAACACGGCATTGGCGATCCGCTCAAGCATCGAAACGGCCAAGCAGTGGCGCGGGCATGGCAGCGGGTTTGGCCAGCAGCAATTGCGCGGTGCCGATGGTGCGCTCCAGGAATCCGCCCTCGCAGTAGCACAGATAGAATTCCCACAACCGCAGGAAGTAATCGTCGTAGCCCAATTCGCTCAAGCGGCCGTGTGCACGGCGAAAGTTTTCGTGCCACAGACGCAGGGTGCGTGCGTAGTGCAGGCCGAAATCTTCCATGTGCAGCAAGTTCATGTCGGTTTCGCGGCTGACCACTTCAAGCATCTTCTGCACAGAGGGCAGGGCGCCGCCGGGGAAGATGTAGCGCTGGATGAAGTCGACGCCGCGCCTGGCTTGCTCGTAGCGCTGTTCGCGGATGGTGATGGCTTGAATCAGCATCAGACCATTGCGCTTGAGCAGGTGTGCACATTGCTTGAAGTAGGTCGGCAGGAAGCGATGACCGACGGCTTCGATCATCTCGATCGACACCAGTTTGTCGTACTCGCCGGTGAGGTCGCGGTAGTCCTTGAGCAGCAGCGTGACCTGATCCTGCAAGCCCAGTTGTTCGATGCGCTGTGCGGTAAACGCGTACTGCTCTTTGGACAGGGTTGTGGTGGTCACGCGGCAGCCATAGTTTTGTGCCGCGTAGAGCGCCATGCTGCCCCAACCGGTGCCGATTTCCAGCAGGTGATCGCTGGGCGTGAGCGCGAGTTTCTGGCAGATCCGCTCGAGCTTGTTCAGTTGCGCCTGTTCCAGACTGTCTTCGGGGGTGAGGAACTGTGCCGCCGAATACATCATGGTCGGGTCGAGAAACTGCTCGAACAGATCGTTGCCCAGGTCATAGTGCGCGGCGATGTTTTTCTGCGAGCCCTTGCGGGTGTTGCGGTTGAGCCAGTGCAGGCCTTGCACCAGCGGGCGGCCGAGACGGGCCAGACCGCCCTCCATCGCGTCGAGCACCTCAAGGTTGCTGACGAACACTCGCACCACGGCGGTCAGGTCAGGCGAATGCCAGTAACCATGGATGAACGCCTCGCCGGCGCCGATCGAGCCGTTGCCGGCCACCATGCCCCAGACTGCCGGGTCCTGAATGTGGATTTCCCCGAGCAAGGCACTTCCCGGCGCGCCGAACATCAAGCGTTCGCCATCCTCGATCACCAGCAGTTGCCCGTGTTTGAGTTGAGCCAGTTGGCGTAATACACCACGGCGCAACAGCGATCCGGTCAAACCATGGGTGCTGAGCCGACTGAGCGACGGGCTAGAGGATTTCATGGCGTTGCTCCTTGGGAGGCACAGTGGCGGTTTGAAAGCTGCCGTCGGCAGCCTGATGAGCAAAGACGGGCGCGCGTTTGAACAGCAGTCGCAACGCTTGCCAGTAAATCGCCAACGCGGTTTTTGCAGTCATCCACGGGAAGCGCCGCAGGTAGCGATGCAGGCTTTGCCGGTTGAGGGTTTCGCGTTGCAGATTGAGCGTGGCGTCGAACAGCTTGTGTTCGCCCTGCCAGTCGGCCATGTGCACGCCAAGGGTTTTGGCGGCGGGGCTGAAGCTCATGCGGTATTCAAGATCGCGCGGCAGAAACGGTGAGACATGGAACGCCTTGGCCACCGCGAAATGCTGGTGAAAATCCTGCAGATTGGCCGGCGTGCGCGCAGGCAGCACGTAGTGATAACGCTCGCGCCATGGGGTGTTGGTCACTTCGCAGACAATCGCGGCCAGTTGCCCGTCGGCTTCGTGGCAGTAAAAGAAACTCACCGGGTTGAACGACAAGCCCCAACTGCGCGCCTGGGTCAGCAGGCAGATCGAGCCTTGCGGTTCATGGCCGATGGCGGCAGCGACCTGCTGGCGCACGGCATCGATCAGGCGAATGCCGCGCCCGGTGAAGGTCTTCAGATAGTCGGTTTCGCGAAAGGAGAATGGCGCGAAGCGGCTACGCCCCGCCAGTGGCGACAGCGCCAGTACAGCGTCCTGTTCGCTCAGATCGAGATAGAGCAAGCCGATCTTGTAACGGAACGCGTGCTTGCGCGGCGAAAAGCGCCGATGACCGATCCAGCCGCTGTACAGGGCGCTGTTCATAAGGTTTCCCCGAACGAAGCAGCCACGCGCAATGCGCTGACCACACCGTCTTCATGGAAACCGTTGGCCCAGTAGGCGCCGCAATAATGTGTGTGTTGTGCGCCGTCCAGTTCTGCCCAGCGATTCTGCGCCGCCACTGCCGCGAGGCTGAATTGCGGGTGGGCGTAGGTGTATTTGGCGAGCACTTTGAATGGGCTGATGCCCGCGCTCTGGTTGAGGCTGACGCAAAACGTGGTGTCGCTCTGGATGCCTTGCAGGATGTTCATGTCATAAGTGACCGCCGCCTGAGTGTGGCCGGATCCGCCAAGTCGATAGTTCCAGCTCGCCCACGCCAGTTTGCGAGCGGGCAGCAGACGCGTGTCGGTGTGCAACACCACTTCATTGTCGGCGTAGGGCAGGGCGCCGAGGATTGCGCGTTCGGCATCGCTGGGGCTGGCGAGCAGTTGCAAGGCCTGATCGCTGTGACAGGCAAACACCACTTGGTCGAAATGTTCGCTGCCTGCCGGGCTGTGGATAACCACGCCATGTTCGTTGCGATCAACACGGGTCACCGGGCAGTTGAGGCGGATGTTCTCTTTGAACGAAGCGGTCAGTGGCGCGACATAGGCGCTGGAGCCGCCCTCGATGACCCGCCATTGCGGACGATTACTGACCGATAACAGCCCATGGTTCTTGAAGAAACGGACAAAAAACTGCAGCGGAAAATTGAGCATCTGCGCCATCGGCATCGACCAGATCGCGGCCCCCATCGGCACGATGTAATGCAGGATGAAACGCTCGCCGTAGCCGCCAGCCTTGAGGTAGTCGTCCAGCGTGGTGTCGGCAGCGATCCGCTGTTCTGCGAGGTCGCGTTGCGCTTCTTTGTTGAAGCGCAGAATGTCGCGCAGCATGCCCCAGAATCCCGGCGACAGCAGATTGCGGCGCTGGGCGAACAGGCTGTTGAGGTTGTTGCCGTTGTATTCCAGCCCCGTGTCCGGATCGGTCACGGAGAAGCTCATTTCGGTCGCTTTGAAGCTCACGCCGAGCTCGCCCAGCAAGCGAATGAAGTGGGGGTACGTCCAGTCGTTGAATACGATGAAGCCGGTGTCCACCGCGTAGGAGCGACCGTCGACGGTCACCTCTACGGTGTGCGTGTGGCCACCGACCCAGTCGCTGGCTTCGAACACCGTGATGTCGTGTCGGCGATTGAGCAGGTAGGCGCAGGTAAGCCCGGAGATCCCGCTGCCGATGATGGCAATTTTCACGTTGGTTCCTGCAGCGGTGGATTGCGTCGCACCATGCGTTTGCCAATGGCGAGTTGCGCTCGGGCGGGCAATTTCGACAACGGCCACAGGGCGGCCATGAACAGCGCGGGAAAGGCGATTTCCAGTGGCCGGTCCTTGAGTTTGGCGTAGATGTGTCGTGCGGCTTTATCCACAGGCCAGCTCAGAGGCATCGGAAAATCATTCTTGGCGGTCAGCGGTGTCTCGACAAAACCGGGGCTGACCACCGTGACTTCAATGCCTTCATCCGCCAGGTCAATGCGCAACGATTCGAACAGGTAACGCAGCCCGGCCTTCGATGCACCATAGGCTTCGGCCCGAGGCAGCGGCAGATAGGTCACGGAGCTGGCGACCCCGACCAGATGCGGTGCCGTGCCTTTACGCAGCAAGGGCAGGGCGGCTTCGATGCAATAGCTGCTGGCGAGCAGATTGGTGCGCACCACATGCTCGACGATCGAAGCGTCGAACTGGCGGGCATCGACGTACTCGCACGTCCCGGCATTGAGAATCACGCTATCGAGCGATCCCCAGTCCTGAGTGATGTGCTCACCGATTTCGCGCACGGTCTGGCTGTTGGTCAAATCGCCCGGCACCACGAGCACTTGTCCCGGATAACGTTGCGACAAAGCCTTGAGCGGGGCGACCTGGCGTGAACTGACCGCCAGGTGCGCACCGGATTTCAGAATTTCCTCAGCCAGTGCCGCGCCGATACCACTGCTGGCACCGGTCAACCAATAGCGCCGTGGAGGTGTACGACTCATCCCATTCTCCTTTTCAACCAAGCAATTACTCGGCCCAATACGGGCAAATGTTCGTACAGCAGCGCCCCTGCATCGAAATAATCCCGGTGGCGATAAACCTTGTCGCGCCAAAGCAAATGCGAGCAGCCGCTGACGCGTATTTCCCGGCCGCTGGCCAGCCGTGGGTGGCGATAACTCATGACCCAGCGCAGGTAGCCTTCACCGTCACTGATCTGGTCGAAACCGTAGAAGTCGAAGCGCAGTTCGCTGACGTTGGCGTACATCTGGGCAAAGTAGCTGCGCAGTTGCGTCAACCCCTGCACGTCGTGCAACGGGTCGGTGAAGTGAATGTCATCGCTGTACAGCTCGCCCAAGCGTTGCAAGTTGTCTTTATCCAACTCGCAAAATTGCCGGGCGAAGCTGCGCAGCAATTCACTCATGATCGCCTCCGGCCGCTTGGCGGGCAGGCAGGTTCTTGAAGGCGGCCAACGCGCGCTCCCGTGACGCGCTGAGATTAACGATTGGCGCGCGATAGTCGGCGACACCGAACAGCCCACCGGCGCTGGCCGGGTTGTGCACTTGTTTTTTATTGAGCCCGGCCAGTTCAGGCAGCCAGTGCTTGATGAACAGCCCTTCGCTGTCGAATTTCTCCGACTGGCTCAGCGGATTGAAAATGCGGAAGTACGGCGCCGAATCGGTCCCGGTCGATGAGCTCCACTGCCAGCCACCGTTGTTGGCCGCCAGATCGCCGTCGATCAGGTGGCGCATGAAAAAGCGTTCGCCTTCACGCCAGTCGATCAGCAGGTTTTTGGTCAGAAACATTGCCACCACCATGCGCAGACGGTTGTGCATCCAGCCGGTTTCGAGCAATTGGCGCATGGCCGCATCGATGATCGGCAGCCCGGTGCGCGCTTCTTGCCACGCCGCCAGATCATCCGGTGCATGGCGCCAGGCCAAGGCCTCGGTTTCCGGGCGGAAGGCGCGGTGGCGCGATACCCGTGGATAGCCGACCAGGATGTGTTTGTAAAACTCACGCCACAGCAGTTCGTTGATCCAGGTGACCGCGCCCACCTTGCCGCTTTCGAATTCGCCCTGATTGCTCTGCAGGGCCGCGTGCAGGCATTGGCGGGGCGATATCACCCCGGCGGCAAGATAAGCAGAAAGCTGACTGGTGCCCGGTTTGGCCGGGAAGTCTCTTTCGCTTTTGTAGTAGTCGATTTGCGCATCGGCGAAGGTATCGAGGCGGCGTTGAGCTTCCTCTTCCCCTGCCGGCCACAGGGCGCGCAGGGACTCGCCGGGGGCGGCGAAACCGTCGACGCAGTCAGGCACCGGATCGCTCTCGAGCGCCAGTGCGGTTTGCTTGCCTGGGGTTTTCACCAGGGCCGGCATCGAGCGATGCAGGCGTTCATAGCAGACCTTGCGGAACTGGCTGAACACCTGAAAATAAGTGCCGGTTTTGGTCAGTACCGTGCCGGGCTTGAACAGCAGTTGATCAAGATAGCGGTGAAATTCGACGCCTTCGCCTTTCAGCGTGTCGGCCACCGCCGCATCGCGACGGCTCTCATGAACACCGTATTCTTCGTTGACGTGAACGGCGGCGATCTTCAGTTGCTGGCAGAGTTTGAGCAGCTGCGCTGGGGCCTGATCCCAGTGCGCAGCGGTGCGGATCAGCAAGGGAATGTTCAGCTCGCCCAGGCTTTTGCTCAGTTCGCGCAGATTGCGTAGCCAGAAATCGACCTTGCACGGCGCGTCGTCATGTTCTTGCCATTGCCGGGGGCTCAACAGGTACACGGCGACCGTCGGGCCGCGTGCTGCGGCGGCCGCAAGGGCGGTGTTGTCATGTTGGCGCAAGTCAGTGCGCAGCCAGATCAATTGCATGTCGGTCTTCACTGGGTTCATCAAATCAGCCCGCGCTGAATGAGCACCTGGTGCGCTGAAAGCGCATCTTCTGCCAGGTACAAATCAGCTATCTCGCAAGTTCTTACGGACAACTCGGCGTGGTGGATGCATACCGTTGGTCCGACAATTATTTTTGGGCCACTGACCCCCGCCAGAAGTTTCGGCAACTGTGCGAGTTGCATGGCTTTGCTGGAATACAGCAGTACGCCACGCGATTGCAGATGTTCGACCGCCAATGCCAGTTCCCCGGCTGGCAACGGCCAGTCAAAGACTTGCACCGGACAATCGTTGCTGCTGATCAGCCACGCGCATAGCCACAGATGAGGTTCCAGTGGCAGGTCGGAGTGATTGATCAGCAGCAGCGGCGCTGAATGCAACTGACGGTTGTTATGGTAGATGCGCGCGCCGAATTTGCTGCGTAACCATGAATAAAAGAACACGCGCTCCATCTGCGCACCGAACTGGCCCTGCCAGCGTTGCTCAAGATCGGCCAGCAGCGGCATCAGCAATTGTTCGCACAGGGTGCGCGGCGGATACAGCGCCATGGCTTGATTGACGCTGTCGTCGAGGTTGCGTTCATTGAGTTGCGTGACGGCCATCAACAGTGTCTGACGCAATCGTTGCCAGTCGTTTTCCACCGTTTCGCTGAACGCTTGCGGGGTCTCGAGCAACGGCTTGACCTGACTGACCGCAACGCCGCGGTTGAGCCAGGTGAGGATGGTCAGGATCCGTTGCACATGCTCGGCCGAATACAGCCGATGCCCCTTGGGTGTGCGCTGCGGCACGATCAGCCCATAACGGCGTTCCCATGCGCGCAGAGTGATCGCGTTGACGCCGGTTTGCCGCGCCACTTCGCGGATCGGCAGCCAGCCTTCGTCGAGGGCTTTTTTAAAGTCCGCGCCCAAGTCTTCCTGGGCGCTGCTATCGGTTTTTTCAGTCATTAGATGGCGTTTCGCAAGCTGAGATTTTCCGGATGCGGTTGCAGGTAAACCTGCTGCGCAATGTACGGGTCCGGATGGAGGCGAAAGTGATGCTTGAGCAGGGTCAACGGCACGACCAGCGGCACGATGCCGAGGCGGTACTGGCCGATGACATGTTGCATCTCTTGTTTGTCTTCGGCGCTGATCGCCTGTTTCAGATACCCGCTGATGTGTAACAGGACGTTGCTATGGGTGCCACGGGTGGCGCATTTTTTAAGCGCCGCCATCAGTTCGCTGAAGTAGCGAGGGCCCAGTTGCGCAGGGTCGCTCTGCGCCATGTTGCCTAACAACTGCCCCAGTGCCTTGTATTGCAGAGGGTTGTGGGCCATCAGCTGATATTTGTAGCGCGAATGGAATTCCGTGAGGGCACGGCGGCTCAGGCCTTGGGCAAGCAACTGCTGCCAGTCGCGGTAGGCGAGCACGCGGGTAATGAAGTTCTCGCGCAGCACCGGATCGTTCAGGCGGCCGGCTTCTTCCACCGGCAAGTCCGGGTGCCGTGCACAGAAGGCTTGAGCATAGATGCCGCGTCCGCCGCCGTTCACCGGGGCGCCGTTGGCGTGATAGACCTTGACCCGTTCCAGTCCGCAGGACGGTGACTGCTGCATGAAGATGTAGCCGCAGATGTCATTCAGTTCGGCGGCCATCTTCTGGCCGTACTCGGCCAGTGGCTGGGTGACGTTGATTGCGGGGTTGACGGTGCCGATGGCTTCGGGATGCTCCGGGTCGCCGACCAGGCGAATCGGCTCGCGAGGAATGCCCAGGCCAATCGCGACTTCCGGGCACAGCGGGACGAACTCGAAATATTCCGAGAGCGTGCGGCTGCACAGTCGCGACTCCTTGTGACCACCGTTGTAGCGCACCTCGGCACCCAGCAGGCAGGCGCTGATGGCGATTTTGGGTTTAAGCGCAGAAGGTTCGGACATGAGCACCTCGAATCTATACCTGTACAGAGGTTTGCCTCTGTACAACTTTTCCTCAGCATAGATTGTGGGGTGTACAAGTCAAATGATTTGTATAGGTTTTTGCGGGAGGGAGCTCACTTCCAGCCCAAATGCCATTCAGCCGGGTCTTTCAGGATTTGCCAATCGAGTCGCTCGGCGCGCTGGGTCAGCACGGCCTGCAACTCAATCTCAAGCACCGTGCCTTCCTCATCGCAGAACAGTTCGGTCACCAGAAAATGCTTCTCGCGGTTTTTCGGCTGGGCTGCTGTCCATTTCGACAGCAGCAATTTGCGCGGATTGATGCGGTTCATTGCAGGTGCTCGTGCAAGCGTCGTGCGGCCTCCTGACCACTGAGCCATGCACCTTCGACACGTCCCGACAGGCACCAGTCGCCGCAGGCATACAAGCCCAGATCGGCATCGGCCAGCGTGCCCCATTCGTGGCCGGTCGCCGGGCGGGCATAGAGCCAGCGATGGGCGAGGCTGAAGGTCGGGGCGGGCATCGCGCCGTGCAGCAATTCGGCGAAAGCACCGTGCAGTTGCTCAATGACCGCCTCTTTGGACAGGTCGATGTGCTGCCGGCTCCACGCGCTTGTGGCATGCAACACCCAAGTGTCGAGGGTGTTGTCGCGCCCCGGCTTGCTGCGGTTGCGCGCCAGCCAATCGAGTGGGCTGTCCTGCACGAAGCAGCCTTCGATGGGGGTCTCCAGCGGCGTATCGAAGGCGAGGGCAACGGCCCAGGTGGGGTCCATTTTCACCCCGGCGGCGGCCCCGGCGAGTTTCGGCGCGGCGGCCAGCAATGCGGTGGCCTGCGGCGCGGGCGTGGCAATCACCACATGACTGAAAGGCCCGTGGGTGAAACCTTCGGCGTCTTGCAGATGCCAGTGTTCTTCGCCACGGAAGACCTCGGTGATCCGGCAAGCGAAATGCACTTCCATGCCATCGAGCAAGCCGCGTGTGATTGCGCTCATGCGTGGCGCGCCAACCCAACGGGTCTGCTCGTCCGGGGAGAGGTTGAGTTGCCCGCCCTGATAGGTGTAGAGCTGCGGCGTCCACTCGGCGACCCAGCCCTGGCTTTGCCAGCGCTGCACCTCGGTGACGAAGCGCCGGTCGCGGGCGGTGAAGTATTGCGCGCCCATGTCCAGCGAACCGGCGTCGCTGCGTTTGCTCGACATGCGTCCGCCGCTGCCGCGACTTTTATCGAACAACTGGACGGTGTACCCGGTCTCTGTCAGAGCCTGGGCCGCCGAGAGCCCGGCGATGCCGGTGCCGATGATTGCGATAGGTACAGTCATAGGGGCCTCGTTTACCTTTCTGTACAGAACAGACTACGCTGCTGATGAAACCTGTACAATTTTGTTTTTTGGTATAACTTCTAGCATTCTCGTTCGGACAGCTTGGCCTATGGTTAAACAATAGAGCCTGCCCGATAGAAAAGATCCCTGCTTCTAAAAATAGACTAGTGATCCGGGTAAAACGCCACGCGAGGAAGATGTCATGCATATATTGCTGACCGGCGGTACTGGTTTGATAGGGCGTCAGCTCTGCCGACATTGGTCTGGGCAGGGCCATCGTCTGACGGTGTGGAGTCGACGTCCGGAAACGGTCGCAAAAACCTGTGGTGCCCAAGTGCGTGGAGTTGCGCGCCTGGAGGACCTCGGCGAAGAAACTGTCGACGCCATCATCAATCTTGCTGGCGCACCGATTGCCGACCGACTCTGGACGCATCGACGCAAAGCGTTGCTGTGGAGCAGCCGTATCACGCTGACGGAAACGTTGTTGGCATGGCTCGAAACGCGGGCGCAGAAACCGTCGCTGCTGATCTCCGGGTCCGCCATCGGTTGGTATGGCGACGGTGGTGAACGTGAGCTGACGGAAGAGTCGCCGCCAGTCATCGACGATTTCGCCAGTCAGTTGTGCATCGCCTGGGAAGAAACGGCCCTGCGTGCCGAGTCTCAGGGCATTCGCGTGGTGCTGGTGCGAACCGGTCTGGTGCTGTCGGCTGAGGGCGGTTTTTTGTCGCGGCTGTTACTGCCGTTCAAGCTCGGGTTGGGCGGGCCGCTGGGCAATGGCCGGCAGTGGATGCCGTGGATTCATATCGACGATCAAATCGCCTTGATTGATTTTCTTCTGCTCCGCGATCAGGCGAGTGGTCCTTATAATGCGTGCGCGCCGAACCCTGTGCGCAATCGCGAATTTGCCAAGACGTTGGGCAGCGTACTGCACCGCCCGGCGTTCATGCCGATGCCGACGCTGGCGCTCAAAGTCGGCCTCGGCGAGATGTCTTTGTTGTTGCTGGGCGGCCAACGGGCCACGCCGGCACGCTTGCTGGAAGCGGGCTTCACTTTCCAGTTCACGGATTTACGCGCGGCCCTGGATGATCTCTCCAGCCGCCTCTGAAATAGGACGTTGCATGACCGATCACGCCTTGCTTCTGGTCAACCTGGGCTCCCCGGCCTCCACCTCGGTGGCCGATGTGCGCAGCTACCTCAATCAGTTTTTGATGGACCCGTACGTGATTGACCTGCCGTGGCCGGTAAGGCGTTTGCTGGTGTCGTTGATCCTGATCAAACGCCCCGAGCAATCGGCCCACGCCTATGCCTCGATCTGGTGGGAGGAGGGTTCGCCGTTGGTGGTGCTCAGCCGTCGTTTGCAGCAGCAGATGACCCAACAGTGGAACCGTGGCCCGGTTGATTTGGCGATGCGTTACGGCGAGCCGTCGATTGAAACCTGCCTGTTGCGATTGGTCGCGGCGGGGCACAAACGCATCACACTGGCGCCGCTTTATCCCCAGTTCGCCGACAGCACCACTACCACGGTGATCGAAGAGGCGAAGCGTGTCATTGGCAGCAAAAATCTCAATGTGCAGCTCTCGTTGCTGCAACCGTTCTACGATCAGCCGGAATACATTGAAGCGCTGGTCGAAAGCGCCAGGCCGCACTTGCAGCAGGACTACGATCACCTGCTGCTGAGCTTCCATGGCTTGCCCGAGCGGCACCTGACCAAACTCGATCCGACCGGCAATCATTGCTTCAAGAATGAAGATTGCTGCAAGAACGCATCGCCTGAGGTCTTGGCCACCTGTTATCGCGCGCAATGCCTGCGCACGGCGGCGTTGTTCGCTGAGCGCATGGGGCTGGCGGATGGCAAATGGTCGGTGTCGTTTCAGTCGCGTCTGGGCCGAGCGAAGTGGATCGAGCCCTACACCGAGGCGCGGCTCGATGAGCTGGCGAAAAGCGGCGTGAAGAAGATTCTGGTGATGTGCCCGGCGTTTGTCGCTGACTGCATCGAGACGCTGGAAGAGATTGGTGATCGCGGCAAGGAGCAGTTCTGCGAAGCCGGGGGAGAGGATCTGGTGCTGGTGCCGTGCCTCAATGACAACCCGCAATGGGCGAAGGCGCTGGCCACTCTGTGTGAACGAGCGCCGTTGGCGCTTTAAAAGCTTCGCGAGCAAGCTCGCTCCCACAGGGTCTGTGTTGCCACAAATGTTGTGTGCTCAGCAGATTCACTGTGGGAGCGCTCGCGAAAGCGGTCCTTCAGGCAATAAAGATTTTCAGCCGTCAGACCAGCGGCTCATCCGCCTTCTTGTGCTTCCAGCTGTCATTGCCCGGCAGGATCAGGTTCAGCGCAATCGCCACCACCGCGCACAGCGCAATGCCTTTGAGGCCGAAGTCGTCAGGCCCGGTGCCCGTGCCGACCAGCACGCCGCCAATCCCGAACACCAGCGTCACCGAAACGATCACCAGATTGCGCGCCTCGGCCAAGTCGATCTTGTGACGGATCAGGGTGTTCATCCCCACCGCCGCGATCGAACCGAACAACAGGCACAGAATCCCGCCCATCACCGGTACAGGAATGCTCTGCAGCAGCGCGCCGAACTTGCCGACAAACGCCAGGCTGATGGCGAAAATCGCCGCCCAGGTCATGATTTTCGGGTTGTAGTTCTTGGTCAGCATCACCGCGCCAGTCACTTCGGCGTAGGTGGTATTCGGCGGGCCGCCGAACAGTCCCGCAGCGGTAGTGGCGATGCCATCACCGAGCAGGGTGCGGTGCAGGCCCGGCTTCTTCAGATAGTCGCGACCGGTCACGCTGCCGACCGCAATCACGCCGCCGATGTGTTCAATCGCAGGCGCCAACGCGACCGGAACGATGAACAGAATTGCCTGCCAGTTGAACTCCGGCGCCGTGAAGTGCGGGATGGCAAACCAAGGGGCAGCGGCAATCTTCGCGGTATCGACCACGCCGAAATAGAACGCCATGGCAAAACCGACCAGTACGCCGGAAATGATCGGCACCAGGCGGAAGATGCCTTTGCCGAACACCGCCACGATCAACGTGGTCAGCAGCGCTGGCATCGAGATCATCATCGCGGTCTGGTAGTGGATCAGTTCGGAACCGTCGCCGGCCTTGCCCATTGCCATGTTCGCGGCAATCGGCGCCATGGCCAGGCCGATCGAAATGATCACCGGGCCAATCACCACCGGCGGCAGCAGACGGTCGATGAACCCGGTGCCTTTGATCTTCACGGCCAGGCCCAGGAAGGTGTAGACGAAACCGGCCGCCATCACGCCGCCCATGGTCGCGGCGAGGCCGAACTGGCCCTTGGCGAGAATGATCGGCGTGATGAACGCAAAGCTCGACGCCAGGAACACCGGCACCTGACGCCCGGTGACGATCTGGAACAGAATCGTCCCAAGACCTGCGGTGAACAGTGCCACGTTCGGGTCAAGGCCCGTGATCAGCGGCATCAGCACCAGGGCGCCGAAAGCCACGAACAGCATCTGCGCGCCGGACAACACCGTGCGCCAGAGCGGATCGTTGAACTCTTGCTGCATGGTCACGCGTCCTTCTGCTTGGTGCCGAAGATCTTGTCACCGGCATCGCCCAGCCCTGGGATGATGTAACCGTGTTCGTTCAAGCGTTCATCGATGGACGCGGTGTAAATGGTCACGTCCGGGTGAGCCTTTTCTACGGCGGCGATGCCTTCCGGCGCGGCCACCAGCACCATGGCGCGGATGTCCTTGCAACCGGCCTTCTTCAGCAGGTCGATGGTCGCGACCATGGAACTGCCGGTGGCGAGCATCGGGTCGATGATCATGGCCAAACGTTCGTCGATTTCCGGAACCAGTTTTTCCAGATAGGTGTGTGCTTGCAGGGTTTCTTCGTTGCGGGCAACGCCCACAGCGCTGACCTTGGCGCCCGGGATCAGGCTCAGCACGCCTTCAAGCATGCCGATGCCGGCGCGCAGGATCGGCACCACGGTGATCTTCTTGCCAGCGATTTTCTCCACCGACACCGTGCCGCACCAACCGGCAATGTCGTAGGATTCCAGCGGCAAATCTTTTGTAGCTTCGTAGGTCAACAGTGCGCCGACTTCCTGAGCAAGCTCGCGGAAATTCTTGGTGCTGATGTCGGCGCGGCGCATAAGACCGAGTTTATGACGGATCAGCGGATGGCGGATCTCAAGGATGGGCATGGGAAAGGCTCCGGCGGCGGGCAAAAAAACCGGCCTAGATTAATCTATCCGAGGGTGATGTCCTATAGGACATCGAGTACGTTAGTCCATAAAGGCTTGATCTGGCCTCGCTTGATGCGTACCTTTGCCCGCTTTTCCTGATTCCGCCACCCCTTGGAGAGCACCATGTCCGCTGATCTCGAGCATATCCGTCAAATCATGCGAGAGGCTGACTGCCTGTACACCGAGTCTGAAGTCGAGGCGGCCATCGCCCGCGTCGGTGCACAAATCAACGAACAACTGGCTGATAGCAATCCAGTGGTGTTCTGCGTGATGAACGGTGGCCTGATCTTCTCCGGCAAACTGCTGACTCATCTGAGTTTCCCGCTGGAAGCGTCCTACCTGCACGCCACCCGCTATCGCAACGAAACCAGCGGCGGCGACCTGTTCTGGAAAGCCAAGCCGGAAGTCTCGTTCATCGACCGCGACGTGCTGATCATCGACGACATCCTCGACGAGGGTCACACCCTGGGCGCGATCATCGACTTCTGCAAACACGCTGGGGCGCGCAAAGTGCACACCGCCGTGCTGATCGACAAGGATCACGACCGCAAAGCGCGTCCTGACCTGAAAGCCGATTTCGTCGGCCTGCCGTGCATCGACCGTTACATCTTCGGTTACGGCATGGACTACAAAGGCTACTGGCGCAACGCCAACGGGATCTTTGCCGTCAAAGGCATGTAACCCACGCCTTGATCTAACGGTGGGAACGGGCTTGCTCGCGAAGGCGTCGTGTCAGTCAATATCATTGACAAGGGACACACCGCTTTCGCGAGCAAGCCCGCTCCCACAGTTGTTTGGTGTGCGCTGATCGATTTTCATACACCCCATGCTAGAGTGCTCGGCCCCGCCCCCGGAGCCTGTCATGAGCCTCTTGATCCGCAGCTTTGCCGCCCTGTTGCTGACCCTAAGCCTGCCTCTGGCCGCCGCGTCGATGCACAGTCAATTCCTGCCGCCGGACGACCTGACCCTGCGCGCTGCCGCGCCCGAACAGCAGCAACTGCTGCAAGTGACCGACTATTCGGTGGTCGTGGGGGCGCAACGCCCATCCAATCAGCAGCCGATTCCGGTCACCTCGTCCCTGATGATTCGCCTCAAGGGCAAACCCCTGAACAAGGGCGCGACGATCGCTCAGGTGCTGGTGAGTTTTGATGGCGAAAGCAAAAGCCTGAAAAAACCGGTTTACGACGATAAGGGCAAGACGCTCACCCTGTTTTACCCGTTGTCGCAATACCGCGTGGTGATCGACTTGCTGCGCAACGACACCGTGTATGTGCAGTTCCTCAGCTACGCCAACGGCCATGTCTGGGCCGATTTGCACACCGGGGCCGTTCGATCGCGTTGAGCCCGGCGGCGGGGCAGGGGTAAACTGCCGACCCCGTGTCATGTCTGCGAGCTGGAGTCGGCAATGCGTAAAGATAAGAAACAAGTGATTGGTGACGAGATTGGCGATGAGCAGATCAAGCTGTTCCTCGATTTTGAACCGATCGATGCCACTTCGCCGTCGCTGCACAAATTGATCAAGGCGTACCGAGGCCTGCGCATCGATGACTTCGAGCGCTTTCTGACGTTCTTTGTCGCGGCGGGTTACGACGTGGATGGCAAGGATGAGCAGGGCCAGACATTCGTTGACCACATCAAGGATCAGCGCAACGCTGCTGACTACATCGAATTGATCGAAAAAGCCCGCGGCTAAAAACCCAAGGCACAAAAAAACGCCCCGCACTCACTGAGTGCGGGGCGTTTTTTATGCGGCAAGATCAAGCGTAGCTTGGGGTCTCGCTGCTTTCTTCAACCAGTTCCAGGGCGATGTTGTTCTGCGTGTTGATCTTGCGATACAGCGCCGCATCGGTTTCCAGGACTTTTTCACGGGCCGGGAAGATTTCGGCCAGTTTGGCCGCCCACTCACCCTTGGCCTTGCCCGGGAAGCACTTCTCGATCAGTTCGAGCATGATCGAAACGGTCACTGATGCACCCGGCGAAGCACCGAGCAGGGCGGCGAGGGAGCCGTCCTTGGCCGAAACCAGCTCGGTACCGAATTGCAGGATGCCGCCCTTTTTCGGGTCTTTCTTGATGATCTGCACCCGCTGACCGGCCACTTCCAGGCGCCAGTCTTCGGCTTTCGCCTCAGGGTAGAAGCGGCGCAGGGATTCCAGGCGCTGCTCCATCGACTGCATCACTTCGCTGACCAGGTATTTGGTCAGGTCCATGTTGTTCTTCGCCACCGCCAGCATCGGCCCGATGTTGCCGGCGCGAACCGACATCGGCAGGTCCATGAAGGAGCCGTGCTTGAGGAACTTGGTGGTGAAACCGGCGTATGGCCCGAACAGCAGGGATTTCTTGCCATCGACCACGCGGGTGTCCAGGTGCGGCACCGACATCGGTGGCGAACCCACCGCTGCCTGGCTGTAGACCTTGGCCTGGTGGTGTTTGACCACTTGCGGATTATCGCAACGCAGCCACTGGCCGCTGATCGGGAAACCGCCGAAACCTTTGCTTTCTTCGATACCCGAAGCCTGCAGCAACGGCAGTGCCGCGCCACCCGCGCCGAGGAAAACGAATTTGGCGTCGACTTCACGGCTGCTGCCGCTGTTGACGTCCTTGATGCTGACGGTCCAGCCGGCGCCGTTACGCTTGAGGCCGGTGACGCGTTTGCAGTATTTGACTTGAGCGTCGGGGGCGCTGGTCAGGTGCTTGAGCAACTGATTGGTCAGAGCGCCGAAATTGACGTCGGTACCGTTCATCACCCGGGTCGCGGCGAGCACTTCGTCCGGCGCGCGCCCCGGCATCATCAACGGCATCCACTCGGCCATTGTGGCCTTGTCTTCGGTGTATTCCATGTCGGAAAACGCGTGGTGCTTGTGCAGCACATCAAAGCGTTCCTTGAGGAAGGAAACGCCTTTGTCGCCCTGCACGAAGCTCAGATGCGGGACCGGGCTGATGAAGGATTTGCACGAGCCGAACGTGCCTTTCTTGGTCAGGTACGACCAGAACTGCTTCGACACCTCGAACTGGGTGTTGATGTGCACGGCTTTCTTGATGTCGACGGTGCCATCAGCCGCCTGCGGCGTGTAGTTCAGCTCACACAGGCCAGCGTGGCCGGTACCGGCGTTGTTCCATGGGTTGGAACTCTCGGCAGCACCGGAATCCATCAGCTCGACAACTTCCAGCTTGATCGCCGGATCGAGCTCTTTGAGCAGTACGGCAAGGGTGGCACTCATGATGCCGGCCCCAACCAGAACTACGTCGACTGCTTCGTTATGCGCCATTTAACGCGTCTCCAAAATCTGCAGCACCAAATTGTCGGCATGGCTGCCAGGCATTCAAGGGCAGGTCAGTAAACCCAGGATGCCCATGGTCAGGTTCGCCATGTCCGAATCTTCGCAATTTTTCGCAACTTCGACGGACGCATGCGGCCTGGCTTTACGAGCTCCATGAACTCATTTCAGCGCGCGGCTGGCAATTCGACTTATGGTCGAGACATCCGTTTTGTGCAACCAAATCCGTAGCGGACAGGCTTCAGGCTCTGGTATTCGAGGTATACCCGGTCCTGTGTCGTTGGGCTGTTTCAGACGCTAATGGTGCATGTTCAGACGCAAAACTATTCATTTGCTCGCCACACTCTTGTGAAGTTGTGAAAACCCGTTTTTTTCACGCTCTTTTGAAGACGTGAACCTCAAAAAAGGGCTGTCCAAGCCTGGCAACCTGCCCGAAGGGGCAAAACATCTCGGTGGCCGAGCGTAATGACAGCTCTGCAGATTCGCGAAAAGCGGGTTTTTGCCGCAGGAACAGGCAAGCACGCCAACTTCACTCGATCTGTGTGGGCGGCTCTCTGTGGGCGATTTGGATGTCGATGCATGCGCATTGACGCTGTTGCGGGGCCCGATCAGGAGACGTCCTTATAATCGGGGGGAGATTGTATCGAAGAAATGCGCGGAGTTGGTTGTGTTTAATGACTTTTATTAGGCATCCGGTCAGATGCTCAACTGGACCTGAGCGTTTGCGCGCGGTTGACGCGGGGCGATCCGGGCGCTGGCAGGCAGCGGTTTACGCAACCAATTGAGGCGGATTTCTTCGATTTCCACCCATCCGTCGCCCATTGGCTGCAGGCTGCACTGCTTGAACGCCTGGCAGTGGCCGTTGCGGTCGAGCAGGGCAAAGCAGCGGTGCAGCGGGCGTGGGGCGAACAACGAGATCAAATAGCGCATGGCCGAGTACCTTGTTGGAGGACTGGTTCGAGCTTGCCCGCAGGCCGTGACGTCAAGGTGTATGGGCGGTGAACAATCTGTGACAGGAACCGCTTTCATCAGGGTTTGTCAGACATTTCAGTATTCATTGTGCGGTGCTGGTTCCGCGCAGTGGCCCACCGCTATACTGCGGGCCTGTTTGTGCCTGATTCTGGAGAAAAGAGCATGTTGCAACGCCTGTTGTTCGGTTTGATCACTGTGGCCGGTTTGACTCTGGCCGGCTGCGCCCACAGCCCGCAACAACTGAGTCCGGAACCGAAGCTGACCACGCAACTGGCGGCGGTCGGCCGTGGCCAGCCTGTGGTGGTGCGTGTGGTCGACGGTCGTCCGTCGCCAACCCTGGGCACCCGTGGCGGTCTGTACCCGGAAACCAGCGTCATCAGCGTGCAGCGCGAGCAGATCCTGCCCAAGTTGCAGGCTCAGGCTGAAGCCGCCGTGCGTCTGCTCGGGTTCACCCCGACCAACAACGCACCGAACGCACCGCAGTTGACCGTGACCCTGGCGGAGCTGAAATACCAGTCGCCGAAAGAAGGCATGTACGTGACCGAGGCGACTATTGGCGCGACCTTCCGCTCCGACGTGCAGAACGCCAACCGTCGCTACAGCGGCCGTTACGGCGCTTCGCTGGATCAGCGCTTCGGCATGGCGCCCAACCAGGAAACCAACACCAAACTGGTCAGCGACGTGTTGAGCGATGCGTTGACGCGTCTGTTCAAGGACCCGACCGTGGGTCAGGTCCTCGCCGAGTAAGCTTTCGGCGCAGATAAAAAAGCCCGGTGCCAGTGATGGCTCCGGGCTTTTTTGTGGGCGCTGTCTTTGAACCTTGCACAAATCCCCTGTGGGAGCGGCGGCGGGTCAGGCGGCTTGAGAATAGAAATCGAGAACGCTCACGCCTGTCAGCAGATCCGTCTCCGGCAAATCCGCATGCTGATGCCCGCCGAGGGCGCAATACACCAGCCAGTGGCGATCCTGAACATTGAAGGCAAGGCTGCCGACGAGACTTTGCTGATCGTCGTAGGGGGTGATGAGGTACAGGCGATCCTGGTTTTCAGCGTGAAGCATGACGTGTTCCGTGTCGGTTTCGAGGCGCGCATGGTGGTGCATCCACATGACGAAGCCGTGACACAGGACAGCCATCGGTCGATTGATGCGTTATTTGTCGTAAAGGGGAGGCGTCGAAGGTATGTTTCGGTAAAATCCGCGCCGCGGTCGTCGCGCCTGGCGCCTGCCACACCGATTAAGTTTGAGGGTCTGTGATGTCGCTGCACTTGATGACGCTGTTTACCGCCCATCCCGCCAAATTGATCAATCTGCTGGCACTGTTGCTCGCGTTTCCGGGCAGTTGGTTGCTGCACGCGACCCGCCGCCGTGAACAGCGCGCCATGGCCAGTATCGCGGCCCAGCGTCAGGCTCAGCCCAATGCCGAACCGATTCTGGATTGGGCAACGCTGCGCATGAATCGGTTTTTCTATCGCTTTGGCTTTGCCTGCCTGGGCCTGGCACTGCTCATTTCGTGGATCAGCACGCGCTACTGATGATTTTCAGGCATGAAAAACGGCGCTCGAGGGCGCCGTTTCTGTATCTGGCCGACGCCGCTTACAGCGCTAACCCAGCCTTGACCCGGTACTGATTGCGCACCGGCGTTGCATATTGCAGCACCAGATACGGGCGATGCTCTTCAGGGCAAGCATCCAGTCGGCTCTGCCACTCTTCTTGCGCCTTGGCCAATTCATCGGCCGGGAATACCTCCGCAGCCTTCGGCACGTTCAATTGTGGATCAGCGTCCGCCCACTGCGCATAGGCCAGGTAATGCACCGGGAACAGGCGGTAGCCGCCCAGAATCTGCTTGTCCATCTCGATCGCCAATTGCTTGGTGTCTTCGAAGCACTCGGTGATCGGCGCGGCAAAGTTCACATGCACCCGGCCCTTGTAGCCGGTGATGCCCTTGGCGATGCTCACGTCATCTTCGCCCGGCACTTTGGCGTAGGTGCCGGTGGTGGCGCGGATGTACAGCTCGCGGGCCTTGGCCTGGTCGCAGGGGTCGTATTCGTAGCTGATCGACACCGGGGTGACGTTCAGTGACTGAATCACTTCGCCGAACGGTTCGTCCTTGCGGCTCATGTGGAACATTTTGAGGATCGCCGACTCGGTGCGGTCGTCGCCATCCTTCGCCCGGCCTTCGGCCTGCGCGATCCAGATCGAGGCGCAGTCGTTGCGGATCGAGTGGTTGATGTAGGCCGACAGCAACTGGTACGCGGCCATTTTCTCGCGGCGCCCGGTGATCGAACGGTGAACGATAAAACTCTTGTTCAGGCGCATCAGATCGCTGACGAACGGCTTTTGCAAAAGGTTGTCGCCGATGGCGATACGCGGGGTCGGCAGGCCGGCGTGGTACACGGCATAGTTGACGAAGGCCGGGTCCATCACGATGTCGCGGTGGTTGGCGATGAACAGATAGGCACTGCCTGACTTGAATTGCTCGACACCGGTGTAGGTCACGCCATCGGTGGCGCGCTCGATGGTGTGGTCGACGTAGAACTCGACTTTATCTTGTAAGGTAGCTACCGAGTTGACGCCGGCGAACTCACGACGCAGCCGATGGGCTATAAGGGGTTTGAGCATCCAGCCGAAAGGACCGGCAAAACGCGGGAAGCGGAAGTGGGTGAGGATATCTAGAAACGCCTTGTCGCCGAGCAGTCTTGCCAGTACCGCAGGTACTTCGCTGTCGTCGTAAGGTCGGATGGCATCGAATTCGCCCATCATGCTCTCTTGTTGGAAACGGCTAGGGTAAGTAAAGGTTTTGATCGAAAACCCGCGGGGCACGGTCTGAAAAGGTAGCCAGACAAAAATAGCCCTGCAAATAGACCGGCGATTATACGCACAAGTCACTTGGGAGACCGCGATGCTGGAAACCGCTGAGTATGAATGTCCGTATTGTGGTGAAGATGTCGAGACGACGCTGGATCTGTCTGGCGGCGACCAGACCTACATCGAGGACTGTCAGGTGTGTTGTCGGCCGATCACATTCGTATTGCAGGTTCACGAAGAAGAATGGCACCTGGAAGTCTTCAGCGAAAACGAGTGAGGGGCGCCCATGCAGCGAATCTACGAACCGGAGAGCCTGATGGAAGGCGAAATGCTCAAAGGCATGCTCGCCAGCGAAGGTATTGAAGCGCACCTGGTGGGCCGGGATCTGCTCGGCGGCACGGGTGAATTGCCGATTTTTGGACTGCTGGGGCTTTCGGTGGATAACGATCAGGCCGAGTACGCCCGCGAACTGATCACCGCGTACAATGCCGCGCTGCCGCTGCCCGGCGATGAACCGGAGAGCTTCCCCGGGACGCTGGTCTGTTAGGCTGACGTTCGTTTTACTTCTGAGTCGTGTTGCCCCATGTGTGGACGTTATGCCCTGTTTCGCTGGAACCGCGACTTCGCGGCGCTGCCTGGTTTTCCCGCCGATCAACAGGCGCAGTGGAACATTTCCCCCAATGATTCGGTGTTGATGCTGCGCGCCGAGGCCGACGGCCAGCGCACGCTGGCCCGGGCCCGATGGGGGCTGACGCCGCCGTGGTTGACCGATTTGTCGAAAACACCGGCGCATGCCCGGGCAGAAACAGTGGCCGAACAGCCGATGTTTCGCGAGGCACTGCGCCTGCGTCGCTGCCTGCTGCCGGCCAACGGCTTTTACGAGTGGCGGGGTACCCAACGCAAACGCCCGTACTGGCTGACGCCGGGGGAGGGTTCTTCGCTGTTTTTTGCGGCGATCTGGGAGGCATATCCGGTGCAGGAACAGGTGTGGCTGAGTACCGCCGTCATCACTCAGCCGGCGGCCAGTCAGCGCCGGCCGTTGATTCTCGATGAGGCGGGGCAGGCCGCTTGGCTCAATCCCGAAACACCGTTGCATGTGTTGCAGGGTTTGCTGGCCAGTGAGCCTGCCGCGCTGCGCGAGCGGGTGCTGGCGAATCTGATCAATGATCCGAAGCTCAATGGGCCGGAGTGTCTGACCCCGGGGTAGTGCGTTGACTGCATTGACGCCTTGGCGCGCAAGCCCGCGCCCACCATTGGAATTCACTCCAGGGTGGTAGCGGGCTTGCTCGACAAGGCGCCTTTGGATCAGACCTTGAACTGATTGATCAACCGCCGCTGCTGCTCCGCCAGTTTGGTCAGGTCGGCACTGGCCGAACTCGACTCATCCGCGCCGCCCGCCACCTCATTGGCCACCTGGCCAATATTGATCACGTTGCGGTTGATGTCATCGGCCACCGCGCTCTGCTCCTCGGCCGCACTGGCAATCTGCGTATTCATGTCGTTGATCACCGACACCGCCTGGGTAATCGTCTCCAGCGCCTCGGCCGCTTTCGAGGCGTGCTGCACGCTTTCGTCGGTGCGGTTCTGGCTGTCTTCCATGACCCGCACCACATCGCGGGTGCCCTGTTGCAGTTGCTGGATCATGGTCTGGATTTCTTCGGTGGCTTTCTGGGTTTTCTGCGCCAGATTGCGCACCTCGTCCGCCACCACCGCAAAGCCGCGACCTTGTTCGCCGGCACGCGCCGCTTCGATCGCCGCGTTCAGCGCCAACAGGTTGGTCTGTTCGGCGATCCCGCGAATCGCGGTGAGGATCGCGTTGATGTTCTCGCTGTCCTTGGCCAGGGTTTGCACCACACCCACAGCCTTGCCGATTTCCACCGCCAGCACGCCAATCGAATGGGAGGTATCGCGGACAATCTGCATGCCCTGGCTGGCGGCTTGATCGGCATGGCTCGCTGCTTGCGCCGCTTGGGTCGCGTTGCGCGCCACATCTTGCGCGGTGGCGGTCATTTCCTGCACGGCGGTGGCGACCTGATCGATCTCGGCCATTTGTTTCTGGATGCCGATGTTGGTGCGAATCGCGATGTCGGCGGTGTGTTCCGACGAGTCGCTGACGCTCTGCACCGACGTCACCACTTGGGTAATCATCGCCTGCAACTTGCTCAGGAAGGTGTTGAAACCCTTGGCAATCGAACCCAATTCGTCGCTGCGATCACTGCTCAAGCGACGGGTCAGATCACCTTCACCCTGGGCAATGTCATCCAGCATCGCGACCATCTGCTTGAGTGGCCGGGCAATGCCGTGGCCCACCAGCCAGATCACCAGCAGGCCGACGCCAGCGATGATCAGACCGACCATGGCCATGCCGAAGGTGTCGGACTTGCGCTGGGCATCGAGGTCGCCCTGCAGTTTTTGCAGATCAGCCATCACCGCGTTGAGCGGTAATTGCAGCATCAACGTCCAGCGCGCGTCAGTCTGGCCAATGCCGAACGGCAAGTACAATTCGATGCGCCCCTTGTCCTTATTGACGGAGTAGGTGACTTCGCCGCGCTTGAGGTTGGCCATGCTGGCAATCTGTTCGGCGTCGAGAATGTCGCTGACCTTTTCGCCGAATTTGCTCGGATCCTTGGTGTAGGCGACGATCCGGCCATTGCTGCCGATCAGGGCCATTTCTCCGGCGCCGCTGTAGAGTTTCTGATTGGCGCCCAGGAGCATTTCCTGGATGAAGTTCACCGACAGGTCGGCGCCGACGATGCCCTGGAATGCGCCGTTGAGCATGATCGGTTCGATAAAGGAGGCGAGCATGACGATCTTGTCGCCGACCTTGTAGGGCGCAGGATCGATCACGCAGGATTTTTTGCGCTCTTTCGAACACAGGTAGTACTCGCTGGCGCGCACGCCGGTGGAGAGGACTTTCTGGTCGTCGACGTCCACCAGTTTGTCCAGGCCCAGGGTGCCGTCGTCGTTGCGGAACCACCATGGCAGGAAGCGCCCGTTGGCCGCGTCGATACCGACGACGCGGGTACCGACGTAGGCTGCGTCATTGTGGTCCAGTGCGTTTTTTTCCCACGCGATGTAGGTGCCGAGAATCTTCGGGTTCTTTTCGACGTTCTCTTTGATCAGGCTGATCAACTGTTCACGGCTGACGCTCAGGCGTGGCTGGCCATCGGCGCCGGGCGTGCCGAGCAAGGCGTTGACCCGCACCAGCCCGCCGGCAATCAGCAACGGCGCTTCGAGTTCGCGCTGAATCTGGCTGACCTGGGTTTGTGCCAGTGAGGTCAGTCGCTGTTCGATGACTTGTTCAAACTGGGCCTGGGTGCGTTGCTGCACCATTTCCTGAGTGCGGGCGCCAGAGAACAGCGCGTACAGCACCAGCGCGGCAACCACGCTGAGTACGATAGCGCCGGCCAGGGCGGCGACGGAAAACTGGATCGACTTGAACTTCATGGGAGCTCCGCACGCAAGAGGATGTCTGCGGTGATGTATCGGCAGCGGGCAATGAGCCATGAATGGTGCAAGGCGCAATTGGGTGGGGATGTCGCAAATGGATGCGTGCGCGACGCAGTTGTCGGGGGCTTGCGGTCGCTGTGAATTTTTTACGACAGTGCGGGCGGGAAATATCTGAAAGCCGCTGCAATACGTCTGTTGACTCTGGCGCCGATACCATTACCCGCCTACGATACGCGCACGTTTTCAGGGAGCTTTTGAATGAACAAGACATTGGTTGTAAGTGCACTGAGCGCAGCGCTGTTGCTGGCCGGTTGTCAGTCGGTCAACACCACCAGCGGCGGAGCCGTAGGGGTGGAGCGCAAGCAGTACATGTTCAGCATGCTGTCCTCGCAAGAGGTCGACCAGATGTATGCCCAGTCGTATCAGAAAACCGTCGGCGAGGCGTCGAGCAAAGGCGTGCTGGACAAAACCAGTCCTGAGGCCAAGCGCGTTCAGGCGATTGCCAACCGCTTGATCGCTCAGGCGCCGAACTTCCGCCCGGATGCCGCGCAGTGGCAATGGGAAGTCAATCTGATCAAGAGCGATGAGCTCAACGCCAACTGCGGCCCCGGCGGCAAGATCATCTTCTACACCGGGCTGATCGACAGCCTGAAACTCACCGACGATGAAATCGCGGCGGTCATGGGCCATGAAATTGCCCACGCCCTGCGCGAGCACGGTCGTGAAGCGATGTCCAAGGCCTATGGCGTTGAAATGGCCAAACAGGGCGCGGGCGCACTGTTTGGTCTGGGGCAGGACAGCCTGGCGCTGGCCGACACCGTGGCCAACTACGGCATGACCTTGCCCAACAGCCGAGCCAACGAAAACGAAGCCGACCTGATTGGTCTGGAACTGGCCGCTCGCGCCGGTTACAACCCGAACGCGGCGATCACCTTGTGGAACAAGATGAGCAAGGCTTCGGAAGGTTCTCCACCGGAGTTCATGAGCACTCACCCGGCGTCGAGCAGCCGTATTGCCTCGTTGCAGGCGGCGATTCCGAAGGTCATGCCGCTGTACGAGAAAGCGCCGAAGTCCTGATGGTTTTGCAGCGAGGCTGATTGCCCCTTCGCGAGCAAGCCCGCTCTCACTTTGGAATGCACTCCATAGTGGGGGCTGGTTTGCTCGCGAAGAACGCTGACAGGGTCTATCGACTTACGCCGTCAAACCCAGCCACTGCTTTGCATCGCCTTGTACACCGCAACGACTGCCAAAATCAGGAATGCCGAAGCCGCCAATCGACGGATCAATGTCAGTGGCAGTTTTTCCGCCGCAAAATTACCGGCCAATACCACCGGCACGTTGGCAATCAACATGCCCAGGGTGGTGCCGATAATCACCAGCCACAATTCCGGATATTGCGCAGCCAGCATGACGGTGGCGATCTGGGTCTTGTCTCCGATTTCCGCGAGGAAGAACGCAATCAGCGTCGTGAGGAACGGCCCGAATTTGCGTGCCGTGCTCGCTTCATCGTCGTCCATTTTGTCCGGGACCAGCGTCCACAACGCCGTGGCCGTAAAGCTGGCGGCGAGAATCCAGTGCAGTACCGAATCGGAGAAGAAGCTGCCGAACCAGGCACCGACCGCACCGGCTGCTGCGTGGTTGGCCAGCGTTGCGGCGACGATACCGGCAATGATCGGCCAGGGTTTGCGGAAGCGAGCGGCGAGAATCAGCGCGAGCAGTTGCGTCTTGTCGCCGATTTCGGCCAAGGCAACGATTGCGGTGGGAACGAGTAACGAGTCCAGCATCAGGATTTCCTAAGGGGCGGGTCGACACGGCTATGACACGTACAGCCTTCCCGCCCCGGGTAAGGTGTTCGTGTCATAGGTCTTGTCAAACCCTGCTATCCGTCTGGTGCGGACGCTTGGGTCGCATACGCCATGATCTGAGGATCAAGTATGTTGACGTATGCCGGACGAGCTTGGCGCTCGTGGGAGACTACTCCCCTAGGACGGAGCGGATTCTGCCTAGGCAGAATCCATTCGGCAAGTGCTAATTTTCAGCCGCGCTTGGCCCGGTAAATCCGGAATCCGTTGCCCTCGGCCTTGATCGCACACACGCCCAGATGCTCTTCGATCAGTGGCTGATACTTCAGGAAACTGTTCGCCACCAAGCGCAGTTCGCCACCGTTTTTCAGATGTTTGGCCGCTTTTCGCAGCAAGTTCTCGGTGGCGAAATAATCGGTGTGCACGCCGACATGGAACGGCGGGTTGCTCAGAATCGCGCTCAAACCCATTGGTGCCGCATCGATTCCGTCACCGGTCAGCACCTCGCCTTCCAGGCCGTTGGCCGCCAAGGTCAGACGACTGCTGGCCGCAGCAAACGCATCGACGTCCAGCAACGTGACCTGGTTGTGCGGGTAACGACGTTTGACCGCTGCCCCCAACACGCCCGCGCCACAACCGAAGTCGAGCAGATGACCGCTCGGCAGTTTGTCCAGATGTTCCAGCAGCAGGGCACTGCCGCGATCCAGTCGGCCGTGGCTGAACACGCCGGGCAGGCTGATGACTTTCAACGGGCCTTCAGCCAGCGGCAATTCGTAAGTCTGCGCCAGGCTTTCCAGCGATTTTGCTTCTGGCGCATTGGCCACGGTCACTTGCCACAGTTGGCAATGCCGGGCGCTGTCGAGTTTGCGCGGCTTGCCGAACGGGTTGAGTTGCTTGGACGCACCTTCGATGCCGCTGCGTTTTTCCCCGACCAGAAACACCTCACGCCCCGGCAGACGTGCGGCCACAGCGTTGAGGATGTAATCGGTCAGGTCTTTGGATTTGGGCAGAAACACCACGGCGCTGTCGAATTCGCGCTCCGGGATATTCACGCCAAAGTGGCTGCGGCCTTCGAAGCGAGCGTCGAGCGCGGCTTGATCGCCAGCGTGCCAGCACCAGCCAAAGGCGTTGGGCAGACGTGCGAGCAAATCGTCGGCAGGCAATCCGGCCAGCAATAGCGAGCCCTGGAATAACTCGGCCTGACGAAGCAGTACTTCACTGCGCGGATCCATAACTGCTCCTCAAAAAAAAGTGCCGCAGTTTATCAACTGACGACCCGCAGCGCCTTAGCGCTGAAAAACGCCTGAGCGTTTTCAGTCAATTGACCCACGATACGTTGCCGGGCCTCGCGACTGCCCCAAGCGTTGTGCGGCGTGACGATCAGGCGCGGGATGTCGGCGGCCAGCAGTGGATTGCCCCGGGTGGGCGGCTCGACGCTGAGCACATCGGTAGCGGCGCCGCCGAGATGGCCATTGCGCAAGGCGTCGGCCAAGGCCTGTTCGTCGATCAGTCCGCCACGGGCGGTATTGACCACGAACGCGCCGGGCTTCATCGACGCCAGTTCGCGAGCACCGATGAAGTGGCGAGTGTGCTCGTTGAGCGGGCAGTGCAGGGTCAGGGCGTCGATCTGCGGCAGCAATTGATCCAGTGGCAGACGATCCGGCCGGGCCGGGCGGCCGGGGATTTGCCCCAGCAGCACGCGCATGCCGAAGGCTTCAGCCAACCGGGCAACGGCACCGCCGAGTTCGCCATGCCCAAGCAGGCCGAGGGTTTTGCCTTCCAGTTCGACAATCGGGTAGTCCAGCAGACAGAACTGTTTTGCTTGCTGCCAGCGACCTTCGCCCACCGCTTGCTGGTAATCGGCCAAGCGCGTGGCGAGATTGAGCAGCAGCATGATCGTGTGCTGCGCCACCGATGGCGTGCCGTAACCCTGGCAGTTGCACACGGTGATGCCGTGAGCACGGGCGGCGGCCAGATCAACGTTATTGGTGCCGGTGGCGGTGATCAGGATCAGTTTCAGTTCCGGGCTGGCGGCCATCGCTGCGTCGTCGATCAGGATCTTGTTGGTTATGGCCACGGTGGCACCTTGCAGGCGTTCGGCGACGTGTTCAGGCAGGGTCTGGGTGAACAGTTGCAAGTCAGTGAAGCAGGCGCGCAAAGGGCTGAGGTCAAGATCGCCGAGATCCAGCGAAGGGTGATCGAGGAATACGGCGCGGCGCGAGTTAGTCATCAACTGTACCTTTTGTGCGGTGAACGGAAGGCGTAATCTGCCGAGCCTATCAGATGAAACAAAACGTTACGCCTGGCCTAAAGGAGCCCCCATGTACTGGACCGAGTTCTTGACCGTTGCACTGATCCACTTGCTGGCCGTCGCCAGCCCCGGCCCGGACTTTGCCGTGGTGGTGCGCGAGAGCGTGACCCACGGTCGCCGCGCCGGCACATGGACGGCGCTGGGTGTGGGCACGGCGATTTTTCTGCACGTTGGCTATTCGTTGCTCGGCATCGGCCTGATCGTGTCGCAGTCGATCGTGTTGTTCAACGCGTTGAAATGGGCGGCGGCGGCTTATTTGCTGTACATCGGCTTCAAGGCCCTGCGCGCGCAACCGGCGAAAACCGTCAGCGATGATCTGCACAAAGAAGCCGGTGAGCGCACCGCACGCGGCGCGTTCACTTCAGGCTTTGTGACTAACGGCCTGAACCCGAAAGCCACGCTGTTTTTCCTGTCACTGTTCACTGTGGTGATCAACCCGCATACGCCGCTGTCGGTGCAGGCCGGTTACGGGGTTTACCTGGCCGTCGCGACCGCCACCTGGTTCTGCCTTGTCGCGATGCTGTTCAGCCAACAGCGCGTGCGCGCCGGTTTCGCCCGCATGGGCCACTGGTTCGACCGCACCATGGGCGCGGTGCTGATCGCTATCGGCGTGAAGCTGGCGTTCACCGAGATGCACTAGGCGATGGATAACCGGCAAATGCTGGCGCAAAGCTAGCATTTGTACGGCTGTGCAAATCATTCCTTTGGCTGATTTGGCTGGCGTATAAGGGTTTTAGAGTACAAATCTCTACGCCAACACCGTGCAGTCAGAAAAGGGATTCTTATGTTGCAGACTCGCGTCATTCCCCCGGCCGATGGGGCCTACCAGTATCCATTGCTGATCAAGCGGCTGCTGATGTCCGGCGCCCGTTACGAGAAAACCCGCGAGATCGTCTACCGAGACCAGTTGCGCTACAGCTATCCGACCCTGATCGAGCGTGTGGCGCGGCTGGCCAATGTGCTGACGGCGGCGGGCGTCAAGGCCGGTGACACCGTGGCGGTGATGGACTGGGACAGCCATCGTTATCTGGAATGCATGTTTGCCGTGCCGATGATCGGCGCGGTGATCCACACGATCAACGTGCGTCTGTCGCCTGAACAGATCCTCTACACCATGAACCACGCCGAGGACCGCTTTGTGCTGGTCAACAGCGAGTTTGCAGGTCTCTATCAGGCCATCGCGCCGCAACTGACCACCGTCGAGAAAACCCTGCTGCTCACCGACCTGCCGGAAAAAACCGCCGAGTTGCCGAATCTGGTTGGCGAGTACGAACAACTGCTGGCCGCCGCGAGCCCGCAGTACGACTTCCAGGATTTCGACGAAAATTCGGTTGCCACCACGTTCTACACGACCGGCACCACCGGCAACCCGAAAGGCGTGTATTTCACCCATCGGCAACTGGTGCTGCACACCATGGGTGTGTCGACGATCATGGGCTGCATCGACAGCGTGCGCCTGCTCGGCACCAGCGACGTGTACATGCCGATCACCCCGATGTTCCACGTACACGCCTGGGGCCTGCCGTATGTGGCGACCATGCTCGGGCTCAAACAGGTTTACCCGGGGCGTTACGATCCGGAGTTTCTGGTGGAGTTGTGGCGCAAGGAGAAGGTCACGTTCTCCCACTGCGTGCCGACGATCCTGCAAATGCTGCTCAATGCCAAGGGCGCGCAAGGCACCGATTTCGGTGGCTGGAAAATCGTCATTGGCGGCAGCGCACTCAATCGCACCTTGTATGAAAACGCCAAGGAGCGCGGCATTCAGCTCACGGCGGCGTACGGCATGTCGGAAACCGGGCCGCTGGTTTCCTGCGCACATCTCAATGATGAGCTGATGGCCGGCACCGAGGATGAGCGCACCACGTATCGGATCAAGGCCGGTGTACCGGGGCCGTTGGTGGAAGCCGCGATCATCGACGCCGAGGGCAATTTCCTCCCGGCCGACGGTGAGACTCAAGGCGAACTGGTATTGCGCGCGCCATGGCTGACCGAAGGCTATTTCAACGAGCCGCAGAAGGGCGCTGAGCTCTGGGCCGGCGGCTGGCTGCACACCGGTGACGTGGCGACGCTCGACAGCATGGGCGTGATCGACATCCGTGACCGCATCAAGGACGTGATCAAGACCGGTGGCGAATGGATTTCCTCGCTGGACCTCGAAGACCTGATCAGCCGCCATGTCGCGGTACGCGAAGTAGCAGTGGTGGGCATCGCTGATCCGCAGTGGGGGGAGCGTCCGTTTGCCCTGCTGGTGATCCGTGAAGGGCACGAGATCGGGGCGCGTGAGCTCAAGGAACACCTCAAGCCGTTTGTGGAATTGGGGCACCTGAGCAAGTGGGCGATTCCGAGCCAGATTGCCCTTGTTACCGAAATTCCCAAGACCAGCGTTGGCAAGCTCGACAAGAAGCGCATCCGCCTCGACATCACCCAATGGCAGGCCAACAACAGTACCTTCCTTTCGACACTTTGAGTGTCCGCCGGCGCGCCGAAAACGGCGCGCCAGGCCCCCCAAGCAAGCGCTTGGCTTGTGAAATCGAAAAAATCAGCCATCCTTGCCGTGCCGACATGTGTCGGACTGGCAAAAGGACTGTTCCAGAGTGGCCGGCAGCTGCAAATCACACTTTAGAGGGATCAAGCTCTACAACCTGCTGGCTATAGTCCACTCAAGGATTTTTAAGAACGGGGCACACGCACAAAACGGGGCGATGCATCTTTGGAGTGATTTCGGTCAGCCTTTGGCAGCCGGTCCTTCAGGCGTTTTTAAAAGTACTCACTGCCATAACAATAATGCACATGGAGTAGCGTCGATGACCTCAGTAAACCAGTTCTGGCGCCGGGCGAAACTGCCTCTGGCGGTCAGTCTTGCCTCTTCGCTCGCCGGGCCCGCATTCGGCGTCAGTTTCAACGTCGGTGAAATCGAAGGCCAGTTCGATTCGTCCCTGTCGATCGGTGCCAGTTGGTCTACTCAGCAGCCGAACAAGAACCTCATCGGCGTCAACAACGGCGGTCACGGCCTGTCCCAGACATCTGACGACGGTCACGCCAACTTCAAGAGCGGAGAGACGTTCTCGAAGATCTTCAAGGGTATCCATGACCTCGAACTGAAATACGGCGACACCGGTGTGTTCGTTCGTGGCAAATACTGGTACGACTTCGAACTCAAGGATGAAAGCCGCCAGTTCAAGGACATCAGCGACAACAACCGCAAGGAGGGCGCCAAATCCTCGGGCGGGCAGATTCTCGATGCCTTCGTCTACCACAACTACTCCATCGCCGATGAGCCAGGCTCCGTGCGTCTGGGCAAGCAGGTCGTAAGCTGGGGTGAAAGTACCTTCATCGGCGGCGGTATCAACTCGATCAACCCGATCGACGTGTCTGCATTCCGTCGTCCGGGCGCCGAGATCAAGGAAGGCCTGATCCCGGTCAACATGTTCTACGTGTCCCAGAGCCTGACCGAAAACCTGTCGGCCGAAGCCTTCTATCAGTTGGAATGGGACCAGACCGTCGTCGACAACTGCGGCACCTTCTTCGCTCAGCCGGACATCATTGCCGACGGTTGCACCGACAACCTGCGGGTTTTGAACAAGCGCTCGCAGATACCGGGCATTGCCTTGGGGCCTTTGGCGGCCAACGGGGTCAATGTCAACGAAGAGGGGGTTCTGGTGCGCCGTGGCGCCGACCGCGATGCCCGTGACAGCGGTCAGTGGGGCGCGTCGTTCCGCTACATGTACGAGCCGCTGGACACCGAATTCGGTGCCTATTTCATGAACTACCACAGCCGTGCACCGATCTTCAGCGCCACGGGCGCGCCACAATCGGTCTATAACGGCGTGGCGGCACTACCCGCGGCATTTCGTGCACTGGGGCCGCTGTTGGTCGCGGGTAACTCGAAGTACTTTGTCGAATACCCTGAAGACATCCGTCTCTACGGCTTGAGTTTCTCCACCACCCTGCCTACCGGTACGGCGTGGAGCGGTGAAATCAGCTACCGGCCGAACGCACCGGTACAACTGAACTCTACCGATATCCTGTTCGCCGGTGTCCGTCCGCTGGGCGGCCCGTACAGCAATGCGTCGCTGCTAAACGGTGTACCGGGCCAGGATCTGCATGGTTACGAGCGCAAGGAAATCACCCAACTGCAAACCACCTTCACGCACTTCTTCGATCAGGTGATGGGCGCCAGCCGTCTGACCCTGGTGGGTGAGGTGGGCATGACTTACGTGGGCGGTCTGGAAAGCAAGTCCGACAAGCGTTATGGCCGTGACCCGGTCTACGGCCCGGGCGAACTGCCAGCCACCGGTGGCGTCGACACCTGCGCCAACATTCTCAACAACGGCACCATCAACGGTGCGGGGCCAGGTTCGCCGCAGAACAACCGCAGCCGTAATTGCACCAACGAAGGTTTCACCACTGCCGCGTCCTGGGGCTACCGCGGTCGCGCCATCTGGGAATACAACGATGTATTCGCTGGCGTGAACCTCAAGCCGAACGTGGCTTGGTCTCATGACGTCAGCGGCTACTCGCCAGGCCCTGGCGGTAACTTCGAGGAAGGTCGCAAAGCCGTCAGCCTGGGCGTCGATGCCGAGTACCAGAACACCTACACCGCGAGCCTGGCGTACACCAACTTCTTCGACGGCAAGTACACCACGGTGGATGACCGCGATTTCGTAGCGCTCAGCTTCGGCGTGAACTTCTAAGCACTGCATTTCAGGACGAACGAATTTATGAAAATAACAAAGAGTCTGTTCCATGCCAGCGTTCTGGGCCTGTCGCTGCTGGCGACCGGTGTCATGGCCGCGGTGCCTGCTGCCGAAGCCGACAAACTGGGCAAGAGCCTGACCCCGATGGGCGCCGAAATGGCCGGTAATGCCGACGGTTCGATTCCTGCCTGGAAACCGATGCCCAAGAATGCGGGCACCGTCGACAGCAAGGGGTTCCTGTCTGACCCGTATGCAAGTGAGAAACCGCTGTTCACCATCACTGCGCAGAACGTGGATCAATACAAGGACAAGCTCGCCCCGGGCCAGTACGCGATGTTCAAGCGCTACCCGGATAGCTTCAAGATGCCGGTTTACCCGTCCCATCGCGGTGCTACCGTGCCGGATGACGTGTTTGCCGCGATCAAGAAAAACGCCACCAATACCAATCTGGTGTCCGGCGGCAACGGGCTGGAGAACTTCGAAACGGCCGTACCGTTCCCGATCCCGAAAAGCGGCGTGGAAGTCATCTGGAACCACATCACCCGCTATCGCGGCGGCAGCGTGACCCGTCTGGTGACCCAGGCGACGCCACAGCCGAACGGCTCGTTCAGCCTGGTGTACTTCCAGGACCAGTTCGTGTTTCGCGACAAGATGAAGGACTACGATCCGAAGAACCCTGGCAACATCCTCTTCTACTTCAAGCAGAAAGTGACCGCGCCGGCGCGTCTGGCCGGTGGTGTGCTGCTGGTGCACGAAACCCTCGACCAAGTGAAAGAGCCACGTTCGGCGTGGGTCTACAACGCCGGTCAGCGTCGTGTGCGCCGCGCGCCACAAGTGTCCTATGACGGTCCGGGTACTGCGGCGGATGGTCTGCGTACCTCCGACAACCTCGATATGTACAACGGTGCGCCGGATCGCTACGACTGGAAACTCGAAGGCAAGAAAGAGATGTACATCGCCTCCGACAGCTACAAGCTCGACGATCCGAAACTGAAATACACCGACATCATCAAGGCTGGCCACATCAACCAGGATCTGGCGCGTTACGAGTTGCGTCGCGTCTGGCACGTAGTGGCGACCCTCAAGGAAGGTCAGCGCCACATCTACGCCAAGCGTGACTTCTACATCGATGAAGACACCTGGCAAGCAGCCGTCATCGACCACTACGACGGTCGTGGACAACTGTGGCGCGTAGCCGAGGCGCATGCCGAGAACTACTACGACAAGCAAGTGCCGTGGTACGCGCTGGAAACGCTCTACGACCTGCAATCCGGCCGCTATCTGGCGCTGGGCATGAAGAACGAAGAGAAGCAGGCCTATGACTTCGGCTTCACCGCCACCACCAGCGACTTCACCCCTGCCGCTTTGCGCCAGGAGGGTGTTCGCTAAACCGTTGTAAAGCGAGGCCGCATCCTCGTGAAAACGCCCCGACCGGTTCGGGGCGTTTTTTTGTCTGTAGCTTTTTTGTAGCCATTTGTAGCAGCAACCTTCATAACCGGTTCGTTTAAGGCTAGTCTGCGGACATCTGCAACGCCGCCAACTGCAATTCGAACAAGAGCCGGCCATGACTGATCTGTCCCCACTTCCGGGTCCCGCAAGCGTTGCTGTCGCGGCACTGGCCGGGCGTTTTTTTCGCCCGCCGCTGCCTGATGGCTATGTGTTGCGACCACGCCTTTGCGAGCGCCTGCAAGCGGGGCTCGGTGGACGGCTGTTGCTGGTCAGCGCTCCCGCCGGGTTCGGCAAAAGCTCGTTGGCGGTGGAGTTCTGCCAGAGCCTGCCTGCGCACTGGCAAAGCCTGTGGCTGGGTTTGAGCCCTCGCGACAGTGACCCTGGGCGGTTTCTCGAGCGCCTGCTCGAAGGCTTGCAGGATTATTTTCCGCAATTGGGCAGTCGCGCACTCGGCCTGCTGAAAATGCGTCAACGCCATCAGCCCTTCGCCTTCGAAGAGTGGCTCGACGGTCTGCTCGATGAGCTGGCATTGCACCTCGATCCGCTGAGTCCATTGCTGTTGGTGCTCGACGATTACCATCTCGCCCAAGGGCCGGTCCTGGACCGTTGCCTGCAGTTTTTCCTCAATCACTTGCCCGACGGCTTGCTGGTGATGGTCACCAGTCGGCAGCGCCCGGACTGGCATCTGGCGCGCTTGCGCCTGTCCCGGCAATTGCTTGAACTGCATGAGCAGGATCTGCGCCTGACCCACGACGAAGCCCTGACGTTACTTGATCGCCACAGCACTTCACTGCGCGGCGAAGCCTTGGAGAATCTGATCCTGCGCAGTGAAGGCTGGGTGGCGGGATTGCGTTTCTGGCTACTGGCGGTGTCCGAAGCCGGTGGCGATGCCGCTTTGCCTCAGGCACTGAACGGCGGGGAAGGGCTGATCCGCGACTATCTGCTTGAAGAAGTCATCGATTGTCTGCCCACCGAAGTGCAGGCGTTTCTCTACGACACTGCCCCGCAGGAACGCTTTTGCAGCGAACTCTGCGATGCGGTGCGTGAAGCCCATGACAGTGCCGAGATCCTGCGTTTCCTGCTGGCGCATCAGGTGTTTCTGGTACCGCTGGACGAACACGGGCACTGGTATCGCTATCATCATCTGTTTTCCGATTTGTTGCGCAGCCGGCCGATTGCCCAGGCGATGGTGCCGACCGCCACGCTGCACCTGCGTGCCTGTCGCTGGTTCAATGCCCAGGGCCTGCTCGACGAAGCGGTGGAACAGGCCTTGCGCGCCGGTCACCTCGATGTGGCGGCGAATCTGGTACAGAACCTTTCAGAAGAACAACTGCTTGCCGAGCAAAACGTCGGCATGCTGCTGCGCTGGAAAATGGACTTGCCTGATAGCCTGCTGATCAGCACGCCGCGCTTGATCGTCCTTTATAGCTGGGCGCTTGGGCTGGCCTGTCAGCTCGACGCGGCCGAAGAGTTGTCCAGCCACTTGAGTCGTTTCCTGCCGGCCCCGTCCGCCACGGCGCAAAAGTCGATGCTGGCGCAATGGCTGGCGCTGAGCGGAATCATTGCCCGTGGCCGCGGCCATCGAGAGTTAACCCTCAGGTATTGCACCGAAGCGCTGGAGAGCCTGCCGGCCAAGCGTTATGGCCAACGGCTGATGTGTTTGTCGACCTTGTCCAATCTGGCAATCGCTGACGGCGACCTGTGGCGTGCCCGTGGCCTGAACCGCGAATCCCTTGAGCTGGCGCAACGCGTCGGCAATCCCCTCTTCGAAGCCTTGGCGCATTACGACCGCGCCCGCGTGTTGCAGGCGCGCGGCGAAATCCTGCGGGCACTGGATGAAGTGCATCAGGGCCTGGAACGCCTGCGTGGCCTGTCACCGCAACGCTTGTACGCGGTGCGCGCACGGCTGACGCTGTACGAAGGTTTTCTGCTGGCGATGCGCTTGCAGCCACAGGCCGCGCGCGCGCGGTTACTGGCTGGTATTGGCGAGGCGCGCGCCTGTCGTGACATCAGCGTGTTGATCGGTCACTGCGTGATTGCACGCCTGGACGGCGCGAGCGGCGAATTCGCCAAAGCCTTTGCCGAACTCGCCGAAGCCGAACGCCTGATGCACATCTGGGACGTGCCGCCCATCTACTATCTGGCGATGATCACGCTGGTCAAATGTGAACTCTGGCTGGCGCAGGGTCGTACTGATCTGGCTGAAGCCTGGCTGGCGCGACTGGGCCAGACGTACACGGGCGAACGCGCCGCGGCTCCGCCGGAATTTCATCCACAGTTGCCGTTGCATGTTGAGTTGCAACAGGCGCTGCTCGATGTGATTAAAGGGCAGCCGATGCTCGCCGAAGGGCGCTTGAACGTGCTGCATGAAAATGGTCAGCAAACCGGTCGTCAGTTGCTCAGCGTGATGGCGTTGACCCAAAAGGTTGCGTTGCTGCTGGCGGGTGGGCGAGAGCCGGAAGCGCGCAAGGCATTGAATCAGGCGCTGGAAGCGGCGGCGGGGGGCGTGCTGCAGCCGTTCGATAGCTTGGTGAAGGAACACGCGGACTGGGTGCGCGGACAGTTACAGACTTCACCGACGTTATCCGGGCAACAATTGCTGGAGCACTTCCCGCCGCTTACAGCCCGTCCGGCAGTTGAGTCCGGCGCCACCGAACAACTCAGCAGCCGCGAGCTGGCAGTGCTACGCCTGATCGCACAGGGTTGCTCGAATCAGGAAATCAGCGAGCAATTGTTCATTTCACTGCATACGGTGAAAACCCACGCCAGCCATATCAACAGCAAGTTAGGGGTTGAGCGACGCACGCAGGCGGTGGCGCGGGCTAAGGAATTGGGTGTTTTGACCTAGCGCTACGGCTTATCGAGACCCACAAAAACGCCCCGAATAATCGGGGCGTTTTTGTGGGTGTCCCGACCTGCGAGCAGGTCGGGTAGCCGTTGTATCAGGCCACCAGATCGTTGGCGCTGAAGCTGTTCACACCCACCAGCTGGATCTCGAAGTCCGCACCGGCGTTGCCGCTGACGTTACCCGACAGCATGTGGTCGACGAAGCGCAGTTGGCCTGCGCCGGTGAAATCGGCTGCACCGATGAAAGAGAAACCATTGAAACTGGCATCCAGCAGGTTGGCATCAAATTTCGTCAGGTCGATCTTGTCGCCTTGCAGGCTGTTGAAGTCGGTGATGACGTCGCGCAGATTGCCAGTACCGGTTTCGTTCCAGGCGTTGAACACGAAGGTGTCAGCACCTGAACCACCCGTCAGCGTATCGGTGCCCAGACCGCCGATGAGAATGTCATTGCCGGCTCCGCCGTTGAGCAGGTTGTCGCCGTCATTGCCAGTCAATGTGTTGTTCAGGGCGTTACCGGTACCGTTGAGGTTGCTGCTGCCTGTCAGTTCAAGATTTTCCAGGTTGTCACCCAGAGTCCAGTTCACCGACGACCGTACGGTATCGATTTCACTGGCCAAAGTGCTGGTTTCGATGACGGTGTCGCCGGCGTTGTCGACGATGTAGGTGTCGTTGCCCAGTCCACCGATCATGGTGTCAGCACCCAGGCCGCCATCGAGGGTGTTGTTGCCATCGTTACCGGTCATGCGGTTGTTCAGCTCGTTGCCGGTACCGTTGAGGTTGGCAGTGCCGGTGAGCAACACGTTCTCGACATTGGCGCCGAGGGTGTAGTCGATGGAGGCGAAGA